>CAZSIX010000002.1:0-204428 GCA_964607145.1 uncultured Planctomycetota bacterium | reverse complement strand
GCGGGCTTCTCGCTGGGCCTCGGTGCGTTCCACTTGTTGTTGAACGACGACTTACCCCGGCGGGGCCTGACCCCGGCGGGTGCGGACTCCGGTGGTGCCGCCGGCGGGGTCACCGCCGAGGGGGGCGGCAGCAGTACCCGTACGAGTGGCGCGGCGCAGCAACCCTGCGGGGCCTGCCCGTCGGGCGGCGTGGCCGGCGGCGGCGACGGGGCCGCCCGCGGCGGCGCGGCATCGACCGCCTCGCGCGCCGCCGACGGGCTCGGGGCGAGCCGCTCCGGCTCCGCCGCGGGCCCCGCGCAGGCGAACAGGAGGGCGACCGTCGCGAAGAGTCCGTGACGGAGCCGCCCCACGGTCCCTACCGCGGCCCCGCCGGTCCGTGCGCCGGTTCACGCACCGCCGCACCCATCACGGAGAGAGCCGTGGCGTACACCCGTCCACCCTCCGAACCCCAGGCGTCCACCGGATCCCATGACCCGCGGGCGCAGCCGTCGGCGGGGCCGCGCTGCATGCGGCTCCACTCCCGATCCCGCGCCTCCCGCCAGCGCCGCCAGCCGTCACCGCCCTCGAGGCGAGTGGCGAGGGTCCCGAAGTACCAGTAGACGAAGTCGGTCCCGCCGGCCGCCGGGTCCCATGCCGGCAGGCGCTCCAGGCACAGTGCCGTGCCCCGCCGGACCAGCGCGTCGGAGGAGGCATCCCCGCTGCTCGAGAACCGCCGCACCAGCACTCCCTCCGCCGTCAGCGCCTCCGACCGATCCTGCGGGAAGCGATCGACCACATCCATGGGCCGCGCCGGCCCGTTCCCGCGCATCGTGTAGCCCACGCGCCCCGTCGCGGGATCGGTGACCCGGTCGAGGAACGCGACGGCTCCCTGGAACGCCGCGGGATCCACGGCGAGTCCCCCGGCGCGCGCGCTCTGGAGCGCCAGCACCATCCACCCGGTGACCGATGCGTCGCTGTCCCCGGGACGCACGCCGTAGCGCCAGCCGGCGTACGGGTTCTGCGCCCGCAGGATGAAGTTGGCCCCTTCCTGGGCCGACTTCTCGAAGAGCGGCGAGGACGTGAGCGCGTACGCCTCCGCCATGGCCAGCGTGGCCAGCGCGTGGCCGTAGGTGAAGTGGCTGGAGGTGCGCGCCCCGAAGCAGCCCTCGGCGTCCTGCACTCCCTTCAGGTACTTGAGCGCGCCGCGGACGGTGGGACCGTGGCGCACCGTCGTGTGGGTCTCCCCCGCGCCGAGGAACGCGGTCACGGAGAGGCCCGTCACGCCCACGTCGTACAGGGGCCCGCCGGTGCCGGGGCAGCGGCCGCCATCGCAGCGGGCGTCGAACCCGTCGCAGTCCCAGGAGCCGTCGGGGGCCTGGTGCCGGGCGAGCCAGTCGAGCCCTTCCTCCACGGCCGCCGCCGCGTCCGCGCGCGGCTGGAGCGGTCCGAGACCGGCGGTCCCGTCGAAGGGCACGGCCAGTCGCGCGGGGGCCCGGGGGACGCCTGCCGCCCCCACCGCCACCACCGGCGCCGCCCCTCCACCCGCGAGCCGCGCCGAGATGCCCGCGGACTCCTCGTAGAGCGCGCGGAGCCGGGCGGCGGCCCCGTCCACGACGGACGGGGTGGCCCCGTCGGCACGGGCCGTCGCCAGGGCGTCCTCCGCTGTCCGGATCCGCTCCTCGAGATCCCGGCGGCGGGCGCGCAGCGCCTCCAGATCCGCCGCCGCCGCCTCCCTCTCCGCCGCCGCCGCCTCCTCGCGCAGGCGCCGGGCGCGGAGGGAGGCATCGTCCGCCCGTCGCCGCGCCTCCGCCTCGGCCCCCTCGGCCGCGGGGGGCGGCGGCGGGTCCCCGTCCCCTGCGCATGCGGAGGGGAGGGGCGAGACGAGCAGGAGGATCGCGAGGAGCGGAACGGCGCGGGAGGGATGCACGGAGGCTCCTTTCCGGACCCCCGCGGGCCATCGCCCGCCCCGGAGGGGGCGGATGCCCGGGAACCCGTCCCTCCCTACACGGACGAGGACCGGGGTCGGTTCACGCCCGTGCGCCGTTCACCGCTTGTTGAGGTTGGTGCCGAGGCGCTGGTCCGGAGGCACGTAGTCGACCCACTCCACCTCCCCCGTCCGCCGCGGGAGGATCACCATGTGCCAGGGGTGGGTGACGACGGCCGCCGACATGGCTCCCTGCGCCGGCTTGTGCTCGAGGATCAGCAGGACGGTCTTCCCGCCGTCGTCGCGGGCCCCGACGATCTCGATGCCGTGGCCGGCGCTGGGCCGCGTCCCCAGGGACACGAAGGCCACCATCTCCTTCGCGAAGTCCACGGTCGGCGGAGGCGGGACCGGGGCGCGGTGGGAGGAGGCGCGCCGCCACAGCGCGTCCAGCGTGGCCGCATCGCGGACGACGGTGCGCGTGGGCTCCGTGATCCCGCCGCTTCCCTCGGGAGGGAGCCGTCGGAGGATGGCGACCTCGTCGCCGACCTCCTCGACGGGAGCGGTCGCCGGAGCCGGCGCCGGCTCCGAACACCCGGAGGAGAGGGCGGCCGCAAGCAGGGCCGCGACCACCGCCCCGTGCCCGCCCCGCCGCGAGATCCAGATCACCATTCCGCCACCCCCTCCCGGAGCCGGTTCCACGTCCCGTCCAGCAGTTCCACCAGCGTCTTCGTCCCCGCGACGACGGGCATGAAGTTCGTGTCACCCACCCAGCGCGGCACGACGTGCAGGTGGAGATGGTCCACGCTCCCGCCGCTCGCGCGACCGAGGTTGAGCCCGGCGTTCACACCCTCGGCGTTCATCCGGTTCCGCACCAGGGTCGCACAGCGACCGAGGAGGCCCATGACCTCCAGCGACTCGTGCTCGGTCATGTCCGCCGGCTCCTCGATGTGGCGGTTCGGGCAGATCATCATGTGCCCCGTGTTGTACGGGTAGCGGTTCAGGACCACGAAGGCGTGGGCGCCGCGATGCAGGACCAGGGCCTCCCGGTCGTCGGTCCGCGAGCGCGCCTCGCAGAACACGCAGCCCGGCGGGCGCCCCTTCAGGACGTACTCCATCCGCCACGGGCTCCAGAGGATGGGCACGCCCGACGGATGCTCCGTCGGCTCAGCGCGGAGGGAGCGCCGCTTCGACGGGCGTCCCTTCCCGGCGGAACCGGAAGTACCGGATGCCCCGGCCGCGCGCGAGCCCCTTCCTTTCGAAGATCGTCGTGCCATCGGACCCGATCCTTTCCCCCGCGCCGAGGCGCGGCATGGCCATGGAGCGCAGCTCCTCGTCCTCGCCCGGCTCCTCGCCGAGCACGTCCCGGAAACCCCCCGCTTCGGCGACCGTGCGCTCCATCTGGTTCTGGTACGGCTCATCGTCGGTGGCGAGCACGAGAAGTCCGCCCGGTCGAAGGATGCGGCGCACCTCCCGGATGAAGAAGGGCTGCACCAGCCTGTGGGTCCCGTGCCGGCACTTGGGCCAGGGATCGGGGAAGAGCACGCGCACGGCATCGACGGAGCCCGACGGGAACAGGACCCCCACCGCGACCTCCGCCCTCCCGGGGACGATGCGCAGGTTGGGGAGGCCCGCCCGGGCGACGCGCCGCGCGTAGCGATCGACCCGCTCCCACCGCAGTTCGACGCCGACGTGGTCCCGGTCCGGATGCAGCGCCGCCCGGCGGAGCAGTCCATCGTCGCGGCCGAACCCGATCTCGACCTCCAGCGGCGCGGCCCGACCGAAGATCGCGATCCAGCCCGACGGCCCGCGGAGTTCCCGCCCGGGTCGGACCACCACCGACGGGACGCTCGGGGGCTCCATGGCGGAGCAGTCTACCGCGACGCGCCGTCCCGACCGGGCGCGGCGGCGCCGCGAATCGAACGGGCGGGGCCTCTCGGCCCCGCCCGTGTCAGGCGTTCGCGTTCCGGGTCGGACTACCGGGCGTCGGCGACCTCGGTCTCGGCAGCGGGAGCGTCCTTCTCGCGACGGGCGGCCTCGGCCTTCTCCTTCTCGAGGCGCGCGATCTCTTTCTTGGCGAGGGAGTCGCTCTTGGCGATGCGTACCTTGGCGAAGGCCGTGAACGGCGCCGAGTTCAGCAGGCCGTCGGCGTCGCGACCGATGGTCCCGATGAGGGTGTTCGTGGCGCCGTAGATCTCGATGCGCGCCTGGTTCTTCGCCACCTTCATGTCGGCCTCGGCGGGCAGGGCGATCTTCCGGCAGACGAACTCCTTGTTCAGGAAGTCCACCACCTTGGAGATGCCGAGCACACCCATCTCGAACTTCCGCGAGAAGGTGTAGTTGTCGTTCATCGGGTCCACGACGCCCTCGACGAAGTAGTAGACCAGGAGGGGCTTCTTGGCCTTGAGCGCCTCGATGGCCGCGTCGTAGTCCTCGCCCACCTCGACGACGGCGCCACCCTGCTCGGCGCTGCCGGACGAGACGCGGCGGGACTCCGCCGGCACTTCGGCGTTGTCGTCCCAGTTGATCTTCGCGGTGTTGACGCCTGCTCCGCAGGCGAACGGAACGCCTCAGCCGGCCTTGAGATCGACCTGGTACGACGTGAGCGAAGCCACGGCCGCGAGCGCGACCAGCCCCGCCATCTTGCCCATGCGCATTCTCGTCCCTCCCGTCGTGGGGGGCCAAGCCCCCTCGTCCGCAACGTCCAACGGGAAGCCCGGTGCTTCCCGTACCACGATTCAACCAGATTTGCCGCGGACGTCAAGCCCGATTTCATGTTTCATGACATTCGTCACATCAATACATTCAATCAAGCAGATTGATGTTCACCCGGTCCGGGGCGGCCTTCCGCGGCCAGGCGCCCCAGCCCCCACCGGGCGTGCTCCTCCACGAGGGGATCGCCGCACCGCGCGAGGGCCTCCAGCGCCGCCTCCGCGGCGGCCCCGCCCGCATTCCCCAGCGCCACGGCGACATTGCGGCGGAACGCCCCATAGCCGGCCCGGAGGATGGCCATGCCCTGGAAGGCGGACTTCCACTCCGCCTCGTCCATGGCCGCCAGGCGCAGGAGGTCCGGTTCCACAGCCACCGCCCGGGGTCTCAGGTCCGCCGCCGAGACGGGGCGGGCGAAGCGGTTCCAGGGGCAGACCTCCTGGCAGATGTCGCAGCCGAACACCATGGAGCCCACGGCGGGTCGGAACTCCTCCGGGATGGGTCCTCGCAGCTCGATGGTCAGGTAGGAGATGCACCGGCGGGCGTCCACCTCGTAGGGGGCGGTGATGGCGGCCGTCGGGCAGAGGTCGATGCACCGGCTGCACGTGCCGCAGCCCCCGGCGGGCGATTCCTCGGGGGGCAGTTCGAGGTTGGTGAGGACTTCGCCGAGGAGGAAGTAGGAGCCCGCCCTCGGGTGGATGAGCGCCGTGGACTTCCCCACGAACCCGAGGCCGGCGCCGGCGGCGAGGGCGCGGTCCAGCACCGGTCCGTGGTCCACGGTCCAGTGGGCGGTGGTCCCGGGCCCGCCGATGCGGAGCACCTCCGCCTTGAGCCTCCGCAGCGCGGTCTCCATCACGCGGTGGTAGTCCCGCCCCCGCGCATAGCGGGCGATGAAGCCCCGCGGCGGACCCTCCGGCGCCGGCGCCGCCGTCCCTGGATCCGGGGGGCGATCCCCCGGGTCGTGGTGGAGACCCACGGCCACCACACCCCTGGCGTCCGTCAGCGTCCGCCGCGGGTCCGCCCGGCGGTCCGGGTTCGCCGTCATGTACGCCATCTCGCCGGCGCGACCGGAGGCGACCCAGCGGAGCAGCCGACCGCCGTCCTCGGGCCCGTGGAGGGGACCCGTGCCCACGAGGTCGAACCCGATGGCCCGCGCCGCCTCGCGGAGGGCTGCGGCGGTCTCGCCGGGACTGCGGGCCGGGGTCACGGCCGCATGCTACCGGGCCACGGCCGCGGGCCCGACACCCGTGGAAACTTGGACCCGAGGTGCCGCCCTCGTAGCATCCGACCCCAACACCGACGCGGGGTGGAGAAGTGGTATCTCGTCAGGCTCATAACCTGGAGACCGCCGGTTCGAATCCGGCCCCCGCTACCAGCACCTGACCACGGGCCCGGCACCGCCGGGCCCGTTCGATTCCCGGACCCCGCGGCCCATGGGCGGCGCTACCCCGCCACGGTCTCGACCACCATGCCGCCGGTGAGCATGCGGTGGACGGGGCACTTGCCGGCGATGTCCAGGAGGCGGGCCCTCTGCTCCGCGTCCAGGGATCCCGTGACCCGCACCGACCGGTGGATGCGGTCGCGGCCGTCCCCGTCGCCCGGGGTGCCCGGCGTGCGCGAGAGCCGCACCTCGACGTCCTCCAGCGGCCAGCCCTTCCTCCCCGCGTACATCCGCAGGGTGATGGCCGTGCAGGCCCCCAGCGCCGAGAGCAGAAGAGCCGAGGGGGTGGGCCCCGAGTCCGTCCCCCCCGCCGCCGCGGGCTCGTCGGCACGCAGCCCGTGCCCCCCGGCATCCACGCGGCAGGCGTACCCCTCGCCCGCCGTGGTCCGCACCGTCACCACGCCCGCTTCCGCCATGGTGTGCCTCCTCCGGCGGCCTGGCCCCTGGCCGGCCCGCGCGACGTTCATCTTGCGCCGGGGTGACCGGGACCCGAAGAGTCCGGCGGGGGCGGGTGCGTGGATCCGGGTGTTCGCCAACGGCGATTGGATCGAGAGCGCTGACAGAAGGGGCACCCCGCCGGCGCAACCTCGGTTCCCGGCGACGCCCGGCGGGGCAGGAAGGGTACCGCCCGCGGTCGGGTCGCACGTCGGGATGGCGGGCGGCCCCGCGGCCGTCGGCGGGTACAGGCGGCGCAGGCGTCGGGTGCGCTGCGCGCCCGCCACGCGGGGCAACCCGCTCCTTCGACCGTCGCCGTCCGAATCCCGGCCTCGCCGTGGTCGACGCCGAGGCTCCGGGCTGGCCCGGAGCCTCGCGGGAGGGCCCGCCGACGCGCGGACCCTCAGTAGGGCTTCGAGTCGATCCAGTCCTTCTCGAGGACGGAGAGGTCGATCCCGCTGAACGCGGCCTCGAGGGCCTTGCCCCGGGCCGCCTCGTTGACCTCCTCGGGCACGAGGAGCCCCCGGCGGGGCGGCAGGCCGGACTTCGCCGCCTCCTCCTCCACCTGCTTGCGCCAGGCGGTGACCTCGGCCTTGAGCGCGTTGAAGTAGCGCTCCAGGACACCCGCGTACTTCGGGTCCTTCGTCGTGCGGAGGAAGTAGACGATGGACCAGCCCTGGGCGTAGTTCTGGAGTACGTCCCCGCCCTCCTTCGGCTTGCCTCCCCGGCGGTAGTACTCGGCCTGGGAGTACTTCAGGAACTTGTCCAGCGGCACCCACATGCGCCCGTCCACGGCGGCCTTCATCTTGTCGTGACGCCGATCGAACTTCCCTTCGAGGAACTTCCCCTCCTTCGCGGTGAAGCCGGCGAAGTAGTCGCCGTGCCCCTCGTTGAACCACGAGTGGGGCGCCACCTGCCCGACGGAGTAGAAGATGTACTGGTGGAACGCCTCGTGGTTGAGCACGTCCAGCGTGAGGTCGTTGTCGGATGCGCTGTAGAAGAACACCAGTTCCCGCGAGGGCCATGACCAGTAACCGGCGGATCCCGCGGGGGCGTTGTAGGCGCGGTACTGCTCGGGGTCCTGCGTGATCTTCACCACGGACTTGACCGTGATGGGACGGTCCGGCGGGAAGAGGACCTCGTACACGTTCTTCCGGATGCCCTCCAGCTGCCGCTGGATGCGCGGGACCAGGTTCGGGTTCCCCTTGGGCGGCTCCGCGTCGATGGACTTGTCGTAGACGATGATGTAGTTCGCCGTCTCGCGGTACTTCCACCCCTTGGGGAGGCTGCGCTTCACCCGCTCCGCCCAGGCGCCCTCGTCGTCGAGCCCCGTCGTGCGCTTCGCCAGCGCATCGCGGGCGCGCTCCATCTCGCTGTCGGAGAGGATGCGCAGCGATCGGAGGCAGACCACGAACGGATTGCCGTTGCCCCGGGGCGGCTGGGAGTCCGTCGTGGAGAGGATGGCGACGACCTCGAAGTTGCGCCGACGGATGCTGGCCGCCGCCAGCGCCACGACATCGCTCCTGCCCGGCGAGACGCTCGCCAGCCCCTCCCAGAGCACCCCCTCGTCGCTCCCGAACTTGAGGCGCTTGACCTCCTGCAGGTCGAAGCGCATGCGATTGCGCTTGTAGAGGTCGGCCACCCGCGTGCGCCACTCCTCGAAGGAGGCGGGCGGCGGACCGAACAGTTCCTCCACCGTCGCCGGCCCGGCCTTCGGCTTCCCGGGGGCGCTCCCGTCGCCGGGAGGGGTCGGCCCTCCGCCGGCGCCGTCGCCCTCGCCGCCGCCGTCGCCGCCCTCCTCGCCCCCCGCCGGAGGTTCCGGGGGGCCTTCCCCCTCGCCGGATCCCCCCTCATCGCCGCCGGGGGGCGGCGTCGGGGCGACGGTGTCCACCCGCTCCCGCCCCTCGTCGAAGAACGAGCCGAAGGCGAGGATCTCCAGCCGGCAACCCTGCCACTCCTTCTTCCCGTACCAGCCGCCGACCTCGCTCCCGGCGGTGGGATCGCCGGGGTTCTTGCGGGGCAGGGGCTCCCAACCGCGGAGGGGCCGGATGGAGTAGCCGACGGCGGGGTCCGAGACGGGGCTCGTCTCCACGAGTCCCTCCGCCAGGGCCGGTCCCGCCACCCCCAACAGCAGCGCGGCCGCGGCGATGGCGACGCTTCGCATGGCACCCCTCCGTAACGAAGTCGGATTGTAGCCGGGACCCCGGTGCGGACCGTCGGAGCCCGGCGCGGGGGATTGTCAGAGATTCTTTCCATCTTAGTGATAAGGCAAGCAGATAATGCTTCCCGGCCGTTCCCGCGGGGAACCCAGGTACCGGAGGATCCAGGCATGACCTCGACGACGACGCGGCGATGGCTGAGCGGGTTGGCGGTGATGGCGGTGCTGGCGGCGGCGGGACCGGCCTTCGCCGTCGAGGACGGAGCCGCCACGCGCAGCGAACTGGAGGCCCTCCGCAAGGCGCAGGAGGAGATGCGCGCCAGGATGGCCGAGCAGGACGCGCGGATCCGCGAACTCGAAGGGGACCTCCGGGCGGCGCGATCGGGCTCCGGCGCCGCGCCGGCGGCGGACTCCGCCATCGCCAGCGAACTCGACCGCTACCTGCGGGCGCGGGACCTGACGGTGAAGGGCTCCTCGACGCTCAAGTTCTACGGCTTCCTCCGCCTCGACGCCATCTGGGACGACTCGCGTGCGAGCAACACGCAGACCGTGGGCTGGGTCCGCTCCGAGGACCCCACGGCCCCCGCGGGGGCGAAGAAGAACGCCACGTCGCTCACCATCCACCCCCGCCTCACGCGGTTCGGCGTGGACATCGACGCGGGCCGGGTCGCCGCGGTGAACGACGCGAAGGTCACGGGCAAGATGGAGGTCGACTTCTACAACAGCGGCCTCACGGGCCAGTCCGAGTCGCGCGCGGCCCTGCGCATGCGACACGCGTACGTGAAGCTCGACTGGGGTGGAGCCTCCCTCCTGGCCGGCCAGGCGGCGGACCTGATCTCCCCCCTCTTCCCCAGCGCCAACCCCGATCTCGTGATGTGGGGCGCGGGGAACCTGGGCGATCGGCGCCCGCAGGCGCGGGTGGAGGCCGAGTTCGGCGGCGACGTGAAGGTGAAGATGGGCTTCATGGCGGGCCTCACCGGCGCCGACGACAACCAGAACCTCGACGCGAACGGATACCGGGACGGCGAGGCCTCCGCGCGGCCCACCCTCCAGGCACGCACCGCGCTCAAGTTCCCCATGGGCGGCAAGAACAGCGCCGAGATCGGCCTCTGGGGTCACCGGGCGTGGGAGCACACGGACGTGAAGATCGCGACCACCGATGACTTCGACTCCGTCGCCGTCGGCTTCGACTGGATGGTGCCCATCGGATCCGCCTTCTCCTTCAAGGGGGAGTGGTTCTGCGGCCGGAACCTGGACGACGTCCGCGGCGGCATCTTCCAGGGCATCAACACCGTCACCGGGGACGAGATCCACACCATGGGCGGGTGGGTGGAGGCGGGGTGGAAGGTCTCCGACACGTGGTCCCTCCACGTGGGGCGCAGCCAGGACGACGTGGACAACGGGGACGTGGGCGCCGGCGGCCGCGGCCGCAACCTCGTCCACTACGTCGGTGCGCGCCTGAACCTGGACCCCGTCGAGATCGGCATCGACTACATGTACTGGTTCACGGACTGGGTCGCGCAGCGCAACGGCCGGGACAACCGCGTCCAGGCCTACATCGCCTACAAGTTCTAGCCCCACAAGCCCTGTATGCCGGGCCCCGCAGGCAACCTCCTCCGACGGAGTCTCCGCCGCGGGGCCCGCGCCTTTCCCCCGTCCCTCGCCCCGCCCGCAGGAGGTCGACCATGATCCGCGTCCCCGCCGCAACCCTCGTTGTCGCGCTGACGGTCGCCGGGTGCGCCAGCGCGGGCCCCTCCGGTCCCGAGCCGGGATCCGCCGCGTGGGCCGCCGGCGTGAAGACCGCCACGTTCGACGCCACGCACGCCTTCGACGTGAAGGTGCCCGAGGGCGCGAAGTCGGTCCGCGCGTGGTTCGCGCTCCCCCAGGACGACCCCGATCAGGTCGTTCGCGACCTGACGGCGGATGTTCCCGGGGAGGTCCGCGTCGTGATGGACCAGTTCGGGAACTCCCACCTCTACGTGGAACTCGCGGGGGCCGACGTCAAGCCCTTCAAGGTCGTGGAGCGGTTCCGGATCGTGCGTCGCGAGGTGAGGCGGAGCGTGGATCCCGCCGCCACGCGTCCCCTCACGGACGCGGAGCGGGCCACCATGGCGGCCTACCTCGGCGAGAACGCCCACGTGAAGATGGACGCCGCCGTCCGGAAGGTGGCGGACGAGGCGGTGGGCACGGAGACCAACCCCGCGAAGGCGGCGCGGCGCATCTACGACTGGGTCCTCGGGAACGTCGACTACTGGGTCAAGGACCCCGCCAACAAGAAGGCCTCGCCCGTGGGGTCCTCGGAGTACTGCCTCACGTCCAGGACCGGGAACTGCACCGACTTCCACTCGCTGTGGACGGCCATGGCGCGGGCGAAGGGCATCCCCACGCGGATGGTCTACGGCTCGTTCTTCAAGGCGGAACTGGACGGCAAGGAGAAGGACCAGTCCTACCACTGCTGGCCCGAGTTCTGGGCCCCGGGCCTCGGCTGGGTGCCCCACGACGTCGCCATCGCCGACATCTTCGTGGGCGACTTCACGCTGAACGACGGGAACGCCGAGAAGGTCCGCCTGACCACCGCCGCGGGCTACACGAAGGGCGATCCCGCCATGGTCGACTACTACTTCGGCAACCTGGACGAGCGCCGGGTCGTCTGGAACCGGGGCCGCGACCTCGTCATCCCTCCGGGGCAGGCGGTCGGTCCCGTGAACGCCAACCCGAAGGCCTACATCGAGGTCGACGGGAAGGAACTGCCGGGCTCCGCCTGGACGCGCACGCTCACCTTCCGCGAGGTGCGGTAGCATCGTCGGGGTGAGCCCCGCGAAGACCCCCGCCGGACCGGCCGCGTCCACCGAGGTTCCCTACGACGCCGGGGACCTGGGCTGCGGCGATCTGGTCATGGCGCTCCGCGGGAGGCTCGCGGAGATGCGACCCGGTGACGTCCTCGTCGTGACGGCGACGGACCCCGGCGCCGTGCTGGACATCCCCGCGTGGTGCGGGCTCACGGGGCACGCCCTCGTCGACGAGCGGCACCCCGTCTACAGGATCCGTCGGAAGGAGGATTGACCCATGGCCGGACGATTCTGCGTGAGCCTCACCTGCGCGAAGGACAACACGGACCGCGCCACGGTCGCCTTCGTCATCGCCAACGCCGCCGCCGCCTCGGAGAAGGAGACCATCGTGTTCCTCAGCACCGAGGGCGTGCGCCTGTGCCAGAAGGGCTACGCGGACGACGTCCACGAGGAGGGGTTCGCCGCGCTGCGCGACCTCATGAAGTCCTTCCACGGCGCCGGCGGGAAGATCCTCGTCTGCTCCCCCTGCTTCAAGAAGCGGGGGCTCGACGAGGCCCGCCTGGTGGACGGGGCCGCCATCGTGGGCGGCGCGAAACTGGTGGAGTTCCTCTCCGGCGGATCGCCCTGCGTGACGTACTAGCGAAATGGCCGACGGCGGAACCGATGCCGTCCCGGCACCCGCCGCGGACGGAGTCTGCGACGGCGGGGACCTCGACTGCGGCAGCGGACTCCTTCTGATCATCCGGGACGCCATGCGGCGCGTCCCGCCCCGCGGCGTGCTGGAGGTCCGGAGCCGCGAAGTGAGCGTGCGCGAGGATCTTCCCGCCTGGTGCCGCATGGTCGGGCACGGGATCGACGCGGTGCGCCCCGGGGACGGCGGCAGCACGTCCTGGTTCCTGCGGAAGGCGGGGGCGAGGGACGAGTCGCTGGACGCCGACCTGGCGACGGCGCGCGGGTTCTCCTGGTCCGTCCGGACCCGGTGGACCGGCGGCATGGAGGGGCGGGCGTTCGCGCGCAACCACGCCGTCCCCGTGGGCCAGCCGGCGTCCCTGGACACCGCCGACCCCGCTCCCAGCGCCGTGGAACTGCTGCTGGCGTCCCTGGGAGGCTGCCTCGCCGTCGGATTCCAGTGGCGCGCCTCCCGGCGCGGCATCGCCGTGCGGAACGTGGAGGTGTCCCTGCGGGCGAAGTCGTCGAACCTGCTCGTGTTCCTCGCGGTGGAGGACGAGGGAACCCCGGCCCTGGAGGCCATCGAGGGGACCGCGTGGGTGGACGCCGACGGGGACGAGGACGCGCTGCGCGCCCTGTGGGAGGAGACGGTGCGCCGCTCCCCCGTGGCGCGGACGCTGATGGACGGGACCGCGGTCCGCATCGGGATGAAGGTTCCGTGAGCGACCCGCTCCCCGCGTTCCCGGTCACGACCGTGGGCTCCTGGCCCCGCCCCCCGGCCCTGCTGGAGGCGACGCGGCGCCGGTCGCCCGATCTGGAGGCGCTGCGGGACGAGGCGGTGCTGCTCTCCCTCCGCCACCAGGAGGACGCCGGCGTCGACGTGGTCACCGACGGCGAGCAGCGCCGGGACAACTTCTACTCGTTCCTGTGCGAGCGGGTGGAGGGGCTCCGGCTGATGACCATGGCGGACCTCCTGGACTTCGTCGAGGACAAGGCCGGCTTCGAGGCCATGCTCTCCGCCCTCGACGTGCCCGCGTTCGCCCTCAAGAACCCCACCGTGACGGGCCCGCTCCGCGCCCGCGCCCCGCTCGTCCTGGACGACGTCCGCTTCCTCCGCCGCCACACGAAGCGTCCCGTCAAGGCGACGCTGCCGGGCCCCTACCTCCTCTCCCGATCCACGTGGGTGAAGGGGCTGTCCGAGGGGGCCTACCCGTCGCGGGCCGCGCTGAACGAGGCCATCGTCGCCCTACTCCGGGCGGAGGCCATGGCGCTGGCCGCGGAAGGCGTGGAGTTCGTGCAGTTCGACGAGCCGGTCCTTACGGAGGTCGTGTTCGCGGGGAAGTCCGCCACGCGCACGTTCATGTGCGCCGCCCTGGCCGCCAAGGCCAGTCCCGAGGGGGAACTCGACCTCGCCGTGGACCTTCTCAACCGGGTGGTGGAGGGCATCCAGGGGACCCGCTTCGGCATCCACGTCTGCCGCGGCAACTGGAGCCGCAAGGACGAGGTGCTGCTGGAGGGCGACTACGACCCGCTGCTCCCGTGGCTCGCCCGGATGCGCGTGGGCTTCTTCGCGCTGGAGTACGCGACACCGCGCGCGGGCTCGCTGGAAGTGCTCGCCGGGCTCCCGCCGGCGGCCATGCTCGGCCTCGGCGCCGTCAACCCGCGCACGGAGGAGATCGAGGACCCCCATGCGGTGGCCGCGCGGGCCCGCCGCGCCGCGGAGATCCTCGGCCCCGGACGCGTGATGCTCAACCCCGACTGCGGCTTCGGGACGTTCGCCGACAGGCCCGTCAATGACGCCGACGGCGCGCGCCGCAAACTGGAGAGCCTCGTGCGCGCCGCGGAGATCCTCCGCCGCGGTTGACGGCCCGGTCAGTACGTCGTCTTCTTCCCCGCGGCCAGCCGCTCCTCCGCGCGAGCGACGCGGGCCGCGCGGGTCTCCGCCTTCTTCGCCGACTCGATGAAGAGGATCCAGTCGGACTGCATGCGCGGCGTCATGGAGTCCCAGGTCGCCTTCGCCGGCTTCGACCGCTTGAGCGCCGCCTCGAGGTCCGCCGGGGGGCCCGCCGTCGCCAGCTTCTTCTCCTGCGTGCGGTCCCCCTGCTCGTACGCCTCCCGGAGCCAGCCCTCGACTTCCGCGTCGAGGTCCCCCAGCGAGGAGAGGAGGACGCGGTGCTGCACCCGGTTCCCCACCATCCGCGCCAGCGGCTCGAGCCTGCCGGAGGGCTTCCGGTTTCCCAGCGCCAGGCCCAGTTCCACGCCGTCCGCGGTGGGCCGGACCTCGGCGAACACGAACTTCCGGTAGAAGGGCACCATGGTCTGGCATGGGCAGATCTTCACGTCCCCGCCGAGAGCCCGCCCCCGCTCCACGAGCGCGTCGAACAGCGGTCGAGAGCCGGCCCGGGCCCCCGAGAACAGTTCCGTCGCGTGGCGTTCCGCGTTGCGCAGGTAGGCGTCCGGGTCCTCGTCCCAGGTTCCGCCGCCGGAGGCCTTCTCCGCGATCCACCACGCCGAGTTCATCGCGAGGCCCCGCTCCTTGCGCAGCCAGTCGCGCCGCTCCTTCTCGCCGGCGGGTCCCTCCTTCTCCACGAGGGCCACCCACTCGTCGAGGTCGCGCCCGGTCTTCTCCTTCAGCGTGCGCACCCAGTTCCCCACCATCCCGACCGCCGGGTGGACGTCCCACCGCGAGCGGGACGGCGTCGCCTTCCTGCCCTTCGCCATGCTGCCTCTCCTCCCGATCCCCGGGCCCCGACCTACGGCGGCGTGGACTCCAGCGCCCGGATGTAGGTCCCGCCGGTGGACTCCGCCAGCCCGCGCAGTACGCGCGTGGTCTCGGCGCCGTGATCCATGAAGTGCACGACGTGGAGCCGCAGGCGCCGGAACCGGTGGCGGCGCACGAACTCCTCGAGGAGCGCCTGGCCGCACATGAACCGGCCCAGTTTCCGGTTGCCGTTGGTCACCAGCACCGCTGTGTCCGCCCAGGTCTCGTCCTGCAGCAGCCGCAGCGAATGCTGGAAGTTCTCCGTCATCCCGACCTTGAAGTCCTCGAGGAACGCGGCGGCGCGCCGGCGCTGCGGGTCGGACACGGCGACCGGCCCCTTCTCCGGGTACCACGAGACGGCGTCCGCCTGGTTGGCGGCGTGTCCGCTCAGGAGGATCCGGAACCGCACCGGCTCCGCCAGCGACGCCAGCGCGCGGCGGACCTCGCGGAAGAACACGTCCCCCACGCTCTCCCGCTCCTTCCGCCAGTCCCGGGAGCCCGTGGTCCAGTCCCGGAAGTGCCGGGTCCGCTGGAACTCGTACTTCGCCGGGACGACGAGGTCGTCCCAGCCATCCGCGGCGAGCAACAGCCCGTGGGTCGGGAGGGGGATGCCGTACGCGTACGCCGCCGCCGGGTCCGGGGGGAGCGGCGGAGGCGCCGCGTCCGCCGCGGGCCACCGGTAGGAGCCATCCCCGAGCGACGCGCTCGCCGACGCGAACCAGGCGGACCAGGCCGCGGGGTCGTCCCCGTCGGCGCGGCCGGTGACGCGGCGGAGGACCGCCAAGGCCTCCCGCCGCCAGCGCCCCGACGCGGCGCCGTAGGCCTCCAGCAGTGGTCCCACCCACGCGCCCTCGCGGGGCGGCGCCGCGAGGAGGACGTCCGCCAGGGCGAACCGCACCGCGAGTTCCGGATCCGCCAGGAGCGGCGTGCCGGAGGCGGCGTCGAGGCCCCCGGCCCGCTGGAGGCCCTCCAGCGCGGCGATTCGGAGCGCCGGCGCCGGGTCCTTGAGCAGCGCGGCGAGGGCCTCGCGGCCGCGCCCCGAGGGAACGCGCGCCAGCGCGTCCGCCACCAGCACGCGCCGGGCCACGGCGCGGGCGCGGGCATCGGCGCGGGCGGCCTCCTGGAGACCGTCCCCGGCGAGGAACTCCGCCGCGCCCGGTGCCGCGGCCAGCCCCTCCACCAGCCCCTCCCGCCGCCGGGCCAGCCCGTGGATCCGGATGGACGGCTCCTGCGAGGGCCCCGCCTTCCACCGCTTGACCTCGCCGGGGGCGTTGGCCGCCTCGGCGGCCTCCGCCTCCGCCACCGCCGCCATGGCCTCCTTCCAGAGGAGGGGGAGCGCCTTCGGCGAGCCCGACGCGCCCAGGTCGCGGAAGAGGCGGCCGTGCGTCGCCTCCATCTCCGCCCAGCGTCCGAAGAGTTCGTCGATGGGGGGCTCGTCGGGGGCGGGCTCGAGCACGCCGTCCGTGAACTGCTCGCGATCGGGCCGGCGCCAGGCCTCCACGGCGCGCCGCTCCGCATCGTCGAACCCCTTCCACCAGGCGGCCTTCGTGACGGCGAGCGTCCGCTCGGCCTTCCGGAAGGCCTCCAGCGCCTCGTCCCCGGGAGACGCCGCGGCGGGCGACGGGCCGACGGGGAGAGCGAGCAGCGCCAGTGCCAGCCCCGTCGCCGCAGGTCGAGCCGTCATGCAGGTTCCCTCCGCCGGAGGATCCTACGGGGCGGGGGCCACGGGACGGCGGGGATCGGGCTACTCCGCCTCGGCGCCGCGGATGAGCGCCAGGAGCGCCTCGTAGTTGGCGGGCTGGCCGAGATCGTTGCTCGTGAGGTTGTAGACCGCCACCACGCGGTTCTCGGCGTCGAGGACGACGACGTCCCGCCAGGTCGCGTCCCAGAGCCCCCACGCGTCCGCCGCCGGCGTGTCCTGGAGCCACGGGAGCGTCACGTCGGCGGTGGCGAGCCCGTTCGCCGACTCGTGGCCGGCGGCGTTGATGCCGAGGATGCGCGTGGTCGAGCCGGGCTCGTCGGCGAGGATCTCCTGCTGCATCCCGTCGAGGGCCCGGAACTGGGCCCGGCAGTAGCTTCAGGTGGAGTGCCCGAAGTACCAGACGGAGACCGCGCCGATGTGCTGCCGCGGCGAGACGGACGAGGCCGAGGTCGGCGAGTTCGGGTTGACGTCCTCCAGGGAGAAGTCCGCCACCGGCGGTTCGGGCTCCGGCTCGTCGAGATCCACCCCCAGCCGCTCCGCGGTGCGCTCCACGCCGGCGCAGGTCCTCGCCAGCAGCGCCGCACGCGTCCAGACCGGCTTCCCCTCCAGGCCTCCGAGGCGCCGGTCGGCGGACGCGACCGCCTTCCCCAGCGCGCGCTCCGCACCCGCGGAGGGTAGCGAGCCCGCCGCCGCGGCGAGCGCGTCCCGCTCGGTGAACACGACAGCCCCCAGCGTGGCGACGGCCGACTCCTGGATGGGGTCGAGCACGGCGTCGCCGGGGAACGCGCGGGAGAGGACCTTCGTCACCTTCGCCGCGAACTTCAGTTCCGCCACCACGTCCTCCGCGGGGAGGAGCAGCACCGCCCGGGCCCTCTCCAGCGCGCGGCGCTCCTTCCGCGGCGCGAGCGGCGACAGGACGCCCAGCCGATCAAAGACCTCGACGCGGAGCGGGCCCAGGGCCCCCGTGGGCGGGGCGGCGAGGGCCGGGATGGCGCCCAGAGCGGCGGCGAGGGCGAGCACGGACGCGATGCGCATGGCGCGATTGTAATCCCGGAGGCCCGCAGGGATGCGGACGCGATCCCCGCGGGGACGATAGATTGCGGCCATGGGATCCCCGCCCGCTCCCGTGGCCGTTCCCGTCGCGGCGAGCCGGAGAGTCCGTCACGGCCTTGCGGCGGGGTCCGCCCTGCTGTGCGTCGCCGGCTGCGCGGCCCCCGCCTCCGATCCCGGCATGGCCGCGATTCCCGTCCCCCACCTGTCCCGGGTCGACGACGGCCTCTACCGGGGCGCCGCACCGGACGCCGAAGGCCTGCGCGCGCTCCGGGACCTGGGCGTCCGCACGGTGGTGTGCCTCCGCGCGGTCCATCCCGAGGATCCCGCCGCGGAGGCGCTCGGCCTCCGCGTCGTGGCGCTCCCGCTCCGGGCGGGCCTCACCGTGGACCCGCCGGACGAGGGGACCGTCGAGGAGTTCCTCGCCGTCGCCACGGACCCCGCGAGCCGACCCGTGTTCGTGCACTGCGCGCAGGGCTGCGATCGCACGGGAGCGCTGGTGGCCATCTACCGCATGGAGGTCCACGGCTGGAACAACGACGAGGCCGCGGACGAGATGCTGGCGATGGGATTCCACCGGTGGTTCGACGGCCTGCTCGCCTTCGTGCGCGACTACCGGCCGCGGGGGCCGCCCGCGGCGGCCCGGTGACGGAGGTCCCGGGGCCCGCCCCCGAAGGAGCCCCGCACGGAGGCCCCGGGACGCGTCGCAGCCGATCGTTCCTCCGGCCCCGCCGCGCGGAACCGGACGGGAGTCATCGCTCTCCGGCGTCGCCCTCGAGCACGGAACGGATGGTCGTGTAGACCTGCCGCAGCCCCTCGTCGCGTCCGCCCAGTTCGAAGTAGCGCGCGTAGTGGGCCAGGGCCTTCTTCGTGCGGGCGGCGTTCCCGTAGAGCGGATTGCGGGACGTGCACAGGATGGCGAGGTTCTTGTGCGCGTCGAGGAAGCCGTCGTCCTTCGCCAGCGCCTTCTCGTACGCGTCGATGGCCTCGTCGTCCTTCCCCTTGCGATCCAGCGCGAGGCCGCGGAGGAAGTAGCCCATGGGCGACGCGGCGTCGGCCTTCACCAGCGTCTCCGCGACCCGGAGCGCCAGGTCGATCTCGTCCTTCCTGAGGTGGAGTTCCACGAGCGCCCGCGCCGCCAGCCCGTCCTTGCGATCGAGTTTCAGGGCCTCGAGGAACGCCTTCTTCGCGTCGTCCTCCCTGCGGCGCGCGATCAGCGCCTCGCCGAGGGCCCGGTGGGCGGCGCCATCCTTCGGCTCCGCCTTGAGCGCCTTCCGGATCTCGCCCTCCCCCTCCTCCGCCTTGCCCCCCGCCACCAGTGCGCGGCCCAGGCCGACCATCGCGGGGACGGCGCCGGGGCGCTTCTCGAGCACCTTGCGGAACTCCGCCGCCGCCGCCGCGTCGTCTCCGCGGGCGAGGGCGCACTCCCCGATGAGGTAGCGCGCCCGGGGATAGAGCGGATCCTCGGCGGGGACCTTCGCGGCGACCTCCGCCGCGGCGGCGTAGTCCCCCTTCTCCAGGGACGCCAGCGCCGGCGCGAGCGCGTCGGCGGCGACGGCGGATGCGGCGGAGAGCAGCAGCGCGGCTGCGACCAGCGCGGAACGCCGGATCACGGGTCACCTCCTCGGGGGGGTCGGGGCCGCCACGAGGACGGGGAAGGTCCCCGTCTC
Source organism: uncultured Planctomycetota bacterium (assembly GCA_964607145.1). GTDB lineage: Bacteria > Planctomycetota > JAJSAM01 > JAJSAM01 > JAKLKS01 > CAZSIX01. Next base: position 185,144 of record CAZSIX010000002.1, on the reverse strand, counting down.
GTCCAGCGCCCGGCGGACGCCGTCGAACTCCCCCGCCACGGGGGAGCCCTCGTACACGCGCGCGGCTTCCCGAAGCGCGCGGGATGCGGCGGCGCCATCGCCGACGGCGTCGGCGCGGGCGGCGTCGAGCAGTTCGCGGGCGCGGGCGGTGAGCCGGGCCCGCCGCGCCTCCGCGGCCGCGGCCAGCGGAGTCCCCGGCGCGGCGGAGGCGACGGACTCCACCTCCCGCCACGCGAGGCCGGGGCGGCCCTCCGCGATCAGCGCGTCTGCGCGGGTGAGGCGCGCCGCTCCGTCGCGGACCGCCTCCCAGGGCGGCGGCGCGGTGGCGCCGGCGGGCGCGAGCAGGTCCGTCATCTCCTCCGGCTCGTGGAACCCGGGGAACTCGCGAAGCGTGGCCCCGTCGGCGTCCTGGGTCGCCATGTAGGGCCACCCCCGCCGGAAGATCTCCTCCACGTCCATCTCCCCGGCGCCCTCCGTGACGTCGACGCGGACAGGCACGTAGGAGCGGGCCGCCGCCCGCACGGCGGCGTCCCGGAAGGTCGTCTCCCCCATCCGGCGGCACAGCGGGCAGGAGGGATGGAACAGGTAGACCAGCACGGGGCGTCCCGCGAGCCGCGCCAGCGCGCGCCCCTCCTCCACCGTCGGCAGCCAGCGGATGGTGCCATCCGCGTCGGGCTCGTACGCGAGGAGGGCCGCCGGGACCGGCTCCGGTTCCTGCGCCGACGCCACCGGGGGGGATCCGCCGAGGATCGCCAGTGCGACCGTCGCCGGTCCCTGCGGCCCGCGGAGCAGCAGGCTCGCGCCCGCGAGCCCGGCGGCGACGAGCACGCCCGCCGCCGCGAGCGGCAGCAGCCTCCGCCGCAGGATGCGGCGCCCGGCGGGGGACGGCGTCGGCACCGCGGCGCCGTCGATCCGCGCCAGCATCCCGTCGGCGGTCACCGACGAGACCGGCGGGGGCGCGGGATCCGCGGCGAGCGCGAGCACCTGGACCATGGCGGCGAGGTCGGCGGCGGCGACGGGGTCGCCGGAGACGAGCGCGAGGACACGGCGCTCCTCCTCCGGCGGAAGCGTCCCCTCGGCGAGGGCGCGCAGCAGATCCGGCGGGATCGCGTCGCGGGTCACGGGCGCCCCGCCGGGAGGTAGGAGCGATAGCGTTCCAGCCGGCCGGCGAGCGCCGCCGTCGCGCGGCGCACCCGCGTCTCCACGGTCTTGACCGGGGTGTCCGTCGCTTCGGCGATCTCGGGGCACGTCATCCCCTCGTACCGGAACAGGACGAAGGCGTCCCGCTGCGCCTCCGGCATCCCGTCCAGTTCCCGCCGCACGAGGGCCAGGAGGAAGCGGCGGGCGTCCGCGTCGTCGAGGCTCTCCGCGGGACGCGGATCCGGCGGCTCGGGCAGTCGCCCCGCGTCGAGGGATCCCGCCGAGGGCGCCAGGCGCGCGCGACGGCCCGTCCGCTCCCGGTGATTCAGGAACGTGCGGTACGCGGTGCGCCGGAGGTAGCCCTCCAGGCTGCCGCGCCCCTCGAACTGGTCCCGCTTGTTCCACACGGTGAGGAAGGTCTCCTGGAGGAGGTCGTCGGCGTCGGCGGCGTTGCGGGACAGGCGGTAGAGGAACCGGAACACCTGGTCCCGATTCCCCTCGAACGCCCGCCGGAACTGATCCCGAGTGAGCCCGCTCATCGTCCCCCGATCGGGGGTGGATGCCGCCCCCGGGGCCCGGCGACCGCCCGCCCGACCTAGATCCGCTCCAGGTTCCGCCGGACGGCCGCGGTCAGCGCGGTCGCGTGCGGCGCCGCCCACTCGCCGCCGAAGGAGCGCATCGTGTTCGCCTGCTGCGCGAGGGGGCACGCGTTGTCGCACTGGAACGCGCCGTTCCCGTCGCCCGCCAGCGCCGGCGCCGCGAGAGCCGCCGCACCGGCGACGAGCGCGAGTCGTAGCCACTTCTTCGTCATGCTCCACCTCCATGGCACGGGAGACCGGGGGACCCCCGCCGCGGGGGCCCCTCCACGGGAATGGACAGCGCGGGGCGGCGGATTCCTTCAACGAGGCCCCCTCCCCGTCCCCCCCGCCCGCGCCGGGTAGACCCCCGCCGACGACCCGCGGAGGGAACATCGGGTACGCTCCGGCGCCGCTCACCCGACGGGAGGACACGCATGGCCGACGCTCAGGACCGGAGGGCGAGGCCCCTGCTCCTCACCGCGTTCGAGCCCTTCGGGACGCCGACCCGACCGGACCGCGGCACCAACGCCAGCGAGGAGGTCCTGCTCCTGTGGCGGGAGCGCCACCCGGGGATCCACCGGACACTCATCCTCCCCGTCTCCCGGCGGGCGGAGACGATCCTCGCCCGTGCGCTGACCGCGGATGTGGCCGGCGTGATCGCGACCGGGGAGGCGGGGATCGACGGCGCCTGGGACACGAACATCGAGCCATGGGCCGAGGACCGGCCCATCGCGTCCCCGGGGATCTCCCCCCCCGGCCAGGAGACTCCCCTCCGTCTGCACAGCGCCTTCGCACCGACCGTGGAACTCGTCCCCGGCCTCGAGCGCGAGCCACGCATCGGGGCCTACTGGTGCAATCGCGTCTACTTCCGCATCCTCGACTGGGCCCGCTGGAACCCGAGGCCCGTGGTGTTCCTCCACCTGCGCGTGGACGGCGACCGCTCGCGCCAGCGGACCCACCTCGAGCACGTGGTCGCGGCCATGGAAGGGACGATCCGGTGAGGAATCGCGGGCGGTGCGGGCTCGTCCGGCGGCCGCCGTGCGGCTACGCTGGCGCGTCGCCCGGGGCGCTCGACGGCGCCGCGGATCGGGAGGAACGGTGCAGGACCCGTCCCAGCCGGATTCGGCGCCGCGTCGCGCGTGGATCGCGTGGGTGCTCTGCGCCCACGTCCCCGCGCTGGCCGGGCTGGCGGCGGTGGCCCTGTGGGGGCGGCACACGGCCGCGTACTACCTCAGGGACGTGCAGGCGGCGCCCTTCGCCTACGAGGGCGGTCCCCACGGCATGCACCCCGTCACCGCGGGCATCTTCTCCCAGGTCGGGCTCGTCGCGTGGTCCGCGGCCACGGCCATCGCGTTCCTCGGATGGGCGGCCTCGAGGGGACGCGAGTCCGGCGCGCCTGCGTCCCTCCTCCCCGGCGCGGCGATCCTCTCCCTCCTTCTGCTCGTGGACGACGGGTTCCTGCTCCACGATCAGATCTTCCCCATGATCCTGAAGTGGCCCGACTGGATCCCCCTCGTGCCGGAAGCGGCGCTCGCGGGATGGTGGGGCTGGTCGAACCGGCAGTGGATCCTCCGGCGCCGCCCTCCCATGCTGCTGGCGACGGGAGTGCTGTTCGCGGCCTCGCTGGGCCTGGATCTGACGTTCGACGCGGGCGCCCTCGACAACGGCCTCAACCTCGTGGAGGACGGCGCGAAGTTCCTCGGCATCCTCTCGTGGCTCGCATTCCTCACGGACGTGACCCTGGAGCGGCTGGCCGGTGCCGTGCCTTCGGCCGGGCCCGCGGGAGGTGCCTCGTGAGCGGGAACCCCGGACACGCCCCGGTGATCCTGATCGTGGACGACGACCCCGGAGCCCGGCTCGCCGTCCGCGCGTTCCTCGCGCCGCACGGGTACTCCATCATGGACGCCGCCGACGCGGAGGGCGCGCTGGCGGTCCTCGGGTCCTGGAAGGGGACCGTGGATCTCCTCATCACCGACTTCGTGATGCCCGGCATGAACGGCCACGAACTGGCGCGGCGCGCCCGCGCCCTCCGGCCCTCGCTGCGCGTCCTCTACATCTCCGGGTACATCGACGAACCGCCCGTCCAGGCCGGCGTCATGGAGGGCGTGTTCAAGGACGGCGCCCAGTTCCTCCAGAAACCGTTCTCGCCGGACATGCTCGTCCGCCGCGTCCGGTCCGTCCTCGCCGGCCTCTGACCCCGACTCGACGACATCATTCCCGGAATGTTGCGTGCGAGTTCGCGTCCCCGCCGGCCCACTCGATCACCATGACGGGCCCGCGCGGGACGGCGGACTCCTCGCGGAAGCCGAGCGAGGAGAACAGCCGCTCCGGACCGTTCCACGCCTCCCCCGGCTCCAGGGAGTCGCCCCGCTTCGGGAACCCCTCCACCCGCCGGACGCCGCGCCGACGCAGGTCGTGCAGCACGCCCGAGAGCAGATCCCGCGCCGCGCCCCCGCCCCGGCGGGCCGGGTCGATCTCGAAGCAGGTGATCGCCCACGCCGAGGGATCGGGCGCGAGACCGTACGCCGATGCCAGCGTCGGAAGCCGGTCCCTCGGCCCCGCCTGGCACCACCCCGCCACGCGATCGTCCACGTAGAGCAGGTACCCGTCGCGCTCCCCGCGCGCCAGCAGGGACTCGCGGAGGCGGCGGTTCTCCGCGGCGCTCCGTTCGGGGAACCCCTTCCATGTGTCCACCCACCACGCGACGCAGAAGCACCACCCGCGGGACGCCTCGTCCGCCATGAACGCGAGGAACTCCCCCTGGTTGGCCTCCGTCAACGGCCGCACCTCCCGGCGTTCGCCCATGGGACCCTCCGTCGGAGCCGTGCTCCGGCGCCCCACCATACCCGCCCCCACGCGCGGTCCGCGCTGGGCACCGCCCCCGGCGGAGCGGTAGAGTCTCCGCGTCGCGATGGCAGCCGCACGGCACGGCTTGGCGGGCGCCCGCGGGCGCCGCGAAAGGGGGGGCGAAGGTCATGCGCAGGTACCTGCTGTCGACGGTGACGGTGGCGGTGGCGATGCTGGGGATGCACGCCCGGGGCTCCGCGTTCAGCGTGAACGGCGGCTCGTCCTGGAACGGCATCGAGGGCTCCGTGACCGTGGTCGTCGGCACCCCCTTCGGCCCCATCAGGGCGCAGGGCACCATCGAGGACGGGACGCTGGTCGTGGACGAGTCCACGCTGATGTTCGAGTTCATCAACCCGCTCTTCGCCGGCCCCGGCGGCTCCGCCGAGGCGGACGTCGGCGAGGTCATCGTCTTCGACAACGCGAAACCCACCACCAAGGGCGCCCGGCCCGCCATCGACTCGCCGGAGGCGGCGCAGGCGGTGGGCCGCTTCATCTCCGGGATGTTCGATGCGGTGGTGCAATCGCAGCTCCAGCAGTCGAAGACCCCGCTCCGCAGCGACGTGTCCGGCGAACTGCTGGTGGACGGCGAGTCCGTGAAACTCGGCGGAGCCGTGAAGGGCATCAAGAAGTTCACGCAGTGCAAGGGTTCCCACTCGGTCAAGTTCACGGGCGACGTCGACGACGTCGACGGGCTCGTCCCGGTGAAGGGCAAGATCACGATGAAGTACCTGGGCAACCGGAACTGAAGCCGCCACACAACGCCCACGGGGCGCTGCTGCTCGGGCTCGTGGCGGCCGGCTTCTCGCCGCCACACGCCCGCGCCGGGGGGAACCCGGTCCCGGAGGCTCCCCGCCGCTGGCTCGTACTGAAGGACGGCGGGCCCGCCGGCCGCGTCCCCTTCTCACCCTCCCCGGTGCTGCGTCGGCACGCGTTCCCCCGGGACGCGGCGCCGCCCGCGGAGGGGGACACCGTCGAGTTCGGCCCGGGTGCACGCTCCGCCTGGGAGCCCCGGGACGCCGTGCCCCCGGAAGGGCTCCAGGGGAACCGCGATGGCGGCGCGCTCTGGGCGGCGGCCACCGTGGAGTGCGCCGCCGACGTGGTGGTGACCGCCGTCGCGCCCGGCGCCGCGTTCCTCTTCGTGAACGGGACTCCCTACGCGTGCGACGTCTACAGCCGCCGGGACTGGCGCTTCCCCGTGGCCCTCGCGGCCGGCGCCAACCACCTCCTGGCCGGTGGTGTCCGGTCGGGCTTCTCGCTCACGTTCGAGCCCGCCGACGACCTGCCCACGCCGTCCCCGGGAACGCTGACCCGCCCCGACGCCGACGACGACGGGGGTCCGGCGGGCGTGCTGTGCTGGAACCCGACCCGCGCCTGGCTTCGGGGAGAGCGGGTGGTGGCGGCGGTCCCGCCCGCGACCTCCGCGGGGACGCCCGGTGGTGCCACGCGCTCGGACCCTTTCGACCTTGCCCCCCTCGCCCCGCGCCGGATCGGCTTCGCGCTGCCAAGGGCCGCCGCCGCGGGCGCGCCGCCCCACGGCGCCCTGCTGGTCGATACGGAGTCGCGCGCGTCCCGCGGCACCCCCCTCCACATGGCCGCCGCCGGCTCCCGCGAGAGCCGGGCCCGGCGGCGCACGTTCATCTCGCGAATCGACGGTTCCGTGCAGCCATGGGCGGAACTCGCTCCCGCGGGAGGCGGCGGGGCGCCGTCCGCCGGGGTCGGGACGCTGCTCTCCCTCCACGGCGCCGGCGTCGAGTCGCGGGGGCAGGCCAACGCGTACGACGCCAAGCGGGACTTCCGCATCGCGTGCCCCACCAACCGCGGGGAGTTCGGCTTCGACTGGCAGGACTGGGGGCGGGTGGACGCCTACGAGGTGCTCGCCGAGGCGCTACGGCTCCCCGGCGGCGACCCGGCGCGCGTGTACCTGTCCGGCCACTCCATGGGGGGCCACGGGACGTGGCACCTCGCCGCCAACGACCCCGATCGCTTCCTGGCGGCGGCGCCGAGCGCGGGCTGGCGGTCCTTCGACACGTACGGGGCGCCCCGCCCCGCCGCCGCGGGGCAGCAGCCCTGGCGCGGCGCCGACGGCGCCTCGCGCACCGAGGAACTGCTTCCGAACCTCGTCCAGGTCCCTCTCTTCGTGCTCCATGGCGCCGACGACGACGTGGTGCCCGCGTCCGAGGGAGAGGCCATGGTGGCGGCGCTGGACGCCGCGGGCGCGCCGCCCCGCCGCCACTTCCAGCCCGGCGCGGGGCACTGGTGGATCGACTCGGCGCCGGGGGAGGAGCGGCGCGGCTGCGTCGACTGGCCCGGGATCCTCGACCTCTTCCGATCCACGGGACCGAGGACCGCGGAGCCCGCCGTCGCGGGCTGGATCGCCGCCGACCCGGCGGTGGACCCGGACCACCACTGGCTCCGCATCGAACAGCCGCTCCGCTACGGCGAGCCGAGCCGCCTCCTCGCCGCGCGACTCCCGTTTCCACCGTGGATCGTGCTGACGGCGACCAACGTGCGCCGGCTCGCCGTGCGTCCGCCGGGGGGAGGCGTCGCGCGGTCGTTCCTCCTCGACGGCGGACGCCTCTCGCCCGCCCCTCCGCCGGACCCCGCGGAGAAGTCGCCGGAGCGATCCGGCCCCCTCAAGCGGGCGCTCCTCCGCCGCTTCGTCCTCGTGGTGGGCACCGGGGGGACGGCCCGGGAGAACCGGGAACTCCTGGATCGGGCGCGATGGGACGCGTCCACCTGGACCTACCGGGCCCGCGGGGACGCCCCCATCGTCGCCGACCGCGACGCCGCCGCCGGCGCCGTCGAGCGAGGTCGGGACGTCGTCCTCTACGGGAACCGCGACACCAACGCGGCCTGGGAGCGCTTCCTCGGCGGCGACGGGGTCTTCGAGGCGCGGCGCGGCGGCGTGCGCGTCGGCGGGCGCTGGTTCGAGGGGGAGGATCTCGGCGCCCTCGTGGTCCGCCCCCGCGCCGACGATCCCGGAGGCGGCCTCGTGGCCGCGCTGGCGGACACCGGTGCCGCGGGCACCCGCCTGGGCTGTGCCCTCCGCCTGTTCGCCTCGGGGTGCGGCTATCCCGACTGGTGCGTGTTCTCCCCCCGGATCCTGGACGAGGGGACCGACGGCGTTCTCGCCGCCGGCTGGTTCGACCACCGGTGGAGGGTGCAGGAGTAGAGCTACTCGTCGTCGTCGATCTCGTACGCGTCGTCGTCCAGATCGACGGGGTCCTCGAGCAGTTCGCGGAGCGTCTCGGCGCGGCGGGGCATTCCCGCGCAGACCACGAGGGTGGTCCCGCAGGAGGCCTCGAAGTCCGTGGCCGGAGCGACCTCGCGGATGGCGATGCGGAGCGCCTGCGAGAGAGGCTCCTCCCCGTCGGACTCGGTCAGGATGGCCGACTCCGGCTCGTCGCTGCCGCCGACCGCCGCGGCGCACTCCTCGAAGACCGTCTCCACGCGGTCGCACTCCGGTCCCCACGCGCAGAGGTAGACCATCCCCTGCGCCAGGGCCCGCCGGGCCACCCCGCCGAGGGCGGCGTCGGACACGCCGCGCGCGTCGCAGCAGAGCAGGAGGACGAACTTCGCCGTGGGGAGGGCGAGGTCGGCGGGCCACGCGTCGAGGCCGGCCAGTTCCAGCAGGCGCAGCGCCCGCCCGCTCTCCGCGTCCTCGCCGAACGCCTCCAGTTCCGCCATGGGTCCTCCCCGGGGCCGGGCCACCTCCGGACGCCCCGTGGCGACATGGTACTCTCGGCGCCATGCGGGCGCCCCTCCTCGTCCTCGCCGCCGTCGCGGCGGCCTCCGCCGCCGCCGGGGCCCGCGGCCAGGACGAGCCCTTCGACGTCCTCCGGAGCCGATTCGACGCGGCGGCGCGGACCGGCGAGGTCGGGACGTGCCGGGGGCTCGCCCTGCTCACGTCGGCGGGCCACGCGGAGGGGGTCACCGCGGTGGCCGCGGCCCTCCACGACCGGCGGACGCCCGCCGTCTGGGCGCACGCCACGGACGCGTTCTCCCGAGTCTCGTCGCCGGAGGCGCTGGCCCGCCTCCGCACCGTCGCGGAGACGGCCTCCATCGCGGAGCGGACCTCCGCGGTCCTCTCCCTGGGCGCGAAGGATGACCCGGCCGCGAGGGGGATCCTCGCCCGCGCCCTCATGGACCGCCACCCCGCGGTCCGCGCCTCCGCGATCCTCGCGCTGTCGACGGTGGACCGGGGACCCGCCGGGGGCATCGCCGTCGTGGAGGCCCTGACGGACGCCTCGTGGCAGGTCCGCGCCGCCGCCGTGCGCGCCGCGGCGACCCGCCGCGTCGAGGCCGCGGTCCCCGTGCTCATCCGCTTCCTCGAGATGGAGCGCACCCGCCTCGCCGCCGACGCCGAGGCGGCGCTGAGGCTCATCACCGGGCAGGACCTGGGTCGGGAGCCGGGCCCGTGGGAGCGGTGGCTGGCGACGCGGCAGGCGCCGCCGCGGGGCGACATCGAGTACGACCTGCCCACGTGGTACGGCGTCCCCGTGGTGGGAGAGCGGCCCGTGTTCGTGCTCGACGTCTCCGGGAGCATGGACCGGCCCGTGACCGTGTCCCCCGCGGATCGCAAGCGGCTCGCCGCGACGGCCGAGTTCGGGACCAAGCTGGACCTCGCCCGCGAGGAACTGGTGGCGGTGCTCGGCCGCCTCCCGCGGACGTCGAGGTTCGGCGTGGTCGTCTACTCCGACGAGGCGAAGGCGTGGCGGAGCGGGCTCATTCCGGCGTCGCCGGACAACGTGCGCTCCGCGGGCGCCGTCGTCGCGCGCGCCGGATCGGGCGGGCTCACGAACATCTACGACGCGCTGCTGCTCGCGATGGACCCGACGGGCCGCGACGACTTCTTCGAGCGGGGGCAGGAGGCACCGGACCAGGTGCTCTTCCTAACCGACGGCGTGCCCTCCACGGGACTGTTCAGGGACGAGGCGACCATCCGTCGCGTGGTGAGCGCCGTCGCGAGCCTGCGCGGCGTGCGCATCGACTGCGTGGCCATCGCCACCGGTCAGACGGCGTTCCTACGGGGCCTGGCCGACGACACCGGCGGCGTCTGCGTCTCCGTCGGGCGCTGACGCCGCGCGCCCCCGCCGCACCACGAGCCAGACCAGCAGCCCGTGGAACGCGATCATCACCGGCTTGACCGCCGCGCCGAGGAGCGGGGAGCGCGTCCAGTGGAGGGCGCACAGCCACGCCGCCACCGGCAGCAGCACGCGCGCCGCCCGCGCCGCCCGCGAACCGTCGGGCGCGCCGAGGAAGAGGACCACGGGGACGAGTCCCTGCGCGAAGTACGGCGAGACGCCGCACGGGAGCGTCAGCAGGAGCGCCGCGTGCACGAGGACGACGGAGGCGATGGCGCGCTCCAGGGCGGGGCCGCGCCGGAGGAGGAGCGGGGACGCCACCAGCGCCGCCACCGTCGCCGCCGCGCAGAGCGCCGCGCCGGCGGCGAGGGGGAACCCGGGGAAGAGCCGCACGAGGGAATCCGGGATGCCCATGCCGGCTCCCCAGTTCTCGACGTGCCGGTGGATGTCGGGCACCGCCGACGCCCCCAGCGCCGCGTTGGCTCCGTACGCCCCGCCCACGACGCCGAGGAACGCCGTCCACGCGCAGCGTGTGCGGAAGCCGGGGACGAGGAGCACCGCCAGCGCGTAGGGAGCGAAGGTGGGCTTCGTGGCGGCGAGCCCGAGGCCGAGGATCGCCCCGGTCCACGCGAGGCGCCCGCGCGCCCCGGTCAGCAGCGCCGCCGCGAGGAGTCCCGTGAAGAGCGCCTCGTCCTGGCCCCGCACCACGGTCTGGTGCCAGAGGGCGGGCGTGAGGAGGAGCCACGCCCCCGCCCACGCGCGGAGCCGGCCGGCGAGGCGGGCGCCGCAGAGCACCGCCAGGCAGTCCCCGAGGATGAAGACCGCCAGGCTCCCGGCGAAGTGGCGGCCGGGAACGAGGAGCCGCCCGACGATCTCCACCCACGGGAGGAGCGGGGCGTGCTGGTTCCCGTAGGTGGTGCCGGGAAGCCCGCCCTCGAGGAACCGATCCGTGCGCCAGCGGCGGTTCCAGAGGTCCGACGCGAGTTCGTGGCGGTTGTCCACGCCTGCCACCGCGAACAGCGCCACGGGCCAGAGGAGGCGCGTCGCCACGAGGATCGGCCACCGGTAGCGCCAGAGGAGCCCGGCGCTGCGGCCGTCCTCCCGCGGCTCCCGCAGGAACAGCAGCGCCGGGAGCGCGAAGAGCGTGGGCAGGACCCACTCGACGACGAACCGGAACGTGTCCACCGGGGCGGGTTCTCCTGGCGGTCCCCGGGCGGAGGGGCCGGCCGGGAGGGCAGTCTACGCGCCCGGGCCGTGGCCCCTCACCGCTGCCGCAGCGAGGCCTCCACCTCCTCGCGGACGCTGTCCCAGATCTCGCGGCGGCGGGCGTGGAACGCGGGGGAGGCGAGGACGTCCTCCGTGCGCGGCCGCGGCAGGTCGTTGTCGACGATGCCCTTCACGCGCCCCGGCCGGGAGGAGAGGACGACTACGCGGTCGCCGAGCATCAGCGCCTCCTCGATGGAGTGCGTGATGAAGACGCACGTGCGGTCCTCGGCGGACACGATGCGCGCCAGTTCCTCCTGCAGGACGCGCCGCGTCATGGCGTCGAGGGCGGCGAAGGGCTCGTCGCAGAGCAGCACGCCGGGATCGTTCGCCAGCGTCCGGGCCAGCGCCACGCGCTGCCGCATGCCGCCGGAGAGCTGCGACGGGTAGTGGCGCTCGAACCCCTCGATCCCGACGAGCCGCACGAGGGAGGCGGTGCGCACCGGGTCGGCGCGGCCCCGGAGCCGCGGTCCGAACGCGATGTTCTCCTCCACCGTCAGCCACGGGAACAGCGCGTAGGACTGGAAGACCATGCCGCACCGCGGCTCCACGTCGAGGATGGGCTCCCCGTCGAGGAACACGCCCCCCTCCGTGGGCCGATCGAAGCCGGCCAAGAGGCCGAGCAGCGTGGACTTTCCGCAACCCGACGCACCCACGAGCACCAGGAACTCCCCGCGGCGGACCTCCAGGTCGAGTCCCGCCAGCGCGGTGACGGCGCCGAAGCGGTGGGTCACGCCCGCGGCCCGGAGGACCGGCCCGCTCACCGGCCGTCCCCCGCGGAGACCCACGGGAGCAGCGCCCGCTCGATGCGCTCCGCCGCCACGTCGAGGAGAAGCACGACGCCGCTGATGGTCGCCATGCCCACGAGGACCGCCGCCGTGTTCGACGTCTCCTTGCTCGTCCAGATGAGGGCGCCGAGGCCCTTCTGCGTGCCCACGATCTCCGCCGAGATGACGCACGTCCAGCCGATGGCGAGCACGACCTTGAGCCCGCTCACCACGTTGGGGAGCGCCGCCGGCAGGAGCACGCGCCAGAGGAGTTGCCGGGGCGTGGCGCCGAGATTGCGCGCGGCGCGGATGAGCACCGGGTCGACCTTCAGCGTGGCCTCGACGGTGTAGACCACGGCCGCCGAGAAGCAGCCCATGAAGATGATGGCCAGCTTCTGCGCCTCGTCGGCGCCCAGCCAGATCATCGCCAGCGGCACCCACGAGATGGACGGCAGCGGGCGGAGGAACGAGATCAGCGGGGAGAGCAGCGCGCGGAGCGACGGGAAGAGCCCCATGGCGACGCCGAGGGGCACCGCCACCGCCGCCGCCAGCAGGAAGCCGGCAAGGATCCGCCCCGTGGACCAGAGCGTGTGGGCGAGGAGGCCGGGGCGGCCCTCCACGATGAGCCGCCACGCGTCGCGGGCGGTGTTCCGGGGCGTGTCCAGCGCAGGCGGGTTGACCAGCGCCCGCGGCCGCTCCTCCTCCCGCTCGACGCGGCGCGTCCGCTCCACGCGCACGTCCCCGCCGGAGACCGGGTCCTTGAGCACGTCGAACGTGCCCGTCCCCACCAGTTCGGAACGGACGATCCGCTCGCGGAACACGGGGAGCGTGACGGCCCACCAGAGCAGGAGCACGGACAGCACGCCGGCGCAGCCCAGGAGGAACCGCCGCCGCGCGGGAATCGCGGGGGGGAACCGGATCACCGGCCCCTACTCCAGGACCAGGTCGGTCCGCGTCCAGTTGCGGAACGCGGGAACGGCCTTCATGAGTCCCAGTTCCACGAGCACCTTCGACGCGTACTCCGCCTGGCCGAACATGCGGGCATCGCTCATCACGACGCGCTGAGCGGGCCCGTCCAGCCAGACGAAGTTCTTCATGGCGGCGGCGACCGACTCCCGCGGCTTGCCCACGCGCGCGGCGACGAGATCGAGGAGCGCCTCGGGATGGTCGCGGCACCACGCCACGGCACGGAAGTACGCCTTCAGCAGCCGGCCCGCGCGGGCCGGATCGCGCTCCACCCACTGCCGCGACGCGCAGACGACGTCGGGGCCGGTCATGGTCCGGAACCGCTCGTAGATCTCCGTGTCCGTGTCCGTCCCGAGGACGCGGGCCCCGGGGAGCGCGCGGAGGTCGGAGTAGAACGGCTCCCAGATGCAGCCCGCCTGGGCCTCGCCGCTCCGCACGAGGTCCACGACGGCGGAGTCGTCGGCGCGGAGCAGCGTGACGTCCTTCGCCGGGTCGAGACCGGCCTTCCGCAGGAGGAGCGCGACGGTGATGTGGACGGACGTGTTGAAGTTCACCGCGATGCGCTTCCCGCGGAGATCCTCGACCCGCTCGATCCCGACGGCGACCAGCCCCTCGTTCCCCGGGGCGATGTCCTGGTTCCCGATCCAGAAGAACCCCTCCCGCCCCTCGGCCATGGCCTGGAGCATCGCGACCTCGCCGAGGCTCGCGAACTGCGCGGCGCCGGACTCCAGCGCGGACACGCGATTGGGACTGGAGCCGAAGGCGCGGTCCTCCACGTCGAAGCCGGCCTCCGCGAAGATCCCCTTCTCGATGCCGACCCACGCGGGGGCGTGACCGAACCAGGCGGAGCCCGCGTAGACGACCCGTTCCCGCGCGGCGGGCGGCCCCGGGGGCGCGACTCCCCCGGCGGGCGCCGGCGCGGAGCGGGGCTCCCCCCCGCCGCACGCGGCGACGGCGAGCAGGAGCAGCGGGGCGAGGGCGCGGCGTCCGTCCATGACCACCTCCGCGCCCACCGTACACGATGGCCGCGGCCGGCGCGAGGGCGGCGGCCGGGCGCTCGATCCGGCGACGGCCCTTCTCAGCGCCGGGGGGGCTCGTCCTCGAAGTCGTACGCCACGCGTGTTCCCGTGACGACGTCGGACAGCGTCCGGCCCTGCGCGAAGAGGACCCAGACGAAGCCCGTCGCCAGGGCGAGTCCCTGGAGCCCGAAGAGCCACGCACCGACGCGCTCCGGCCCGAACGGCGCCAGCGGGAGCAGCACGGGGGCGGGGAGGCGGAGGAGCGCGCGGGCCGCCAGCGCCCCCCACCCGGGCCGCGTGCCGTCGGCCCGCACCACCCGCAGGTGGAACAGCGCCTTCCCCGCGGAGGTCTGCCAGAGCCCCTCCGGGAGCAGGAAGACGGCGCCCGCCGCCGCCAGGAGCACCAGCGCCTCCAGCGTCTCCGCCAGCACGGAGCCGCGGCCCGACAGCACGACGAGGAAGAGGAACGAGAGCGCCGCGAAGACCGTCCCGAACAGGACCGTATCGGCGGCGAAGGCCGCTCCCCGGGCGAACACGGACGCCATCCGCACGGGGCGCGGCCGCAGCGCCGCCAGGCGCCCCAGCACCGCGTCCATGTCCGCGGGACGGGCGGCGGGGTCCTTGGCGCACATGGCGGCGAGCAGCCCGTCGAGGCCCGGAGGCAGGGACGGCTCCCGGTCGGGCAGGTCCGGCAGCGCACGGTTCATCTGCGCGTCGAGAACCTCCGCGAGGACGGTCCCCGGGTAGGGCGGCGCGCCGGCGAAGATGAACCAGCCCGTGAGCCCGAGGAGGTACACGTCCGTCCGCTCGTCCACCGCGCGGCCGCGGCACTGCTCCGGGCTCATGTACGTGGGCGTCCCCATGAGCCGCCCGCCGGCGGTCTCCTCCACGTCGGCGTGCATCGACTTGGAGAGGCCGAAGTCGGTCACCTTCACCATGCCGTCGGGCAGCACCATCAGGTTGGAGGGCTTCACGTCCCTGTGGATCACTCCCGCCCGGTGGGCCGCCCGGAGGCCCTTCGCCGCCTGCGTCAGCGTGTCGATGCCGGAGGCCAGGTCGAAGGGACCGTCCTGCCGGACCCGCTCCTCCAGCGTCCGGCCGGGCACGTGCTCCATGGCGAAGAACGGCCGGTCCTCCACGCCGCCGACGAAGTAGACGTGCGTCAGGTTGGGGTGGCTGACCCGCGCCGCCGCCCGCGCCTCCCGCACGAACCGGTCCAGCGTGTCCGGATCCCCCGCCACCTCCGGCCGCAGCACCTTCACCGCCACGGGCCGGTCCAGCGCCGTGTCCCGCGCCAGGTAGACCGTCCCCATGCCGCCCGCGCCCAGGACGGACTCCACGCGGTAGTGCGCCAGCATCGTTCCGGGTTCCAGCGTCGCGGGCTCGCTCACGGGCGCGCCATCCTACGAACCAACGCGACGACATCATTCCCGGAATGATGCGTGCGAGTTGGAGGGGGTAGGATGGCGGGCGAGAGGAGACGCCCATGCACGAGCACGCGCCGACGCCCGCCGGACCGCCGCCGGGGGATCACGTCCGCATCCTGGCGGCCGCGACCCCGAACCCGAAGAGCCTGAAGTTCACCGTGGACCGTCCGCTGCTGGAGGGGCGCACCGCCCAGTTCCGGACCGCCGCGGAGGCGGAGGAGTCCTCCCTCGCCCGCCGCATCTGGGCGCTGGGGTCCATCACGGGGGTCTTCGTGGCGGGGAACTTCGTGACCGTGAGCCGCGAGGACGAGGAGCGCTGGCCGGAGGAGGCCCGCCGCGTGGGGACCGCCATCCGCGAGCACCTGAAGTCCGGCGAGCCGGTCCTGCCGAAGGGGTCGGCGCAGGCCGGCGCGCCCACCTCCGACGCGGAGCGGAAGATCCTGGAGGTCCTCGAGGAGGTCCGCCCCTACGTGCAGGGGGACGGCGGCGACATCATCTACGCGGGCTACGAGGACGGCGTCGTGCGCGTGGTCCTCCAGGGTTCCTGCGCAGGGTGCCCGTCCTCCACGGCGACCCTCCGGCAGGGCATCGAGGCCCGCCTCAAGGAGCGCGTGCCGGAGGTGATCGAACTGGTGGCGGTGTAGCGCCCGCCGCCATCGACTTTCCCCTTGCAACGCTCCGAGAAGGACCGATACGCTCCCCGCGGAATGCAGGCCTCGGACGCACCTCTCCGGCACTGGTCGACCGCGGCGCCCCGTGGTGTCGCGGTCATTTTTTTGCCCCCGCGAGGGGGTGGTTTCAGCCCGCTCCGCGGGTGATGCAAGGAGGTCTCAGCGATGGCGACCGGCACGGTCAAGTGGTTCTCGGACCAGAAGGGCTACGGGTTCATCTCCGGGGATGACGGCAAGGACGTGTTCTGCCACTTCTCGGCGATCCAGACGGAGGGCTTCAAGACCCTCCGCGACGGCCAGAAGGTGCAGTTCGAGGTGACGCAGGGGGACAAGGGACTCCGCGCCGCCAACGTCATCCCGCTGGACTGAAAGGCTGCGAGGCAACCCCCCGTGAGCCGCGCCGGTTCAACGGGCAAGCGAGCCGAGGCGGAGGGAGGAACGGACTCAACGGGATCTACTTCGGCGTGGGATCGGCTGGGATCTCGATGACGACCTCCCCGGATTCGGGTCCTGCTGTGACGAGGGGCGACTCGCGGGTGCGGGAGGGGAGCCCTTCCGCAGGATCCTCCGGGAGGTAGGCGACCGCCCTCAGGTACCACGGACCATCGGGGAGGTCCTCGACGCGGAAGCGGCCGTCCTTGTCCGGAGCGAGGGAGGCGTACACCCGTAGCGGCGGGAAGGACGGGATCGTGGCGGTGCCGCCGGAGCTCTCCATCGCCCGGCGGAAGGCCTCCTCGGGAGCCAGGTGGCCATTGGCGACCTGGACCAGGACACGGTCGTTGTGTTCAGGGCCGGCTCCGAGGACTCTCCCCTTCAGCGTGTGGCCACGTCCGAGGACGACACGGACGACTGGCGGGTCCGCTTCGTCGGGCACTACCGCTACCGCCTCCGGGCCGAAACCACGGGCCCGGACGATGACAGGGCGAGCAGGCGAGGGGGAATCGCCGGGTGGCCAGAGAAGCCGGGCCCGCCCCGACGCGTCGGTCCGGGGGTTGGTGGGGCATCCCGGCGCAACGAACTCCGCCCCGCCGATGGGGCGGCCCTCCCGATCGACCACCACGACGTCCACCGCGGCGGGGCGGAACGCGGGCATGACGAGGTCGGGGACGGAAGTCGTCTTCGCTGCAAGGACCTCGATCTCCGCCCGGGCCGCGGGTTCCGCCTTCCCGCCCACCTGGAACATCATGCTCCGCGAGTAGGCCCTCACCTCGGCGGTTGCAGGTCCCTGTCCGGGGACGGGGACTCCCTGGAGGCGGTATCGGCCCTCCCCGTCGGTCGTGCTCCACCAGAGGGGAACTTCACCGTACATGGAGGGAAACCAGGAGGCGGTCTCGGTCCCGGCAATGGAGGCACTCACGGTGACCCCGGAGGCGGGCTGCTCGCCTTCGAACACTCGCCCCTCGATCGTCGCCGCGGGCCAGAGGCGGAGATCGAGTTCCGCCTCCTCGCCTGCGTTGGTGAGGGTCACCTGGAGGAGCTGGGTAGTCCAACCGTCCTTGAGGGCCCCTGCGTACACGGAGAGCCAGGGGTTCATGCCGCCGGGGAGAAGGCGGTCGATGCGGTAGCTGCCGCCGGCTCCCGTCGTCGCCTCTCCCAGCGCCTTCCAGGCGTCGGGGTTGTCGGTCCGGCGGCCCCCGCTCCCGGTGCTCGAGGTCCAGCCTCCGCCTCCCGTGCATGCGGTGGCGCAAAGGACCACCCGGGCCCCGGGAACGGGCTCGTTCGTCCTGCCATCGAGCACGCGGCCCCGCAGGACACACCAGCGGGCCAGGATGACGTCGTAGCGGATCTCTTCCCCCGGTCGGGGAGTCTCCGGAAGCACCCTCAGTGCCGTCGCCAGGCCAGGGGCCGAGACTTCGAGGGAGTAGAGTCCGGGGGCCGTGGGCACTCCGGTCAGCCGGTAGGCGCCGTCGGCGCCGGTCGTGGTCTCCCTGGCCGTCCGGGTGAGATCCACGAGAGTGGCGACGCGGACCACGGCCCCGGGCACGGGGTCGCCCCGGGTGTCGGTCACGCTCCCGACGATCGTGCCGGGTCCATCGAGCGTGAGAGCCACATCGCTTCCGGGTCGTACGCCGGACGCCCATGTCGGTCCGTAGCCTTCGGCCTCCGCGCGGATGGAGAAGAGGGGGGACGTGCCTGCGAGGGTCACGGAGAAACGTCCATCGGCGTCAGCCATCGAGACTCGCCCCGGCCCCTGCTCCCCCCGGACGGAGGCGGGATCGAGCGGGACCGGGAGGTCATCGGGGAACGAGAGGACGCGGGCTCCAGGGATGGGGTGGCCTTCGCGATCCGTCACCTGCCCCGTGGCCGCCGGGGCAGGACGGGAGGGAGGGGGCGCGGTCGGCGGCGGGGAGGGGGGAGCCGAGATCGGCAGGGAAGGGACCTGCGGGACGGGACCACCTCCGGTCCCGGGGAGAGCCGAGCCGACTTCGAGAGGCTCGACTGTCCGGAGGCCCCACCAGGCCCCACCAGCGAGTAGCGCCACCAAGAGCAGGGCAACCGTCTTCTTCCCCATGAGAACTCCCCCCGCCGCCAGGGCGGCTCCGGGTCCTGCGACGGTGGCGGTCGAAGTCGCCGGTGCCTCCCGAAGGAGGGGCACGAGCGCGAGCGCCCAGGCCCCCCGTTCGCCCCCGCTCCTCTCTTCCAGGCCTTCCCGAAGCAGGGCGAGGGCGCGCTTGAGGCGCGTCCTCACGGTCTCCAGCGGAACTCCCTGACGGGCCGCGATGGCCCGGGGGTCGAGCCCCTCGAAGTACCTGAGGAGCACCGCGGTGCGGTAGGGCTCCTCCAGCGCGAAGACGGCATGGGCCACCCTGTCGAGGGACTCGGCGCGAGCGAGGACGCTCTCAGGGGTGGATTCCACCGCCTCCCGGTTGGAGGCGGCCGTCTCGTGCCTGCGCCGGCGTCGCTCGGCCCGCGCCCGGTCGAGCGCCGTGAATCGGAGCACCGAACGGAACCAGCCTCGAGGACGCTCCGGCGTCGAGGGCGGGGGATGCTGGAGGACCTTGAGCCACGCCTGCTGGCTGAGATCTTCCGCTTCGGTCTCTCCATGGACCAGTGCACGAGCCGCTCGCTCGATCCACTCGCGGTGGACGAGGAGCGCCTCGGGTCGGAACGCACCGGCGGGAACCTTGCTGTTCATCCACATGGAGATCGCCGGTCGAGTCTGGGATGGTTCGGAGGATCCGTCAACCGAGAACAGGAGTGCGGGAGGTGCCGCATGGGGGTCGGGGTGACCGGCCCGGGGTCAAGTCGCTTGCACTTTACCCGGGGGCGACGGATTGGGGGGCCGCGGTGCCGTTCGATTCCCGCGGCTCGCGGGGTATGCTGGTCCCCCCCGCGCGGGACCCACGGGAAGGGCGCGCGAGGCCGGGGCCGCCACCGGGCGGTCCGGGAACACCCGATCACACGAAGGAGGTCAGCCATGCCGAACCCGCAGGAAGAGGCGCTCGCCACGGTCCGCATCCTCGTCCACGTCGCGAAGGCCGACGGGACCATCGCCCCGGAGGAGCGCGCCGCCATCGCCGCCGCCCTCGAGGGAGTGAAGCTGCCCGCCGGGACGACCATCAACTCGCTCATCGACGCCCCCGGCGACCTGGACGCCCAGTTGAAGTCCGTGGCCACCCCCGACGCGAAGCAGGGGGTCTACAACGCCGCCTACGGGATGGTGAACGCCGACGGAAAGGCCACCCCCGAGGAGAAGGCGCTCCTGGAGCGCATCCGCTCCGGCCTGGGCATCCCCGTCGAGCACTCCAATCTCCTCGGCCGCGTGTTCTCCGAGGCGAAGGACACGGTGCTGCCGAGCGACATCCACGCCATCCACGACGCCGCGCAGCGGGCGAAGGAGATCACCGAGGACACGCGGAAGTACGCCATCTTCAGCGCCATCCTCGGCGCCTTCCCCATCCCCGGCGTCGCCATCGCCACGGACCTCGCCGTCGTGGGCATCCAGATCAAGCTCATCCGGGACATCGGCCAGTACCACGGCCACCACGTGACGAAGGAAGCCGCCAAGAGCCTGCTGCTGGGCGTGGGCGTCGGCACGGGGGCCCGCATCGCGGTCACCAACGTGGTGAAGCTCGTCCCCGGCTGGGGCAGCGCCGTGGGAGCGGTGACCTCCTACGCCGCCACGTGGGCCATCGGGCGGATGGCGGACAACTACTTCGGTTCCGGCGGCAAGGCCGACATGGACACGCTGAAGTCGGTCTTCAAGTCCGCCGAGGCGGAGGGCAAGAAGGCCTACGAGTCGGACAAGGCCGCCATCGAGGCGAAGAAGAAGGCCGACAAGGCGAAGATCGAGGCGCTCAACGCCGACCTCAAGGCCGGGAAGATCTCCCAGGCCGAGTACGAGGCGAAGGTCGCCGCGCTGGCCTAGCCCGAGCGTTCCAGCGGCCCCCGGGGAGCGCTCCCGGGGGCCGTTCCATTCCCCGGCCGCACGGGAGACCCCTCCATGGACGACGCCGCCGCGCCCGCCCCCGCCGTGGACTTCGAGACGCATCCCTCCCGGTACCGCCACTGGCGGCTCACGGTGGACGGCGAGATCGCCCGCCTCGCCATGGACGTGAGGGAGGACGCGCCGCTGCGCGAGGGGTACCGGCTGAAGCTCAACTCCTACGACCTCGGCGTGGACATCGAACTGGCGGACGCCATCCAGCGCCTGCGCTTCGAGCACCCGGGCGTGCGCTGCGTCGTCGTCTCCAGCGCCAAGGACCGCATCTTCTGCGCCGGCGCGAACATCAACATGCTCGCCACGTCGGGCCACGCCTTCAAGGTGAACTTCTGCAAGTTCACCAACGAGACGCGCCTCGCGCTGGAGGACGCGAGCCTGCGCAGCGGCCTCCGCTCGCTGGCGGCGCTCAACGGGACGTGCGCCGGCGGCGGGTACGAACTGGCCCTCGCCTGCGACGACATCGTCCTCGTGGACGACGGGAACAGCGCCGTGAGCCTCCCCGAGGTCCCGTTGCTGGGCGTGCTCCCCGGCACCGGCGGACTCACCCGCGTGGTGGACAAGCGGAAGGTCCGGCGGGATCGCGCCGACGTGTTCTGCACCGTGGCCGAGGGCATCAAGGGGCAGCGCGCGGTGGACTGGGGCCTCGTGGACGCCCTGGCGCCGCGGAGCCGGTTCGACGCCGTGGTGGCGGAGCGGAGCGCCGCCCTGGCGGCGGCGAGCCGCGCCGAGCGCCCCTCCCGGGGCGGGCCCGGCGTCCCCCTGGAGCCGCTCTCGCCGGAGGTCACCCCGTCGGCGATCCGCTACCGGCACGTCCTGCTGGAACTGGACGCTCCCGGCCGCCGCGCCACCCTCACCATCGAGGGGCCCGCGGCCGCACCGCCGGCGGACGGGCCCGCGTGGCTCGCCGCGGGGTCGGAGACCTGGGCGCTGCGCGCATGGCGGGAGTTCGACGACGCGCTCCTCCGGCTCCGGGTCAACCACCTGGAGATCGGGCTCGTCCTGCTGAAGACCCGGGGCGACGTCGCCCGCGTCCTGGAGTGGGACCGCGCGCTCCTCGCCGCGCGGGCCCACTGGTTCGCGGACGAGATGATCGCCTTCCGGGCGCGCACGCTCCGTCGCCTCGACCTCACCGCCAAGTCCCTCTTCGCCGTCATCGACGGGGGCTCGTGCTTCGCGGGCTCGCTCCTGGAGCCCGCCCTGGCGGCGGATCGCTCCTACATGCTGGAGGACGAGGCCGGCGCCGTCACCGTCGCCGTGTCCGCGATGAACGGGGGACCCCTTCCCATGGGGAACGGGCTCACCCGCCTCCAGAGCCGCTTCCTCGCGGACGCGGCGCGGGCGGACGAGGTCTGCGCGGCGACGCAACCCCTCGCCGCGGTCGCCGCCGAGGAGGCCGGCCTCGTCACGTTCGCGCTGGACGACATCGACTTCGAGGACGAGGTCCGCGTGGCCTGCGAGGAGCGCGTGAGCCTGTCGCCGGACTCCCTCACCGGGCTGGAGGCGAACCTCCGGTTCGCCGGACGCGAGACGCCGGAGACCAAGGTCTTCGGCCGCCTCTCCGCGTGGCAGAACTGGATCTTCCAGCGGCCCAACGCGGTGGGCGAGCGCGGCGCGCTGACCATGTACGGCAAACCGGAGCGCCCGGTCTTCGACTGGAACCGGACGTAGTCGGCCGGACCTGGCCCGCCGCGCCCCCGCCGTGACCCGGTCACGCGGGTCCCGCTCCCGACGGGCATCTTTGCCCGGCGCCGCCCCGTGCCGCCGTACCTTGGGCGCCGTCCCGCCCTCGCCACCCCGGAGACCCCCATGCCCTCGGTCGACCTGAACTCGAAGATCCCGAACAACGTGGACCTGTCCGGCGACAAGCGCCTCCAGCGGGCGCTGGAGCAGTGGCAGCCGGAGTTCCTGAAGTGGTGGAAGGACATGGGCCCGGAGGGGTTCCAGGAGAAGGACGTCTACCTCCGCACCGCCATCTCCGTCGAGGCCGGCGGCTGGGCGCACTTCGACCACGTGCGCATGCCCGACTACCGCTGGGGCATCTTCCTCGAGCCCGCCGTGAAGGACCGCACCATCGGGTTCGGCGACCACTACGGCGAGCCCGCGTGGCAGGAAGTGCCCGGCGAGTACCGCAACCCGCTGCGCCGCATCATCGTCACGCAGGGGGACACGGAGCCGGCGAGCGTCGAGCAGCAGCGCATGCTGGGGAAGACCGCCCCCAGCCTCTACGACCTCCGCAACCTCTTCCAGGTGAACGTCGAGGAGGGCCGCCACCTCTGGGCCATGGTCTACCTCCTCCACACCTACTTCGGCCGGGACGGCCGGAACGAGGCCGAGGACCTCCTCGCCCGCCGCAGCGGCGACGCCGACAAGCCCCGCATCCTCGGCGCCTTCAACCAGCCCATCGAGAACTGGCTCGACTTCTTCATGTTCACGATGTTCACGGACCGCGACGGCAAGTACCAGTTGCTCGCCCTCGCCGAGAGCGGCTTCGATCCCCTCTCGCGCACCTGCCGGTTCATGCTCACCGAGGAGGCCCACCACATGTTCGTGGGGGAGACCGGCGTGGAGCGCGTGATCCAGCGCACCGTCAACCTCCTCAGGAAGGACCGGGACGCCGACGTGCGCAAGCAGGGCGCCATCGATCTCGACACCATCCAGAAGTACATCAACCTCTGGTACACGCTCTCGCTGGACCTGTTCGGCGGCGAGATCTCCACCAACGCGGCGGACTTCTTCGCCTCCGGGCTCAAGGGCCGCCACAAGGAGGAGCAGTACGGCGACCACCTCGCGCTGAACGAGGCCTACGAGATGGCGGTGCCGAAGGACGGCGGCGTGGTGACCGAGCAGGTGCCGCTCCGCAACGCCATGAACGAGGTCCTGCGCGACGCCTACGTCGAGGACAACGAGCGGGGCGTGAAGCGCTGGAACCAGGTGCTCGCGCGGGCCGGTCTCGACTTCCGCTTCCGCCTCCCCAGCCGCCGGTTCCACCGGCACATCGGCATCTACTCCATGCGCAGCGGCACGTACTTCAATCCCGACGGGAATCCCGTCACCGCGAAGGAATGGGACCGCAACCTCCCGCGGTGGATCCCCAGCGCCGCCGACCGGGAGTTCGTGCAGGGCCTGATGCACGGCGTCGTCGAGGTGGGCAAGATCGCCTCCTGGGTGGCACCGCCCCGCACCGGCATCAACCGGCACCCCTTCGCGTGGGAGTACGTCCGGCTGTAGCCCCGACAGCCCCGCGCCACGGGCGGCGGATTCGGCGACAGGGGCCGGCGGCGACGGGCCCGTCGCCCCGGCGGACGTGACCGGCCCGCGGATTGCGATCCGCGGGGCGACTCCCGTCCCCGGAGGCCGCCCATGCATCGACGCCGCCCCGTCCTGCCCCTGTTCCTCGCCGCCGCCGCCCTCGCGGCGGACCCGCCCGCGGGCCTGGCCCAGGACGCGCCACCGCCCCTCCCCGCCCCTTCGCCGGCGGAGGATCCGCCGCCCCCGGAGCCCGAGGCGGCGCTGGTCCCGGAGGTCCAGGTCACCGCCACCTCCACGCGCGCCGCCGTCGGCGACGTTCCCTTCGCCGTGACCGTGGTGGACCGCCGGGAGATCCTCGATCGGCAGTCCCGCAACGTCCCCGAGGCGCTGCTGGAGGAGGTCGGGATCTTCGTCCAGAAGACCACCCACGGGCAGGGCTCCCCCATCCTCCGCGGGCTCATCGGCAAGCAGACGCTGCTCATGATCGACGACGTGCGCCTCAACAACTCCACCTACCGGGGCGGCCCCAACCAGTACCTGGCCACGGTGGACGTCGAGACCGTGGAACGCATCGAGGTGGTCCGCGGCCCGTCGTCGGTGCTCTACGGGAGCGACGCCCTAGGCGGCGTCGTGCGCGTCCTCACGCGGCGCGCGGAGCCGCTGGCGGAGGGCGCGGCCACGGCGGGCGGGCGCCTCGCGTACCGGGACGCCACCGCCGAGGACTCGGAGCGGCTCCGCATCGAGGGGAACGTGCGGAGCACCGGTCTCGGCCTGCTCGCCGGCGGGAGCATCGGCGCCTTCGGCGATCTCCGCGGCGGGCGTCACGTGGACACGCAGCCCTTCACGGGGTACGACGAGACCGACGGCGACATGGCGGCGCGCCTCGCCCTGGGAGAGGGGCGGTCCCTCGACCTCGTGGCCCAGCACGTCCGGCAGGAGGGAGTCCGTCGCCCCCAGTTCCTCGTGACCGGCTGGCGGGGAACGGGCAGCACGCGCAACGCGGTCTGGCGCATCGAGGAGCAGGAGCGGGACCTCGTCGCGGCGACCCTCCGCGCGGAGGGGAGTTCCGACCTGCTGCGCGCGGTGGAGACCACCGTCAGCCTGCACCGCCAGACGGAGCGCCGCTTCGAGCGGCGCACGGGCAGCGACAACCTGGACCGCACCAACGACGACGTGACGACGCCGGGGGTCGTGGTGCGCGCCACCACCGTCCCGCACGAGGCGCACCGGATCTCCTGGGGCCTCGAGTGGTACCGCGACTCCGTCTCCAGCGACCGCGTGAGGACGGACGTGACGACGGGCGCGCGCACGGACTT
This sequence comes from uncultured Planctomycetota bacterium, assembly GCA_964607145.1. Lineage (GTDB taxonomy): Bacteria > Planctomycetota > JAJSAM01 > JAJSAM01 > JAKLKS01 > CAZSIX01. The sequence goes on along the minus strand of CAZSIX010000002.1, from coordinate 160,373 downwards.
CGACCGGGGGACCTTCGCGGGCTCCGCGACCTACACGTCGGCGGGGGCGTACGTGCAGGACGAGGCCCGGCTCACGGATCGCCTGCGCGCCGTGGCGGGGGTGCGGGCCAGCCGCTTCCGCATCGACGCGCGGGACGTGGATCCCGATCCCTCCGACGCCACGCCCCTGGCGGACTTCTCCGAGTCGTTCTCCGACGTCACCGGCGCCGCGCACCTCCACGGGGATCTCGGCGGCGGCTTCCGCGCCTACACCGGGATCTCCCGCGGCTTCCGCGCCCCCAACGTGGAGGACCTGACCGTCTTCCAGGTCACCTCCACCTCCTTCGACGTGCCCGCCCGCGATCTCGATCCGGAGACGCTCACGCAATGGGAGATGGGTCTGCGCGCGGAGCGGGATCGCGTTTCCGGCGGCGTCACGTGGTACCGCTCCCACCTCCGCGACCTCATCGACCGGGTCCCCACGACCTACGGCGGCGCCGCCACCGACGGCTCGGGGCGGGCGTACACCACGCGCGGGAACGTCGGCACGGCCCGCATCGACGGACTCGAAGCGGACCTCCGCGTGCTGCTCGGAGGCGGCTTCAGCACCGGCGGCAACATCACCTTCACCCGGGGCACCCACCGCGACACCGGCGAGCCGCTCTCGAAGATCCCGCCGACCTTCGGGGCCCTGTGGCTCCGCCACGAGTCGGGCACGGAGCGCCGCTGGTACATCGAGGCGGTGTTCGTCGCCGCCGACGGGCAGGACCGGCTCTCGTCCGCCGACGCCGCCGACACGCGCATCCCGGACGGAGGGACCCCCGGCTTCGGCGTTCTCCACATCCGCGGGGGGCTCCGCCTGGGGGCGGCGGCGCGCCTCGACCTGGCCGTGGAGAACGTCCTCAACCGGGACTACCGCTTCCACGGGTCGGGGGTCAACGGCGCCGGCCGGGGCCTCGTCCTGACCCTCACCCTCGAGTTCTGAGTCGGCGAAGCGCGTCCTCCCTCCCGTTTCCCTCTGGAAAGTGTCCGAATCGTGGCGTAGATTTCGTCGTCGGGTTCGGGCTGGGTAGCCCGACCCGCACCAACAGTAGCGAGGGGCCGGATCGACCCCTTTGGCGCAAGGGCCAGAAGGAGGGACTCTTGGCGGCGAAGAAGAAGGCGAAGGCGAAGAAGGCGGCACCGGCGAAGAAGGCGGCGCCGAAGAAGAAGGCCGCGAAGCGGAAGCCGAACCCGGCCTTCATGAAGGCGCTCAACCCCAGTGCGGCGCTGGGCGCGGTGATCGGCGCCAAGGCGATGCCCCGCACCGAGGTCACGAAGAAGATCTGGGACTACATCAAGAAGAACGGTCTCCAGGACGCGAAGAACCGCCGCATGATCAACGCCGACGACAAGCTGAAGCCCATCTTCGGCGGCAAGAAGCAGGTCTCGATGTTCGAGATGACCAAGCTCATCGCCGGTCATCTCTCCTAGAGAACCACGCGCCGCGGCCCGGGGTCCTACCACCGGGCCGCGGCGGCCCGGTCCCCGCGCGCCGACCGTTCCGCCGCGGGCGGGGATCGGGTGGGTTCCCCCCTTCCCCGCCGCCGATCCCGCCGGCCCCGGGCGACGGGCGGTGACCGCGGCGTCCGCGCTCCCCGCCCTGCCGGCGGAACCCGGCACGCCGGCCTCCCCCCGGGCGTCTATACTGGGAGTCGTGCCCCGGGAACACCCGCCGCGGGCACGCCGGAGGTGACCATGGCCCGCCCGCGCTCCACGCCGTTCCTGCCCGCCGCCGCGGCGATCCTCCTCTTCGCCGCCCCGCAGGCCGTCGCGGAGGGCCCGGTCCACGGCCCCGAGGGGCAGGAGGACATCCGGGAGATCGCCGCGCGGATCACGCGGGCCCTGAAGGCCAACGAGGCCAGCCTCGCCCGCCTGGCGCGGGGCGAGAAGGCGGCCGCGGGCCCCGTGGACATCCGCCTCCCCGAGGACTGCGGCGACTGCAAGAACGGCGCGTCCATGCCCGCCGGCGGGTCCTGCGAGTCCTGCGGACGGGGGTCCGCCTCCTCCGGGAGCGCCGCCCCGACGGGCGGCGGGAACGGCGCGTCGGAGGGAATGGCGGAACTCCTCCGCGCGGTGAAGGGGCAGGGCGGTGCCATCCTCTCGGGCATCGACGACCTCCTCGCCCAGGCGCGGACCGGCTCCCCCTCCGGCGACGGGAGCGGGCAGCCCCAGCCCGGGTCCGGGTCCGGAGGGAAGGGGGACGAGCCCTCCCCCGAGAAGAAGGACCAGGAGGGCAAGCAGGATCCGAAGCCCGGCGACGGGGAGGAGAAGCCGAAGACGGACGAGGAAGGCAAGCCGAAGGGGGACAAGCCCGAGGACGGCCGCGAGAGCCGGGACCCCGCGGACCCCTCCGCCCGGCCCCCCCGCAGCGACCGCGACCCGCCGTCGGAGGAGGACCTCAAGAGCGCGTTCTTCGCCCGCCTCCCCGCCAAGGTCCGCGAGGCCGTGGACAACGGCGACTTCGACAAGGTCCCCGAGAAGTACCGCGCCCTGGTCGCCGAGTGGACCCGCATCCTGGCGGAGAAGGACGCCGAGGACGCCCGCAAGGGGAACTGACGGCCTCTCGGGTCGGGATCGGGCCAGCGGCCCGCGGCCTACCCCGTCGGCGCGAACACGCCCGCCCCGACCCAGCGCGCGAACCCGTCCCGCATCGCCACCGCCAGGGCTTCCAGCGCCGCGTCGTCCTCCGCGCACTCCGCGGCGGTGCCGACCGCCTCCTCCAGCGACGCGCCCTCCGCCAGCGCCCGCAGCACGGGGACGAGGGGGCCGGCGACCTCCATCCGGCTCATGGCGGTCCCGGCGCGGGAGACGACGACGGTGCAGGGCCGCGGCGCGGGAACCGCCGGCGACCCCTCGGCGAGGACGGCCTCCAGGTACTCGTGCACCGGGTACCCCAGGTCCAGGAGGTCCGTGGTGGACGCCAGGGGGAAGCGGGCGGCGGCGAGCGTCTCCGTGTCCGTCCCCTCGAGATCGGCGACCCGCAGCACCGGGCCGTCGGCGCGGTCGAAGACCGACGTGACGGACCACTCCAGTCGCGCCAGGTCGGCGAGGAACCCGACGTCGGCGAGGTCCGTCCGGGACCGCACGAACCGCTCCATGTCCACGCCCACGCGGCAGATGTCGGTGTACGAGGACGGGTGGGCGCGCAGGTAGTCGGCGCAGAGGTGGTCGAACCCGTGGTGGCCGAGGGCGTGCTCGAGGCCCGGGAAGTCCTCCGCCAGCGCCGAGCGGAGCCGCGAGAACCAGCCGTCCCGGTAGATCCGCAACTGCTCCGCCGGGGGGAGGCCCGGGAGGGGGGCGAGGACGCGCCCCGCCTCCGCGCCGTCGGGGTCCGCGGGCGCGGTCACGACGTCCCGCACCCAGCGCTCCAGCCCGTCGAGGGCCCCGTCGCGCCCCTCCCTACCGGGCAACGGCGCCCTCCGCCGGGGACGCCGCCGCCTCCGCGCGGGCGCGCTCCGCCTCCGCGTGCACGACCTCGAAGGGCGGGATGTGGTCGTCCCACTCCACCAGCGTCGCGCGGGGCCCCGTCAGCGCCCAGGTGCGCCGGAAGAGGTCCCACACGGCGTCCACGACGTGCGCGTCGTGCGTGTCGATGATGTACGCCCCGTGGTCCTCGTGGCCGGCGAGGTGGAACTGCACGACGCGGTCCAGGGGGAGCGTGCGGATGTACGCCTCCGGGTCGAACCCGTGGTTCCGCGCGCTCACGTGGACATTGTTCACGTCCAGCAGGAGGGCGCAGTCGGCGCCCTCGGCGATGCGGGCCAGGAACTCCGCCTCGGGCATGGCGTCGGCGGCGAAGCCCATGTACGAGGAGGGGTTCTCCAGCAGGAGCGGCCGCCCGAGGAAGTCCTGGACGCGCCGCACCCGGTCGCGGATGTGGCGCACCGCCTCTTCGGTCCGGGGCACGGGCATCAGGTCGTGGAGGTTCTCCCCCGCCACGCCGGTCCAGCAGAGGTGGTCGCTCAGCCAGGGCGCGTCGATGCGATCCGCCAGCGCCCGCAGGCGGCGGAGGTAGTCCATGTCCAGGGGATCCGTGGACCCGATGGACAGCGACACGCCGTGCATGACGACGGGGTAGCGCGCGGCCACCGCCTCCAGCGCCTCCCGCGGCCGCCCCCCCTGGTCCATGTAGTTCTCCGAGATGATCTCGAAGAAGTCCACCGCCGGCCACGTCGAGAGGACGTGGGCGTAGTGCGTCGGGCGGAGCCCCACGCCGAACCCGAGGTCCGGGAGGCCGAATCGGTTGGCGATCATGGCGGGAGGGACGCCGGAGGCGGGGCCCCCGGCGTCCCGGTCATGCCGTGGGATCGTCTAGCCGCAGGAGTTCTTGCCGCAGCCGCCGCCGGCCTTGCACTTGCCGCCTTCCTTGCACTGTCCGCCGGACTTGCACTTCCCGCCCTCCTTGCACTTGCCGCCGCCCTTGCAGGAGTTCTTCTCCATCTTCGAGTCGTCCTTCTTCTCGCCGTGGTGATCGCCCTTGGAGGCGCACCCGACCGCCCCCGCCGAGAGCAGACCCGCCACCGCCGCGAACACCAGGAACCCCTTCTTGCCGCTCATGTCCTGCCGCCTCCCCCGCGCCCGCGCTGCGGACGCTCGACCGCGATTCCCGGGACGGATCGCGCCGTCCCCCGGCACGCCCCCCCGGGACCTTCACGCATCAACACGGCGTCAAGGCTATCTCTTCCCTCCGGGCGGGGCAAGGCGGGCGCGCGAGGAGGGGGTCTCCCCGGGGCTGGTGTATCCTCCCCCCGATGAAGATCCTCCTCGCCGCCCCCCGCGGGTTCTGCGCGGGGGTGGACCGCGCCATCGAGATCGTCGAGCGCGCCCTCGACATGCACGGCCCCCCCGTGTACGTCCGCCACGAGATCGTCCACAACCGGCACGTGGTGGACCGGTTGCGCGGGATGGGCGCGGTGTTCGTGGACGACGTCGCCGAGATCCCCCCTGGCGCCGTCGTCATCTACTCCGCCCACGGCGTCTCCCCGGAGATCCGCCGGCAGGCGGCGGAGCGGGGACTGCGCGCCATCGACGCCACCTGCCCCCTCGTCACGAAGGTCCACCTGGAGGCGCGCCGCCACGCCGAGGAGGGGCGGGAGATCCTCCTCATCGGCCACGCGGGGCACGTCGAGGTCGAGGGCACCATGGGGGAGGCCCCCGAGCGCATGCGCCTCGTGGGCTCCATCGCGGACGCCGAGAGCGTCGCCGTGGAGGACCCCGAGCGGGTCGCCTTCCTCACGCAGACCACCCTCTCCGTGGACGACACGCGCGCCATCGTGGACGTCCTCCGGCGCCGGTTCCCCGCCATCGAGGGGCCCCCGCAGGAGGACATCTGCTACGCCACGCAGAACCGCCAGAACGCGGTGAAGACGCTCACGCCGCGCATCGACCTGCTGCTCGTCGTGGGCGCGCCCAACTCCTCCAACTCCCAGCGCCTCGTCGAGGTGGGCTCCCAGGGGGGCGCGCCGGCCCGGCTCGTGGAGTCGGCCCGCGATCTCGACCCGGCCTGGTTCGCCGGCGTGGAGACGGTGGGCATCACCGCCGGGGCCTCGGCGCCGGAGGAACTGGTGCGCAGCATCGTGGCCCGCCTCCGCGAACTGGGGGGCGGCGAGCCGGAGGAGGTCCCCACGGTCATCGAGAACGTCCGGTTCGCCCTGCCCCGCGAACTCCTCCCGACGGTGCGATGACCCCCGCCGACGCCGTCGCGCCCCCGCTCCGGGCCCTCCTCGCGGGAGGACCGGTGGCGCGGGACTGGCGCCCCCGGGACGGGCTCCGCGACGCCGCCGTGCTGGCGCCGGTCTTCCTGCGGTCGGGGGAGCCCCACCTCCTCCTCACGCGCCGCCGCGCCGACCTCCCCGACCACCCGGGGCAGGTGGCGTTCCCCGGGGGGGCCCGCGAGGGGGACGAGGACGCCCTGACCTGCGCGCTCCGCGAGTCCGCCGAGGAGGTGGGCCTCGACCCCGCCGCCGTGCAGGTCCTGCGCCGCCTCCCGGACCGGGTGTCCATCGCCGGCTTCCACGTGGCCGCCTTCGTGGGGCGGATCCCCGGGCCCGAGGGGCTCGTCGCGGACGCCTCCGAGGTGGATCGGCTCTTCGACATCCCCTTCGCCGCGCTGCTGGATCGCTCGCGCTGGCGCACGGAGGATCGCCGCACGCCCATGGGCCTCTTCCGCGACGTGCCCTACCTGGAGTGGGACGGGGAGACGCTCTGGGGGCTGACGGGCATGTTCGTCCGGGACCTCCTCGACGGACTGCCGCGGGCGGGGGGGAGGGACGCGTGAACCCCGCCTGGATCCGGGCCACCCTCCCCCTCGTGGCGGCGGCGGTGGCCGCCGGCTGCGCCGGCGTGGGCGGGACCGTCGACCCCGCGGCGCTCCAGACCGGCGTCGGCGACCGCCTCGGACCCGGGGGGCGGGTGGTGGTGCGCGAACTCCAGAACCACTTCCACGACGACGGCGGCCGCGTCGAGTTCGTCGTGGCCAACGAGGGCGCCGCCTCCCTGGAACTGCTGGACGTGGACGTCGAACTCGGTTTCCCCGCCCCCGCCGCCGGCTTCGACGCGCCCTACCGGCCGTTCCACTTCGACCACGTGGAGTGGGAGGACGTGGCGCCCGGCGAGACCCGCGCCGGTTCCGTCTCCCTCCGCGGCGCCGGCGATCGGCCCCTGTTCTCGCGCCTCACCATGGCCCCCCACGGACGCACCCTCGTGGCCCGCGCCGACGGATGGCCCGGCACCTGCTTCCTCGGGTGGTCCGTGGAGTGCGTCGCCCTCCAGCGGGACACCACCGACCGCGACCCCACCGTGACCATCACCCTGGAGAACACCGACCAGACGGCCCGCCCCGACGCCCCGCCGCGGGCCCTCCTCTACCGCGTCCGGTTCCTCCGCGACGGCGTCCCCGTCCCGCTCCCCGACTCCCTCGTCCCCTGGCGCCCCCTCCCCGAGCCCCTCGGCGGAGCCCGCGGCTCCCGCTGCACCTTCACCGTGGCCGGCCTCGCCGACGTCCCCGGCATCTCCAACGCCGCGCTGGTGCTGCAGATCAGGACGGTGCGGTAGGGGGTCGTGCCGGCGTGCGGCGGCGGTGGGTGGGAGACGGAGAGAGTCGGCACCCCCGTCCGCTCCGCCGTTCGGAGCCGGTCCGGCTGTTCCCGGGTTGCGCTGCCTTCGCGGGGCCCCGTCGCGGAGTGAACGCACCGCGGAAACCACGTGGGAGACTGACACCGTATCCCGACACTGTGCCGTGTAGCTTGGGCCTGTGCGGCAGCCGCTTGAGTTCCTCGATGACTCGGCGCGGCAATATGCCGCATCGATGGCCAGCGTCTGGCGCGGGTGCGCGACGCGCATGCGCACGGATGTCGGCGTTGTCGCTCAGTCGTGCGCGTTGCGCTGCGGTCGTTCTGGTTTCTGTTGTGCTTCAGTTTGGGCTCGTGCTGCCCGGCTGTGGCCGCAATAACTCTGACGATCCAACAGGGGCCTTCGGCAAGATCATGCTGCGTGAGCCGCGAAATCACGAACTGTGGCCGGTGGGAAGGGTTGCAACGGTCGAGTGGAAGGCGCAAGGGGTCGGGGGCGAGATCGTCGTTGTGGAAGCGTCCAGAGACTCGGGGCTGACCTGGGACATTCTCGGAACGGAGAGCGCCCGCACTGCCCAGTTCAACTGGAGCCCCACCGAGGTCCACGAAGACGTGCGCGTGCGGGTTAGGACGGCTGACAGTCGAGTCATCTCAAAGTCACGCCGGATTGATGTCGTTCCGCGAGTGAGCGACGTGCAGTTCGGAACGGAGTTCGGGGTTGCGCGCATGTCCGATGGAACGCTCCGCTTCTGGGGTGAGTACCCCGCGTCCTTTGCGCGAAACGAGTCGCGACCCTACGGTGAGGGCTATCCGTACTACGAGACGCGCCCGGTGCCGCTGGAGGGCTTCTCGCGCATCGTTACCATCGCGGCCGGGGGAGAGCATCTCCTCGCGATCCGGGATGATGGAACGCTCCTGTTCTGGGGGGACCACGATGGGTTCATGGACGGTGCTCCCAGCGTCGTACCCGAACCTGTTCCGGAGGTTCGGGATCCGATTGCGGTTTCAGCGGGTTTTTTTACGTCTTTCGCCGTAACTGCCGCAGGAGAGGTCTTTGCGTGGGGAGGCAACGCCAGAGGAAACTTGGGCGATGGTACCGATAGCCCTCGCGTTCGACCGATCCGCGTTCCCGCGCTAGACGGCATTCGCGCGCTCGCGGTCGGCAACCAGCACAACGTGGCACTCCTGAACGGCGGCGCGGTTCTCGCATGGGGGTGGAACGGGGCCGGCCAGCTTGGGGACGGAGCAACGGAGGATCGGTGGACCCCGGTTGGCGTTCCGGGAATCCCAACCGCGGTCGCCGTTGCGGCACGCGGTCAGTTCTCATTGGTGCTCAGCGACAGCGGTGAGGTGTTCACCTGGGGCTCGAATGCGTTTGGTCAGCTGGGAGATGGAACTCAGGTCAGTCGTTTGACTCCGGGCAGCGTTGTGGGTCTTCGCAGTATCGTACGCATTGCGGCAGGGTTTGACTCTGGATATGCGCTAGATTCGCAAGGAGCGCTGTTCGGTTGGGGAAGCAACTCGCGGGGCGAACTCTGCGATGGGTCGTTCGCCCATCGCGCTTACCCTGTTCGGACGACTGTGAGCGGGGTTGTGGAACTCTTCACCGGTGACACGGGGGCTCACGCTACTGATATTGAAGGAGCCTGGCTCGCGTGGGGATCGAACTACTTCTATGAGGTTGGTGATGGGAGTCCGTTCGATCGGGCTGAGGCGGTCGAGCTGAGAGTTCGCTAGCCGGCTTGCATCGCCATGGTCCGGCGTCACCCACCCACCCCCACCCCCACCGCCCCCAACAGCGCCGCCGCGACGGCGTCGTAGGTGAGGCCGGCGCTCCGGAGTTGGCCGCGGGCGCGGAGGTCGGCGCGGAGGGGTTCGTCGTGGGACACGGCGGCGACGGCGCGGGCGCAGTCTTCGGGGTCGCGGGGGTCGAAGAGGGCGGCCGCTCCGCCGGCGGCCTCGGGGAGGGCGGCGGCGCGGGCGCAGGCGACGGGGACGCCGCGGGCCATGGCCTCCACCACGGGCATGCCGAACCCCTCGTAGAGGGCGGGGTGGACCAGCGCCCGGGCGCCGTCGTAGACCGCGGGGAGGTCGACGGGCCGCACGTATCCGGCCATGTGGACGGCGCCGGGGGGCAGCGCCCGCGCCGCGGCGCGGATGCCCGGCTCGCCGGGGCCGCCGCGGCCCGCCAGCACGAGGGGCGGCGGGGGCCGGTCTCCCGCGTGGAGGCGGCGGAGCGCCTCCAGGAGCAGCGGCAGGTTCTTCCGCTCCTCGAAGACGCCCAGCGCCAGGAGGTAGGGCCTCCGGGGGAGGTCGAGCCGCTCGCGCACGCGGGCCCCCGCGGCGGGATCCAGCGGCAGGCGGAGGGTGTCGGACACGGCGTTGGGCACCACGGCGGTGCGGCGGACGGGGACGCCGAGGCGGTCCACGACCTCGTCGCGGGTGAACGCCGAGGGCGTGACGACCAGGTCGGCGCGCCGGAGCGCGCGGCCGTAGGCGGTGCGGAAGTAGAGCGAGCGGGCCGCCCGCCGCCCCACGGGGGAGGCGAGCCAGCGGAGGTCGTGGACGGTGACCGCCGTGCGCACGCCGGGCACCCGCACGACGGGGTAGAAGTCGGTGAGGAAGACGTCGGGGCGCTCCGCCGCGAGGAGGTCCGCGAACACGCGGGCGCTCCGCAGCGCGCGACCCAGCGGCCACGCCGGGTCCAGGGAGGTGCGGACGACGCGGGGCACGAGGCCGCGCGCCGCCCCCGCCGCCAGCAGCGACGCGAGGTCGTCCCGCGCGGACTCGGCGAGGATCAGGTCCACGCCGCGGCGGACCAGCGCCGCGGCGAGGCCGAGGGCCCGCTCGCGGGCGCCGCTGGCGAGCCCGTCGTAGGGAGTGAGGTTGAGGAGGACGCGCGGCGGGGGCGCGTCGGGGACGCCCGCCCCCCGGGGCGGCGCGCCGCGGGGCGACCGGCGGGGGGTTCCGTTCATCCCCTCTTGGACGCCGCCGCCCGTTCCGCCACTTCCCGCCAGACCTCCCGCACCCGCCGGGCCGCCGCCGCCCACGGGAACTCCGCCGCGCGCGGCGGGCCCGCCGCCCGGAGCCTCCCGCGGACCGCGCCGTCGCCGGTCACCGCGCCCATGGCCGCCGCCAGCGCCGCGGCATCCCCCGGGGGGACCAGCAGCGCCGCCCCGCCGACGACCTCGGGGACGGAACCCACGGCGGTGGCCACCACGGGTGTGCCCGCGGCCATGGCCTCCAGCGGCGGGAGCCCGAACCCCTCGTTCAGGGAGTGGTAGACGAGGGAGTCGGCGGCGCGGTACGCCGCCCGGAGCGCGCCGTCCTCGAGGAAGCCGAGCGCGACGACGCCCTCGGGGAGGACCGCCGGCGGCTCGCCGGGTCCCGCGAGGGCGAGGAGCCGATCCCCCCCCGCCGCGCGGTAGCGGGCGTGGGCGTCGAGGAGGGTGGCGACGTCCTTCCGCGGCCGGAGCGCGCCCACGGCCAACAGGAACGCGGTCCCCGCGGGGAGCCCCGCCGCGGCCAGCGCGGCGGTCCCCGCGGCGGAGGCGGCGCCGCGGTCCAGGAAGAAGGGATCGACCCCGTGGGGGACGACGCGGATGCGCTCCTTCGCCGACGGGTGCGCCGCCGCCAGGTCCGTGGCCGTGGCCTCGCTGGGGACGACCAGCGCCGCCGCCACCTGGGCCGCGATGCGGACGCGGATGCGATGGGCCACCTCCCGCCCCCGCCCCTCCACGCCGGGGTGGCGGAGCCACGGGAGTTCGTGCACCGTCGCCACGCGGGGCACGGAGGTGCGCAGCGGGATGGCGGCCACGGGGGAGTGCAGCAGGTCGACCCCGTCCTGCTTGAGCGCCGGCGCGAGCCGGAGTTCCCGCCAGAGGCTGGTGCGATCGGTCCCCCCCAGCGCCACGGGCTGGATGACGCGGGGGAGGGAGGCGATGCCTAGGTCGAGCGCGCCCCGGCTGTAGAGCACGAACCGGTCCTCGCCGGGCGCGGCGGTCACCTCCCGCACGAGGCAGCGCCACGCCCGCTCCACGCCGGTGGGGCAGGGACGCTCGAGGATGGAGAGATCGAGGCCGATCTTCATGGGGGGAGCGGCATCGTAGCGGGAAGGGGGCGCGGGGGCGCAGTCCGTCCGCGGACGGGGACGCCGCGGGACCGCGGAGGGCGCCGGGGAGCGCGGGGTAGGATGCGAAGGCATGGGAACGCTGGTCCTGGACGGGCGGAGCATCGACCTGGCCGCCGTGCGGGGCGTGCTCGACGGTTCCGTCACGCGTATCGGCCTGTCGTCCGGCGCGCGCCGCGCGGTGGAGAGGGCGGCGCGGCTGGTGGATCGCATCGTGGACGAGGGGCGGTCGGTGTACGGCGTGTCCACGGGCTTCGGCCGCCTCCAGCACGTGGCGGTGCCGAGGGAGCGCCTGGGCGAACTCCAGGTGAACCTGCTCCGCTCCCACGCGGCCGGCGTCGGCGCGCCGCTCCCGCGGGAGGTGGTGCGCCTCGCCATGGCGCTGCGCGCCAACACCCTGGCCAGCGGGCACAGCGGCATCACGCCCTCGCTGCTGGACCTGCTGCTCCGGCTCTACGACCGCGGGGTGACGCCGGTGGTCCCGTCGCAGGGGTCCGTGGGCGCGTCCGGGGACCTCGCGCCCCTGGCCCACATGGCGCTGGTGCTCATCGGGGAGGGGACCGCGGAGCACCGGGGCGTCCGCCTCCCCGGCGCGGCGGCGCTCCGCGCGGCGCGGATCCGCCCCGCCCGCCCCGGTCCCAAGGACGCCCTCTGTCTCGTCAACGGGACGCAGGTGACGAACGCCATCGGGCTGGCGGCGCTGGCCCGCGCCGACGGCCTCGTCCGCGCCGCCGACGTCGCCTGCGCGCTCACCCACGAGGCGCTGCGCGGATCCCTCCGTCCCCTCCGGCCGGAGGTCCACGCGCTCCGCCCCCACCCGGGCCAGGCCGTCGTCGCCTCCAACATGCGCCGGCTGCTGCGGGGCTCCGCCGTGCCCCCCTCCCACCGCCGCCCCCACGGCCGCCTCCAGGACGCCTACTCGCTGCGCTGCGCGCCCGTCGTCCACGGCGCCGCCCGGGACGCCCTCTCCCACGCCCTCGCCGTGGCGCTCCGGGAGGCCAACAGCGTGACCGACAACCCGCTGCTGTTCCCCGGCGGCGCGGTGGAGGTCGTCTCCGCCGGGAACTTCCACGCCGAGCCGCTGGCCCTGGCGTTCGACTACGCCACCATGGCCACCGCGGAGATCGCCTCCATCAGCGAGCGGCGCACGGAGTCGCTCGTGAACCCCGACCTGAACGGGGGGCTGCCGCCCTTCCTCGCCGCCGAGGGGGGGTTGCACTCCGGGTACATGATCGTCCAGGTGACCGCCGCCGCGCTGGTGGCGGAGAACCGGGTTCTGTCCCATCCCGCCTCCGTGGACTCCCTCCCGACGAGCGCCGGCCAGGAGGACCACGTGTCCATGGGGACTCACGCGGCGCGGAAACTGCTCGACGTGGTCGCCAACGCGGAGCGCGTGCTCGCCTGCGAACTGCTCTGCGCCGCCGAGGGGATGGCCCACCTGGACGGCCTCGCCCCGGGCCGCGGGACCGGCGCCGCGCTGGCCCGCCTCCGTCGCGACGTGCCCCGGCGCACCGGGGACGCGTCCCCCGCGGGGGACCTGGAGACGCTCGCGGGCATGGTGCGGGACGGGAGCCTCGTGGCGGCGGCGGAGCGGGCCGCGGGCCCGCTGGCGGGGCTCGGCGACGGGGGGCCGGCCCGTGCGCGGCGCCGGCGCGCCGCGGCGAAGGGGGCGCGATGACCGCGGCCCCCCCGTGGACGCCGGGTCCCGCTCCCCGCGGGACCACCCTCCACTGCCGCTCCTGGCAGACGGAGGCGCCCTACCGCATGCTCCTCAACAACCTCGACCCGGAGGTGGCGGAGGACGCGGAGCGGCTGGTGGTCTACGGCGGATCCGGCCGCGCCGCGCGCGACCGCGCGTGCCTGGAGTCCATCCTGGCGACGCTCCGCGATCTCCGCGACGACGAGACGCTGCTGGTGCAGTCCGGCAAGCCCGTGGCGGTGTTCCGCACCCACGCGCACGCGCCCCGCGTCCTCATCGCCAACAGCAATCTCGTGGGACGCTGGGCCACGTGGGAGCACTTCCGGGAACTGGAGTCCCGCGGGCTGATGATGTTCGGCCAGATGACCGCGGGGTCGTGGATCTACATCGGCACGCAGGGGATCCTCCAGGGCACCTACGAGACGTTCGCGGCGGCGGGCCGGAAGCACTTCGGCGCCGACTCGCTGGAGGGGCGGCTCGTCGTGACCGCGGGGCTGGGCGGCATGGGCGGCGCGCAGCCGCTGGCGGCCACCATGAACGGCGCCGCCTGCCTCGCCGCGGAGGTGGATCCCGCGCGCATCGCGAAGCGCCTCCACACGCGCTACCTCGACGAGCGGGCGCCCTCGCTGGACGAGGGCATCGACCGCGCGCTGGCGGCGCGCGAGCGGGGCGAGCCGCTCTCCGTGGCGGTGGAGGCGCACGCCACGACGCTCCTCCGGCGGCTGCTGGACCGCGGCGTCGTCCCGGATCTCCTCACGGACCAGACCAGCGCGCACGATCCCCTGAACGGGTACGTCCCCGACGGCCTGCCGCTGGCGGACGCGCTGGCGCTGCGGCGATCCGACCCGGCCCGCTGCGAGCGGGAGTCCCGGCGGACCATCGTCGACCACTGCCGCGCCATGGTGGAACTCCAGCGGCGCGGCGCGGCGACCTTCGACTACGGGAACAACCTCCGCGGCTTCGCGAAGGAGGAGGGCTTCGCCGACGCCTTCGCGTATCCCGGGTTCGTGCCCGCCTACATCCGGCCGCTCTTCTGCGAGGGGAAGGGTCCCTTCCGGTGGGCGGTGCTCTCCGGCGACCCCGCGGATCTCCGCCGCACCGACGAGGCCATCCTGCGGCTGTTCCCGGAGGACCGCCCGCTGGCCCGCTGGATCCGGCTCGCCGGCGAGCGGGTCGCGTTCCAGGGCCTCCCCGCGCGCATCTGCTGGCTCGGGTACGGCGAGCGCGCACGCGCCGGGCTGGAGTTCAACCGCATGGTCCGCGACGGGGAACTCTCGGCGCCCGTGGTCATCGGCCGCGACCACCTCGACTCCGGCTCCGTCGCGTCCCCCAACCGGGAGACGGAGTCCATGCGCGACGGCACCGACGCGGTGGCCGACTGGCCCCTCCTGAACGCGCTGGTGAACACCGCCGCCGGCGCCACCTGGGTCTCCATCCACCACGGCGGCGGCGTGGGCATCGGCTACGCGCAGCACGCGGGCATGGTCGTCTGCGCCGACGGGACGCCGGAGATGGACTCGCGCCTCCAGCGCGTGCTCACGGCCGATCCGGGCACGGGCGTCGCGCGCCACGCCGACGCCGGCTACCCGGAGGCGGTGCGGACGGCGCGGGAGCGGGGGGTCCGCATCCCCATGCTGCCGGCGGCCTCCGCGGGGGGCGCGCCGTGAGCGCGCAGCGCCCGCCGAAGTGCCTCTCCTGCGGGGCCACGGAGTTCACCGCCCCGAAGGACATCCACGGCTACGTGCCCGCCACCTTCGGTTGGTTCGGGGACCCGCTGGTCGGGTTCGCGTGCGCCGTCTGCGGTTTCGTGCACCTCTACCGGAAGCCGCGGCGCAAGGTGAGCGACCGGATGCCGGGGAGGCGCCCGGCGGCGGAGGACGGAGCGGAGGACGACGGCGGGGACGACCCGGCGGGAGAGGAATCGCCATGAGCACCAGCCGCACCCCGGGCCCGCGCTGCCCGTTCTGCAGGAGTTCCCGGCTCTTCGGGCCGGCCCCCATGCGCACCAGCGCCCACCCGAACTCGTCGGTGCTCCTCGTGGAGGCCCCCGGCTCGCGCTTCCACGACTTCGCCGTGCAGGGCATGGTGTGCCTCGGCTGCGGACACGTCGGCCTCACGCTCTCCCCCACCACGCTGGCGGGGCTGCGCGAGGTGGTCGACGAACTCCCGGCGAAGGACCCCCCCGCCCGCAAGCCGCGCCGCCGTCCGCCGCAGCCATGAACCGCGTCCCCTGCGACCTCCTCGTCCACTCGGCGACGGAGGTCCTCACCATGGCGGGCGGCGTACCCGGCCCCCGCCGCGGCCGGGAGCAGGGGGAGACCGGCACCGTCCGCGACGCCGCCGTCGCGTGCGGGCGGGGACGGGTCCTCGCGGTGGGTCCCAGCGACGAACTGCGCCGCGTCTTCCAGCCGGCCCACGAGATCTCCGCCGCCGGGCGGGCGGTGATCCCGGGGCTCGTGGACGCCCACACGCACCTCGTGTTCGCCGCCACGCGCGAGGGGGAGTTCGAGCGGCGCTGCCTGGGAGCGACCTACCAGGAGATCGCCGCCGCGGGCGGGGGGATCCTCTCCTCCGTGCGCTCCCACCGGGCCGCCTCCGACGACGCGCTGCTGGATCGCGCGCGCGGGCTCCGGCGGCGCGCGCTCCTCCACGGGACGACCACCATGGAGGTGAAGTCCGGCTACGGGCTGACGCTCGACGAGGAGGTCCGCGCGCTGGCGGTGGTGATCGCGCTGGACGACGGGGGCGACCTCGTGCCGACGTTCCTCGGCGCCCACGCGGTGCCTGAGGAGTACCGGGGCCGCGCCGACGACTACACGCGCCTGGTGGCGGAGGAGATGATCCCCGTCGTCGCCGCCCGGGGCCTGGCGCAGTACTGCGACGTGTTCTGCGAGGCCGGCTACTTCACCGTGGACCAGTCCCGCCGGATCCTCTCCGCGGCGCGGGCCCACGGCCTCGGGCTGCGCATCCACGCCGACGAACTCTCCGACGGCGGCGGGGCGGCGCTGGCGGCGGAACTCGGCTGCGCGTCGGCGGATCACCTCCTCGAGGTGGGCGACGCGGGCATCGCCGCCCTGGCCCGGTCGGACACGGTGGCGGTGCTGCTCCCGGGGACGTCCTTCTTCCTCGGCATGCGCCGGTTCGCGCCCGCGCGCCGCCTCATCGAGGCCGGCGTGCCCGTGGCCCTGGCCACGGACTGCAACCCCGGCTCCTCCATGCTGCCCAGCCTCCAGCAGGCCATCGCCATCGGCTGCGTGGGGCTGCACCTCTCCGCGGCGGAGGCGCTGGTGGCGGCCACGCGCAACGCCGCCTGCTCCCTCGGCCTCGGCGACGAGGTCGGCGCCCTGGTGCCCGGCATGCGGGCGGACCTGGTGATCCTCGACGTCCCCGACCACCGGTTGCTCCCCTACGAGCACGGCGTGAACCACGCGGAGATCGTGGTCCACCACGGGAGGGTGGTGGCGTAAGGGGGACTACCCCTGCTCCGCGATCCCCACGCGCAGCCCGCCGGGCGCCTCGACGGTGAAGGCGCGGGGGCCCCAGTGGGTGCGGTAGGGGGCGCGGACGACGGTGCCGGCGCGCGCGACGACCCGCGCGTGCAGCGCGTCCACGTCGCCGGTGCGGAGCCAGACCTGCGCCGCGTCGAGGCGGCCCGTCATCCCCGTCTCCTCGCTGAAGGCGGGGGGCTCGGCGGAGACGACCACGTGGGCGTCGCCGAGGGCGGCGAGTCCGGCGCGGGAGTCCCCCTCGCCCCAGGAGTCCAGGGCGCGGAGGCCGAGGACCTCCGTCCAGAAGCGCCAGCCCTCGTCGAAGGACGGCACCGGAAGGAAGAGGTGGCCGAGACCGGCCACCCCTTCCCCCGGTCCTCGTAATGCGACGGGTTCCGATCCGCCCCCGGCGGGCGCGGCGCCGCCGGCGTCGGACGCGGGAGCGGCCTCCGCAGCGGGAGCCGGTGCGGGAGCGGGGGCCGCGGCCACGGGGGCCGGGGCGGGAGCGGGAGCGGGAGCGGGAGCGTGAGCGGGAGCGGCCGCGGGCCGCGGTGCGGCGGGCTTCCTCGCCGCCGGCTTCTTCGCCGCCGGCTTCTTCGCGGCGGGCTTCTTCGCCGCTGGCTTGCGGGCGACCTTCTTCGCCACCTTCTTCTTCGCGACCTTCTTCGCGACCTTCTTCTTCGCCGGCTTCGCGACCTTGCGCGCGACCTTCTTCTTCGCGACCTTCTTGGCGACCTTCTTGGCGGCCTTCTTCGCCGCCTTCTTCACGGCCTTCTTCTTCGCGGCCTTCTTCTTCGCCTTGGCCATGGCCCCAGGGCCTCCCTTGTGCCACCGTCCGGCGGATCATACCCCGGCCGTCAAGGGGGAACCTCCGACGAGATTCCGGGAGTTCCGGGGCGCGCCGGGGAGGGGGCCCCGGCGGGGAACCGGTCCGGCGCGATCCGGATGCGCCCGTCCACGGCCACCGTCTCCGCGGCCCCGGGCGCGACCATGAAGGGATTCACCTCCGCCTCGAGGATCCCGTGGAAGTCGGCGGACAGCCGACCCAGCCGGAGCACCGCGTCCCGGAGCGCGCCCGTGGCGAGCGGTTCCCTCCCCCGGAACGCCCCGAGGAGACGCGCCCCGCGCAGCGACGCGATCATCTCGTCCACGTCCTCCACGGTCACCGGCGTGACGCGGAAGGCGACGTCCCCCGCCACCTCCACGGTGACTCCCCCCATGCCCACCATGAGCACGGGACCGAACACGGCGTCCGTGGCGAGGCCGAGGATCATCTCCTGCGCGCCGCGGCGCATCTCCTGGAGGAGGACCCCCTCCACGCGCGGAGGCGGGTCGAGGGAGGCGAGGCGTTCGGTCATGGTGTCCCACGCCGCCTCGACCTCGGCGGCGGTCCGCAGGTCCGCGGCGACGCCGCCGACCTCGGTCTTGTGGACGACGTCCGGGGAGAGCACCTTCATCACCAGCGGGAGGCCGAGGCGCTCCACGGCGGCCCGCAGGCCGGCCCGCGTCGCCACCGTCGCGGACCGCGCGAAGGGGATGCCGTAGGCCTCGAACACCTCCCGCGCCTCGTCCACGGTCAGGTGCTCCCGGCCCGCCGCCGCGGCGGCGTCGAGCACGCGCGCCGCGGCGGGCCGGTCCACGGCGAGGTCGGGCACCGTGCCCTCGGGCCGATCCCGCAGGCGGGCGTACCGCACGAGGGCGCCCAGCGCGCGCACCGCGGACTCGGGGAAGCGGTAGACCGGCGGCCCCCGCTCGGGGAACCGCTGCACCGCGTCGAGGATCTCCTCCCGCGCCATGAACACGCAGAGGACCGGCTTCTCCGCGCCCGCGGGCTGGTCCCGTGCCGCATCGAAGATGGCGGCGATGACCTCCACGGGGCGGTGCATGACGGGAGGCACGTAGAGCGCGATGACCGCGTCCACGGCGTCGTCCGCGAGGAGGCGGCGGAGGCAGCGGGCGTAGTCGTCGCCGGTGGCGTGGCCCAGCATGTCCACGGGGTTCGCCACGGACGCGTCGGGGCTGAGCCCGCGGGCGAGATCGCGGCGCGTCTCCGCGGAGAGCGCCGCCGGGCGGAGGCCGGCGGCGGCGAGCGCATCCACCGCCATGATGGCGGGACCGCCGGCGTCGGTGAGGAGCGCCACCCGGTCGCCCCGGGGCAGCGGCCGTCCGTCGAAGGCGAGGGCCATGTCGAACAGGTCCTCGACGCTGGAGGCCCGGAGGATCCCGCACTGGGAGAGCAGCGCGTCCACCGCCGCGTCGGGCCCGGCCAGCGCGCCCGTGTGGGAGGCGGCCGCCGCGGCGCCCTCGACGGTGCGGCCCGACTTCACCGCGATGATCGGCTTCTTCCGCGTGATGCGGCGCGCGATGGGGATGAAGTTGCGGGGGTTGCCGAAGGACTCCAGGTACATGAGGATGAGCCGGGTGTCCGGGTCGTCCTCCCAGTAGAGCAGCAGATCGTTGCCGGAGACGTCCGCCTTGTTCCCCATGGACGCGAACATGGAGAACCCCAGTCCCAGCGAGCGCGCGTGGTTGAGGATGGCGACGCCCATGGCGCCGGACTGGGAGAGGAACCCGATGCTGCCGCGCAGCGCCGCCGTGGGCGAGAAGGTCGCGTCGAGGCGCACCGCCGGGTCGGTGTTGAGGATCCCCATGCAGTTGGGGCCCACCATCCGCATCCCGTACCCGCGCACCACGTCGAGGAGCGCCCGCTCCCGGCGGACTCCCTCCTCGCCCACCTCCCGGAACCCGCTGCTGATGACCACGACCCCGCGGACGCCCTTGCGGCCGCAGTCGTCCACGACGCGGAGCACCTCCTCGCGGGGGACGACGACGACGGCGAGGTCGATGGGGTCGGGGATGCTCAGCACGGACGGGTAGCACTTCAGCGAGTGCACCACCTCGGCGCGGGGATTGACGGGGAAGACCTTCCCCTCGAACTCCCCCAGGAGGAGGTTGTGCAGCAGGTCCCGCCCGATGGTCCCGGCCCGGCGGGACGCGCCGATGACCGCCACCGACCGCGGCCGGAACAGCCCGTCCAGGCGCGTGCGCGCTTCGCTCATGGCGGGCGATCGTAGTGCGCCCCTCCCCCCGCGCGAGGATTGCGGTCCTCGCGCCTTGACACGGGCGTGCCCGCCGTCACGATCGGGGGATGCGGCTCCCGGCCATTTCCCTCGCGCGCGCCCGGCCTCGGGTGCGGGCGGGCGCGATCCTCGTCGCCGCGGCGCTCCTGGCGGCGGGACCGGCCCCGTCCGGCGTCCACGCGGTCCGCGCCGCTCCCGCGGCCACGAACCCGCCCGCGCCCCCCGCCGACCCGTCGGCCCCCTGGCGGAGGCTCGAGCGCATCGGCGTGTCCCCGGGACTCCGCCCGCGCGTCATGGAGGCGGCGCACGCCGCCGCCGCGCGGCTCCTCGCGCTGCAGCGGGAGGACGGGACCTTCGTGGACGCCGGCGCGTTCCCCCACCGGGAGGACACGTGGGGTGCGGGCATCAACGCGCTGGCGGGCTGGGCGCTGGCCGCCCTGGAGTCGGAGGAGTCCTTCGCCGCGGCGCGCCGCACCGCCGATTGGCTGGCCACCGGGGACTCGGTCCTCCGCCGGGAGCCGCACACGCAGGTCTACACGGCCGGGGCGGCGATCAACCTCTTCCTCGGGGTCCGCGGCTGGCCGCGCGCGACCGACCGGCTCGCGTCGGACCTCGCACAGGCCCTCGACGCGCAGTCCGGCTACTGGGGCTACCACACCCTCGCCGCCGCCGCCGCTCCCGTGCCCGGCGCCACGACGAAACTGAAGCCCGGCCGGGCTCCGAACCTTTCGACCTCCCAGTTCGCCGTGCTCGGCCTGCGGGCGGCGGAGATGGTCGGGACGAAGGCGCCCTCCACCCCGTGGAGGCGCCACCTGGAGACGCTCGTCTCGCGACAGACCCCGCAGGGCTCGTGGCCCTACGAACCGGGCCTCGTCGAGGGCTTCCGCGGCGGGACCTTCGCGGGCCTCGCGAACCTCGCCGTCGCCCGGGAGGCGCTGGAGGCGACGGGTCCCCTCGACCGCACCCTCGCCAACCGGGCGACGCGCGCCGGGACCCTCGCGCGGGACCTGCTCGAGGCCGACGGTCCCGACTTCCTGTGGGACCTTCGCCACGGTCCGCCGGACGCGCCCCCGCACGCCGTGCTCACGGCGTTCGGGCTGGAGGCGGCGTGCGTGCTCGCCGGGACAGGGGATCTGGCGGGCGAGCCCTGGGCGGACGCCCTCCTGGAGGCGCTCCTCGCGCGGCGGAACGGGGACGGTTCCTTCGGGCCGGGCACGCAGCGCGAGTTCGTGGTCGTGGAGACCTCCCTCGGCCTGCTCACGCTCGTGGCGGCGCCGGAGATGCTGCGCCTCACGCCCGGCACCGCCCCTCCCGCGCCCGCCGGCGGGGCGGCGTCGGCACCGGTGCCGCTCGACGACGGCCGGGACGCCGCGGAGCGGACGCTCCGGCTCCTCGGCGACGGGAGCGCCTCCCCCGCCGCCCTCCTCGCCACGCTGGAGTTCCTGGGGCGGGCCCTGGCGGCGCCGGACCCCGCGGCGGTCCCGCCCGCGGGCCGGGCCGCGGCGCTGGAGGCGTTCCGCGCGCGTGCCGGGGAGGCGGTCCTCGCGGCCCTCGTCGCGGAGCGGCCGTCCGGCGACGGGAACGCGCTGGAGGGGGTGAACCTGCGGGCCGCGGCGCTCCTCGGCCGCGCGGAGGTCCCCGCGGACGGACGCCTCCTCGCCGCCCTCCGCCTCGGCCCCCTGCGGCGGGAGGCGCCCGCCGGGAACGCGACCGTCCTGCGCGCGCAACTGGCCGTGGCGGCGGCCCGCGCCGGGCCCGCGGCCCTCCCCCTGCTCCTCGACCTCGCCGAGGACACCGACGCCGGGCGCGAGCGCCGCCTCCGCGCCCGCGCCGCGCTCCAGGCCCTCCCCCGCATCGCGGGCCTCGCCCCCGGCGCGCGCCGTGCGGCGGCGGTGCGGCTGGTCAAGGCGTGGCGTTCCGTGGAGGTCGCCTCCACGGACACGTTTCCCGCTTCCGCCGCCGCCGACGGCGGCGCCCGGTGGCGGTTCCACCGCCCGTGGGTGCTGGACGCGCTGGAGGCGCTCGTGACCGATGCGCGCACCGGCGCGCCGCCGCGGGACGCGCGCGGGTTCCGGCTCGCCTCCGTGGCGGCGTTCGACGACGTGCTCGAGCCGGATCGCGGGCGCCGGTAGCAGGGCGCGCGCGCCCGCCCGCGGTACGCTCCCCCCTCCCCCCGCGAAAGGAGACCCCGTGGCGAAGATCGTCGAGTGCGTGCCCAACGTGTCCGAGGGCCGGCGGCCGGAGGTGGTCCGCGCCATCGCCGACGCGGTGGCGGCGGTCGAGGGAGTCACGCTCCTCGGCTCCGAGAGCGACGGGGATCACAACCGCTCGGTCCTCACCTTCGCGGGGCCCCACGAGGCGGTGCTCGAAGCGGCGTTCCGGTGCGTCCGCGAGGCCGCCGCGCGCATCGACCTGCGGGAGCACTCCGGGGCCCATCCGCGCATGGGCGCCGCCGACGTGGTCCCCTTCGTCCCGCTGGGGGACACGACGATGGAGGAGTGCGCGGCGCTGGCGCGGCGGCTGGCGGAGCGCGTGGCGACGGAACTCTCCGTGCCCGCGTACCTCTACGGCGAGGCGGCGTCGCGTCCGGAGCGGCGGAACCTGGCGGACGTGCGGCGCGGCGAGTTCGAGGGCATCCGCGACTCCATCGCGTCGGACCCGGCGCGGGCGCCGGACTTCGGCCCGCGCGCGGTGCACCCCTCGGCGGGCGCGACGGCGGTGGGCGCGCGGTTCTTCCTCATCGCCTACAACGTGAACCTCCGCACCACGGACCTCCGGCTGGCGAAGCGCATCGCGAAGGGGATCCGCGAGAAGGACGGCGGGCTCCCCTGCGTCAAGGCCATGGGGTTCGACCTCCCGGACAAGGGCATGGTGCAGGTGTCCATGAACCTCACCGACTTCCGGCGGACGGGCATGGAGGCGGTGTACGCGGCCATCGCGGCGCGGGCGGCGGAGGCGGGCGTCGAGGTGGCCGAGAGCGAGATCATCGGCCTCGTCCCGAGGGCGGCGGTGCACGGCGTCGTCGCCGCGGGGCTCCGGCTGGACGCGCCCCTCGGCCCGCAGGTCATCGAGGACCGCCTGGCGCCGGCGGGGGGCGGCGGGGACCCGCTGGCGGCGGCGCTCCCCTTCGTGGACGCGCTGCGATCGGACTCCCCCACGCCGGGCGGCGGCTCCGCGGCGGCGCTGGCGGGCGCGCTGGGAGGCGCCCTCTGCGCCATGGTCGGCCGGCTCACGGCGGGGCGGGAGAAGTACGCCTCCGTGGAGGGGGAGATGCGGGCCCTCGTGGAGACCGGCGACGCGCTGGCGCGCGCGCTCCACGGGCAGATCGCGGCGGACGCGGCGGCCTACGACGGGTTCATGCGCGCCATGCGGCTGCCGAAGGCGTCCCCCGCGGAGAAGGCGGCGCGGCGGGCGGCCATGGACGGCGCCGCGCGGGACGCGGCCGAAGCGCCCCTCCGGACGGCGGCCCTCTGCCTCGATGTCCTGCGCGCGGCGGTCGTGGCGGCGGAGAAGGGGAACCGCAACGCCGCCAGCGACGGCGCCGTCGCCGCGCTCCTCGGGCGGGCCGCCCTCCGCGGGGCGGTGATGAACGTCCTCATCAACCTCCCCTCCGTGAAGGACGACGCCTGGGCCGCCGACGCCCGCTCCCGCTGCTCCGCCCTGGAGCGCGAGGCCGCCGACCTCGAGACCCGCGCCATGGCGGCGGCGACCGCCTGACCCCGCCTCGACGACGACATTCCCGGAATGTTGCGTGCGAGTTCGCGGCGCCCGGGGCGGTCGCGGCGCGCGAACTCGGCGGCGTCATTCCGGGAATGTCGGCGTCGCGTTCGCGGCTACTCCTCGCCGAGCGTGACGCTCCGCTTCGCCGTCTCGCTGGCGGCCAGCATCACCCGGAACGCCCGCCCGCCCCACACCGAGTCCCGGAGCGCGGCGCGGACGACGTGCTCCCCCGGCTCGAGGCCTCGCACGAGGACGCGCCCCCGCTCCGCCGCCCACACCGCCCCATCGACGCACACCAGCGCGTCCGCGGGGGACCCGGCGCCGTCGAGGAGTTCGAGTTCCAGCGCCGCCGTCCCCCACCGCGCGACCTGCTCCCCCGCGGTGACGGCGACGACGAGCGGCATCCACCCCTCCCGCTGCACCCGGAGCAGGCCGCCGGGCTCCGCCCGCACCGTCGCGGGCTCCCCCTCCACCTCGTCGAACTCCCCCGCCAGGTCCTCGAACGTGACCTCGCCGGCCCCGTCCGCCGGGACCTCGACGCGCACCGTCGCGGACAACCGCTCGCGGGCGCGCTCGCGCGGGAGGTCCGGCTCGACGACGCCGCCGCCCTCCGCGGGGATGTCGAGTTCCACGTCGAGCACCGGCGCCGCGGCGGCGGGGAAGGAGAGCGATCCGCCCCAGCCCGACGCCCGCAGCCGGAGCGGGCCCGTGGCCCAGGTCGTCCACACCCCGTCCCGCTCCACGACACCGGCGGGATCCTCGCCGTCGAACAGCGCCACGCCCTTCACCCAGGGAGGCACGCGGAGCCGCGTCGGCGCGGGGAGACTCACGACGACCTCGCGCGCTCCGTCGGCGACGGCTCCCACCGGGAACACCCGCACGGGACCGTGATCGGGGCACTCGACCCGCAGCGCCGCGGGGCCCTCGGCCGCCAACGGCGGGGCCCACTCCAGCGGGCCCTCCCGCGGCACGGTCACCGACTCGTCCTCGCCGCCGGGCGTGGCCAGCGTCAACGCGGCGCCCGGAGGGAGGCTTCCGCGGATGCGGAGGCGCGCGCGCTCCACCACGGTCACCGTGATCGCGGCGGTGCCTCCCCGCGGCACGGAGACCTCCGTCGGTTCGAAGCCCCGGTCCCCCGGACACGGGACGACGCGGACCTTCCCCGCGGGCACCGCGAATCGCGCCTCGCCGAAGGCCGGCTCCCCGTCCGCCTCCGCCTCCTCGTCGGCCTCCTCGTCGGAGGTCAGACCCCACTCGCCGAGCCCCCCGGACGCGTGGACGACTCCGACGGCCACTCCGCCCGCGGGCTCCGCCGCCCCGCCGCGGACGGCGCGGACGATCAGCGTGCCGCCGCGCTCCGGCGGTTCCGCCATGCCGGCGGTGGAGAGGCGCACGGTGAACGGCCGCCCGTCCCCCCACGCGTCGTCGTCCAGCGCGGCCCGCTCCGCGCCGGACACCGGGAGGAAGAACTGCAGGGAGTGGCCGGGCTCGACGCCGACGAGGGAGAACCGGCCGTCCCCGTCGGTGCCCGTGGCCGGGCCCCGCTGCTCCTGCCACGACCGCACGACCACGCCCGCCAGCGGCTCCCCCTCCGGGTCGACGACGCGGCCCGTCGCCGTCCACCCGGTCTCGAGAACGATGTCCCGCTCCCGGGCGCCAAGGGAGGGGAAGGAGCCGACCTGCCGGTACCGCGCGCGCCCCGCCGGGGTCACGATCCAGAGGGTGCCGTCCTCCGGCCGCACGTCCGCCAGCGCGAAGCGCCCGTCCGCGCCCGTGGTCGCGCGGCGGACCGCGGGGGAGTGGCCGCAGCCGAGGAACAGCTCCACCGTCGCGCCGGACACCGGCGCGCCCAGCGGGTCCAGCAGCCGGGCGCGGAAGGACGTGCCGCGCCGAAGGAGCATCTCCCGGTCGGGCCAGCGTCCGTAGGCGTAGGCCGGCGCGTAGCCCGGCGCCATGGCGACCCAGTGGGAGTCCCCGGACCAGTGGTGGGAGCGCGCCTCCATCCACGCGAAGCCGAGGTCGTCGGCGGTGACCACGTCGAGCAGGTACTGCGGGCGCGCCAGCGAGCCGTCGATGCGCTCCGGGTAGCGCGAGAGGCGGGCCCCCTCCACGGGGCGACCGGTCCCCCCGTCGAGGATGCGCGTGCAGAGCCACTCCGGGTCGAAGTCGGCGGGGGCGTGGTACCCCTGCCGCGGGTCGGGGAGGACTCCCTCCCACGGGCCGCCCTCCGCGGGGGCGGCGGGGGCGGGGGCGGGTGCCGCGGGAGCGGCCCCCCGTCGGGGCCCCCCCGGCTCCTCCGCGCGCGCCCCCTCCGGCGCCGCCCCCAGGAGCGCGAACAGCAGCAGGAGCCCCCCCGCCAACTCGACGACATCATTCCCGGAATGTCGCCGCCGAGTTCGACCGCCCGGACCCGCCTCGGCGTCCCCGGGGAGGTCCGGTCCCCCGCGAACTCGCACGCAACATTCCGGGAATATCGTCGTCGCGGTCGCGGGGCGGGTCAACGGGAGGCTCCCAGGGTGGGGGCGGAGGAGAGGGGGATCCGCTGGGGGCCGTCGCCGGCGAGGACGGCGTCCTCCCGGAAGAGGTCGGGCTCGCCGGGCCGGGCGAGGACGAACCGCCAGGTCCGCACGGGGAGCGCGGGGAACCGGGCGACGCCGCCGACGACGAGGGCGCGGTACGCGTGCCGCTCGCGGACCTCGGCGCGGACGACGCCGCCCCAGGCCGCCTCCCCCGCGGGGACCTCGACGAGGACCTCCCGGGTCTCCTCCGGGAGGACGTCCCCGCCCTCGGCGAGCCCGTTGCCCGCGCCCACGAGATCCACGGCCGTGCTGCCGCCGCTGGGGAGATCCACCGACGCCCACCGCGACTCGCCGGACACGGAGAGGCGCCAGGGGCCCGCATCCACGCCCTCGAGCAGGAACCCCCCCGCCGCGTCGGCCTCGGTCCACATCCCCTCGTAGTGCCCGTCGATGCCGTCCGCCAGGGACACGCGGAGCCGCCCCGACCCGGCGGAGCCGTCGGGCCGCAGGAGCCGCCCCCGGACGGTCCCCGGCTGCAGCGGGACGAGCAGCCGCTCCAGCCGGATCTCCCCCTCGGCGCTCTCCACGGGCGCGCGAAGGGAGCGGTACCCGGGAGCCTTGATGCGCCACTCCAGGCGCACGTCCTCGCGCACGACGCGCTCCCGTTCCCTCCGGTCGGCGGAGTCCGCGAACCCCGCGAGCATGAGCGCCAGCATCTCCCAGGTCTCCCCGCCGTCGGCGCCCGTGTTCCCCCCGTACCAGGAGTCACTGGACGTGTCCCCGGGGAACCACGTGGCCACGAGCACGCGCGCACCGGGGATGGGCCGTCCCGTCTCCGCGTCCACCAGTCTCACCCGCAGCGTCTCGGGGACGGGGATCCCGGGGCGGAGCGGAGGCGGCTCCGCACCGGCGGCTTCGTCCGGCGGGAGGTGCGCCGGGAGGGGCGGTTCCGCCTCCCCGACCGGTGGGCCGGGGGAAGGCGCGGTCCCGCCGGTCCCGGCGGGCAGCCCCTTCGCCGCATCGCCCTCCTCCGCCACCGCCGGCCCCGCCGCCCCCGACGGGCCCGCGCCCGCGACGCGGCCCGCCGCGGCCCCGTCCCCGGGACCGCCGCGGAGGGCGTCCCCATCCCGCAGGACCGCCCGCCCCAGGAGGAGCAGCGCCGCCAGCGCCACCAGCGCCAGCGCCGACGTGACCGCGCGACGGCGACGCGTCATGGACGCTCCCCCCGCGGACCCGTCAGACCAGTTCCGCCAGTCCCCGGACGACCCGGTCGGGGACCACCGCGGCCCCCTCGGGGACGCCGACGCCGTCGAGATCGACCCACACGGTCCGCAGGCCGAGCCGCGCGGGGGCGACGACCTCCCACTCGTAATTGTCGCCGATCATGGCGGCGTCGCCGGGCGCGGCGCCGAGGAGTTCCAGCGCCGCGAGGTAGGCGCCGGGCTCGGGCTTGCCGATGCCCGCCTCCTCCTCGATGCGGATGGCGTCGAAGTGGCCGGCCAGGTCGAACCGCTCGATCTTGTCCCGCTGCATGGCGGAGGCGCCGTTGGTGAGGAGCGCCATGCGGTGGCCCGCCGCCCGGAGGGCCCGGAGCGCCTCCACCGCCCCGGGCAGCGGGCGGAGGTCCCCGTCGCGGAGGTCGTGGTACCGGTCCGCCACGGAGTGCGCCAGGTCCGGCGCCTCGACCCCGAGGCGCGCCAGGGCGCCGCCGACGATCTCCCGCCGGGCCGCACGGAGGTCGAGCCGGCCGCGGCGGTGGCGCACGGGGTCGTCCCAGAACCACGCGCCGTAGTCGTGGACCGCCGCCAGCAGCGCCTCCGGTCCCACCGGGGAGCGGGGTCCCGCCGCCAGCGCGCAGGCGTCGGTCCAGAGGGAGCGCACTCCCGCGGAGGAGTGGAGAATCGTGTCGTCGAGGTCCACCAGGAGGACGGCGGGCAGGGCGGACGTCGGTTGCATGGCGCGCCATGCTACGGCACTGCCGCGCCCCGCGGCGCGCACGACCGCTGAACCCGGACCGCGGATCTCCCGATAATGGAATCGATGGACGCACACGGCGGCGCCGAACACCGCGCCGCCGGCCCGGACCCGAGCAGAGGAGCACACCGTCGCCGCGCGGCCGCGCGCGGCTTGGCTGGAGGCCCGAGGCGCCGCGACCGGTTCCGCGGATCCGAGGGCGAGTCCACGCCGGAAAGGAGGTGATCCATGAGATCAGGCCGGAGGTGGCCCCGGTAGCGAAGCGACCGACGGGTCGCCAACCGCTCCGGGGCCTTGTCTCGGAGTTCGCCGGGCGGCGGGGGCATCCCGCCGCCCGGTTCTCGATCCGCTCCGACTACAGATCCATCCGCCGGAGAACGTCCCGGTTGCCGCGGAGGTAGTCGACCAGCGAGACCGCGGTGACCGCCGCCACGACCCACATGATGGCGCGGGCGATCTTCACGTGGTGGGCGGGATCCTCCACCGCCCAGAGGAAGAACCCGCCGACGCCGCCGGGGGGGAACACGGGGACGAGCCCGAAGACGAGGATGGCGATGATGGCCACGGCCTGGACGATGGCCTTGGCCTTGCCGAAGGGGCGGGCGGCCAGCACGACGTCGTTGCCCGCCGACATCACGCGCAGCATCGACACCACCGCGTCCCGCCAGAAGATGATGGCCACGGACCAGACGTCCGTGTAGCCCGCCTGGAGGAAGCAGAGGAACACGGAGAACCGGGAGATCCCGTCGGCCACGGGGTCGAGGATCTTGCCCGTGTCGGTGACCTCGTTGCGGATGCGTGCGACCCACCCGTCGAAGGCGTCCGTGAGTTCGAAGGAGACGGCCACCGCCAGCGCCGTCCACTGGGCCCACGTCGCGCGGCCGTCCACGTGTCCCTGCAGGAAGGCCCAGACGAACACCGGGGCGAGCGCGATGCGGGAGAGGGTGAGGGCGTTGGCGAGCCGCAGTCCGCGACGCCCTGCGGCGGCGGGCGCCGGAATCGCCTCCGGGCGGGCCGGGA
Source organism: uncultured Planctomycetota bacterium (assembly GCA_964607145.1). Classification (GTDB taxonomy): domain Bacteria; phylum Planctomycetota; class JAJSAM01; order JAJSAM01; family JAKLKS01; genus CAZSIX01. The sequence continues at coordinate 131,653 of CAZSIX010000002.1, read as the reverse complement.
CGGCCTCCTCCATGGCGGGACTGTATCCCACGGGCCCCGGGCCCGGGCGGACTGCCGCCCCGACGCGGGGACGGCGGCGCGCGGGGGATGCACGGTCCGCCGCCCCGGCCGCGTCTAATGGGGCCGTGAGCGCATCCCCCTCCCCGCGGACCCGCCGCCCCGATGCCGAGTCCGGCGTCGCCATGCTCATCGTGCTCGTGGTGCTGTTCATCGTGGCGGTGCTCATGGTGGATCTGGCGCTGACCGCGGAGACCGCCCGGCGCTCGGCGCGCAACGCCTCCAGCGAGTTCCTCATGGACGCGCGCATCGAGGGGCACTACGCGGTGGTGATCGCGCAACTGGTCTACGACCGGAAGCAGAACAAGACCGAGTCCCTCAACGACCGCTGGGCGCGCAAGGAGTACACGCACGTCGAGGGTTCCCGGGAGGAGGCCGCCGCGGACGACCCCGAGCGTCCGGACCTCCGCGAGCGGAACGAGGAGGATCCCGACGCCGGCGAGGACCGCGTCGTCGGGGACACCGGGGAGATCTCCGTCGAGGTCGCCGTCGAGGACGAGGCGCGCAAGTTCAACCTGAACGCCCTGATGGACGAGGACCAGCCCCGCCGCAACGCCGCGCGGGAGCGGTTCGCGTTCCTCATCGACCGCTACCGCGAGGACACGCCGCTGGACGTCTCCAGCACGCGCGCGGCGGACCTCCGGGACCGCGTGGTGGAGTACCTCGAGCGGAAGGCCCCCGCCGAGGGGGCCCGCGGGCAGATGCCCGTGGCGAAGGCGAACAAGTACCGCATCCTCACCCCCGACGAACTGCTGGACGTGAAGGGGTTCGAGGACCCCGACCACGGGTGGGGCGCCGCGTTCCTGCTCTACGACGCGCGCGACCCCGACGAGGTGCTGGACTACATGGAGCGGGACGAGGAGGAGGCGGAGAAGCCCAAGGTGTACCCCGGCCTGCTCCGCTACCTGACGCTCTGGAGCGGCGACGCCTGGCCCGACTCGAAGAGCCCGAAGGCGCCGGACATGGCGACCTGGCACCGCATCAACCTCAACACGGCGGAGAAGCCGGTGCTGGAGAGCCTCTTCTGGGAGAACCCGCAGGACGTCTCCGTGGTGGAGCGCATCATGGAGTACCGCGACCAGGAGAAGGAGGGGTCCACGCCGTCGGACGGCGGCGAGATCGCCGACGACGAACCGCTCCCGGAGAAGCAGGTCATCGAGAAGCTGAGCGACCTGTGGGAGAAGATCGAGGGCGTGAGCCAGGAGATCTTCGACCGGAACAAGGTCACCGAGGCCTCCGTCACGTTCACCTGCGACACGTTCTCCCTCGATTTCCGCGCGTCCCGGGACAAGGCCTTCAAGCAGGTCCGCTACATCGTCCGCCGCAACGACAAGGGCGTCCAGACCCTCCTCCGCGAAGTCCGCGCCGACCCCCGGTACGAGGAGGACCCGCAGGAGGGCGAGGAGGAGGAGGAGCCGTAGGGCGCAGCCGTACGGGGTCGGACTCCGGTCTGTCTTCGTTCGATCCGGGGCGACCGGCGGCGGCCGGAGGCGGCGGGCGTCCTGACCTGGGCCCCGCAGGCACCACGACCCCGGAGGGGCTGCGGATCGTCCGCCCGGCCCCCCTCCTCCCGCCTCCCGCCGCCCGCCGGTCGGTCCGAATTCTTGAGCCGACCTCCCGGACCCCCTTAGATTCCCCCGTTTCCCGGGAGTTCCATGCTGGTCTTCCTCCGCCCCGGCGCCTCGGCCGCCGACCGCGAGCGCGTCCTGGCGCTCCTGCGGGAGGGCGGGTTCCGCCCCGAGGTGCGCGCCGCGGGAGGGGTCTCCTTCGTGGAGACCCCCGTGGCCGCCGACGGCCTCCGGGCCCGGGTGGAGGGGCTCCCCGGCGTGGAGCGCGTGTCCACGGACCTGGCCCCCTACCGCCTCGCGGCGGGCCGCGTGGCCGACGGGGGGACGCCGCGGGAGGTCCGGGTCGGGCCCGTGACGCTGGGGGGCGGGTCGTTCACGCTCATCGCGGGCCCCTGCGCGGTGGAGTCCCGGGACACGCTGCTCGCCATCGCCGACGGGGTCCGGGACAACGGGGCCGTCGTCCTCCGCGGCGGCGCCTTCAAGCCCCGGACGAGCCCGTACACGTTTCCCGGGCTCGGCGAGGAGGGCCTGCGCGCGCTCCGCGAGGCCGGCGACCGCACCGGTCTCCCCGTGGTCACCGAGGTCCTCGACACGCGGGACGTGGAACTGGTGGCCCGCCACGCGGACATGCTCCAGGTGGGCAGCCGCAACATGGACAACTTCGCCCTCCTGGCGGAACTGGGCCGGCAGCGCAAGCCGGTGCTGCTCAAGCGGGGCATGGCGGCGACGCTGTCGGAGTTCCTCGCCGCGGCGGAGTACGTCCTCGCCGGCGGGAACCCGTCCGTGGTCCTCTGCGAGCGCGGCATCCGGGCCTTCGGCTCGGAGACGCGGAACACGCTGGATCTGGGCGCCGTCCCGGCGCTCCGGACCATGACCGATCTGCCCGTCATCGTCGACCCCTCCCACGCCTGCGGCCGCGCCGAACTGGTGCGTCCCCTGGCGCGGGCCGCCGCCGCCGTGGGCGCCGACGGCGTGATGGTGGACGTCCACGTCCGGCCCGAGGAGGCCCTCTGCGACGCCAAGCAGGCCATCCTCCCCGCCGAACTGGGCCTGCTGCGGGCCGAGGTGGACGCCATCCTCCACGCGCTCCGCCAGGGCGCCGGCGTCGGGGCGGAGGCGTAGGGTGGCCGCCGCGACTCCGCCGCGCCGCGCCCTCGTGGCGGGCAACTGGAAGATGCACCGCGGCGGCCGCGACGGCGCCGCCCTCGCGCGGGAACTCCTGGCGGCGCTGGGCGGCTCCGCGCCGGCGGGCGCCGACGTGCTCGTCCTCCCCCCGTTCCCCGCGCTGGGGTCCGTGGGGGAGGCGCTCCGGGGCACCGGGGTGCTGCTGGGGGCGCAGGACTGCCACGCCGCGGCGTCGGGGGCCCACACGGGGCACGTCGCCGCGGAGATGCTGCGGGACTGGGGCTGCACCCACGTGCTCGCGGGCCACTCCGAGCGGCGTCGCCTCGACGGCGAGGGGGACGACGCGGTCCGCGCCAAGGTGGAGGCCATCCTGCGCGCCGGCCTCGTCCCCGTGCTCTGCGTGGGAGAGACGCTGGAGGAGCGGGACGGCGGCCGGACCGCCGAAGTCGTCCAGCGGCAGGTCGTCGCCGGCGTGCGGGGGCTCGACGGGCGGGCGGCCGCCGCCCTGGTGGTCGCCTACGAGCCCGTGTGGGCCATCGGCACGGGCCGCACGGCGACCCCGGCGCAGGCGGTGGAGGGACACGCCGCGGCGCGCTCCGCGTTCGCGGAGTGCCACGGCGCCGGGGCCGCGTCCGCGCTGCGGATCCTGTACGGTGGCAGCGTGAACAAGGGCAACGCGGTGGAACTGCTCGCGTCCCCCGGAGTGGACGGGGCGCTCGTCGGTGGGGCGTCCCTGGAGGCGGCGGGGTTCGCCGCCATCGTTCGTGCGGCGCCGGGAGCGGCCCAGGCCGCGTCCCCGCCGGGAGGCTGAACATGGATTTCCTGATGGACCTCACCCTGACCGCGGGCGCCGGCTCGCCGGTCCTCGCGGGCGCGCTCCACGACGTGTGGATCGTGGCGCTGCGCATCGTCTTCTTCCTCTCGGCCCTCCTCCTGGTGGCCATCGTCCTCCTCCAGGAGGGCAAGGGCGGCGGCCTCGCCGCCGCCATGGGGGGCCAGGGGGCGGACACCTTCGGCGTCTCCTCCGGCAGCGTCAACCGGGTGACGCTCACGCTGGTGGGGTTCTTCCTCCTCACGGGCCTCCTCCACGCGGTGGCGTTCCGGAGCGGCGTGATCCCGACCACCACGAAGAAGCCCGCCGTGACTCTCCCGGGAGGGGACGGGGGGGCCGAGGACCTCGAGGACGAAGGAACCGACGGCGGCGGCGAGCCCGGGAAGCCGGGCGAGCCCGGCGGCGGCGGGACCCCCGGCGGCGGCGAGAAGTCCGGCGGCGGCGAGGCTCCCGGCGGCGGCGACAAATCCGGGGGCGACGCGCCCGTCAAGGACTCGGGGACGGAACAGCCCCCGAAGGGCGAGTAGTCCCCCCCCGCGGGCGGACCGAGGGACGGCCGTGCGGAGCATGACGGGATTCGGGAGCGCCGTCGCCGAGGGTCCGTCGGGCACCGTCCGCGCGGAGGTGCGGTCCGTCAACCACCGCAACCTCAAGGTGTCCCTGCGCCTGCCCTCGGCGCTGGCCTCCCGCGAGCCGGACCTGGAGGGCTGCATCCGCGAGCGCGTCGCGCGCGGCTCCCTCCAGGCGGACCTCGCCCTGGAGCGGCGGACCGCCCCCACGGGCCCGCTGGTGGACGCGGCGCTGGCGCGGGCCTACGTCGACCGCCTGTCCGCGCTGGGCGCCGAACTCGGCCTCCCCGGCGAGCCGGACCTCGCCCTCGTCGCGTCCCTTCCCGGAGTCGTCGTGGGGGCCGCCCCCGGCGCCGCCGAGGTGGACGCCCTGGGGCGCACCGCGGAGGAGGCGCTCCGCGCCGCCCTGGACGCCCTGGACGCGTCCCGCGCCCGGGAGGGGAAGGCCCTCCTGGCGGACATGGAGAAGCGCATCGGCCGCGTGTCGAAGGCGCTGGCCCGTGTCCAGCGGCGCGCGCCGCGCGTGCTGACGGAGGCGCGCCGGCGGCTCGCCCGCCGCGTGGCGGAGGTCCTCCGGGACCAGCCCGCCGCCGCCGCCGGCGAGGCCCTCGCGCGGGAGGCCGTCCTCCTCGCGCAGCGCTCCGACGTGACCGAGGAGGTCACCCGCCTCCGGACGCACGTGGAGTCCTTCCTGTCCACGGCCCGCGGCGAGGGGGAGATCGGCCGGCGCCTCGACTTCCTCCTCCAGGAGATGCTGCGGGAGGTGAACACCATCGGCTCCAAGTCCCAGGACGCGGGGCTGGCGGCGGCGGTGGTGGACATGAAGGTCGAGGTGGACCGGATGAAGGAACAGGCGGCGAACGTCGAATGACCGGACCCGCGCGCGGCCTGGTGGCGGTGGTGTCGGGCCCCTCCGGCGTGGGCAAGACCACGGTCATCGCGCGCCTCCTCCAGCGGCCCGGGTTCGCGCGGAGCATCACGGCGACCACCCGCGCCCCCCGTGGCGGCGAGACCGACGGTGTCGACTACCTCTTCCTGTCGCGCCCCGACTTCGAGGCGGGCATCGCCGCCGGCCGGTTCCTGGAGCACGCCGTCGTCCACGGGAACCTCTACGGCACGCCGCGCGACGCGGTGGAGGCGGTGCTGGCCCGGGGCGACGTCTGCGTGCTCAACATCGACGTCCAGGGGGCGGAGTCGTTCCGGCGCTCGGGCCTCCCCGTGGCGACGGTCTTCCTGCTTCCCCCCTCCATGGAGGAACTGGAGCGCCGCCTCGGACGGAGGGGCACGGAGTCCGAGGGCGAGATGCAGCGGCGGCTGGACATGGCCCGGGCGGAGATGAAGGAAGTGGGCCGATTCGACCTCGCCGTGGAGAATCACGTGGTGGACGACACGGTCCGGACCCTCGCGGAGTTCCTGGACCGTCGCCGCGGGGCGTGAGGACCCTCCCCCGCGAGGACCCGGCAGCGGCCGGAAAGGAGTCTCGATGAGCCTGGAAGCGGTGCGCAAGATCGAGGAACTGGATCGCAAGGTGGGCGGACGGTTCAAGCTGACGGCGCTCGTCCAGCGCCGGCTGCAGGAGGTCGTCCGCGGCGGCGCCCGTCCCCTCGAGGGGAACCGGGAGCCCATCCAGCGGGTGGTGGCGGAGATCGAGCGGGACGAGATCGAACTGGTTCCCGACGACAGCCCCGACCTGCCTCCGCCGCAGCCCCCCGTCCCGGTGCCGCCGCGCGGTCCCGCGGGTCCGCCGGCCACGTTCTAGGCGGCCCGGGAGACCGGCCCGCCGTGGCGCGGATCGTCCTCGGGGTCTCCGGGTCCATCGCCGCGTACAAGGCGGCGGACCTGGCCTCCCGTCTCGTGAAGGGGGGGCACGAGGTCACCGTCGTGATGACGGCGGCGGCGACGCGGCTCGTCCAGCCGCTCACCTTCGCCACGCTCACCGGCCGCCCCGTCCTCTCGGACATGTTCGACCGGGAGCAGTGGGCCCGCGTGGAGCACATCGACCTCTCGGACCGGGCGGAACTCGTCGTCCTCGCCCCCGCCACGGCGGACCTCATGGGGCGGGCCGCCCACGGGCTGGCGGACGACATGCTCACGGCGCTGCTGCTGGCCGTGGACAGCCCCGTCCTCTGCGTCCCCGCCATGAACCCCCGCATGTGGGCCCACCCGCTGGTGCAGCGGAACGTGGCCACGCTTCGGGACCTCGGCTGGCGGTTCCTCGAGCCCGACGAGGGGACCGTGGCGTGCGGCCACGTGGGCCGCGGGCGCATGCAGGAGCCCGCCGCCATCCACGCCGAGATCGACCGGCTGCTGGCGGCCGGCGGCGGCGCGCCCCGGGCATGACCCGGGCGGCACCGAGGACCGCGCCCCCCCGCGGCGCGTCCCCGGGGCGCCACCCCCTCCACCTGCTGGTCACGGCGGGCCCCACGCGTGAACCGCTGGACGACGTGCGCTTCCTGGGGAACGGCTCCACGGGCCGCATGGGCATCGAGGTGGCGGAGGCGGCGCGGGAGGCGGGGCACCGCGTCACCCTGGTGCTGGGCCCGACCCACCTCGAACCGCCCCGCGGCGTCCGCACGGTCCGCGTCGTCACGGCGCTGGAGATGCGCGCGGCGGTGCGGTCCGTCTTCCCCTCCTGCGACGCCCTCGTCATGACCGCGGCGGTGTCCGACTACCGGCCCGCGCGGCGGCGGGCGGGGAAGTGGAAGAAGGGGGCGGCGCGGATCTCCCTCCCCCTCGTGCGCAATCCCGACATCGTGGCCGAGGCGGGGAGGCGGAAGGGCGGACGCGTGGTGGTCGGGTTCGCGGTGGAGGCGGAGGACGCGATTCCCCGGGCGCGCGCGAAGGTGGCACGGAAGCGGCTGGACGCCCTGTTCCTCTGCGGTCCCGCCGCCTTCGCCGCGCGGGCGGCGGATTACACCCTCCTCGTCCCCGGAGCGCCGCCGGTCCCGTTCCCGCGCGTGTCCAAGACCCGCCTGGCGCGGCACGTGGTCCGGTGGGTGGAGGCGGCGGCCGCGCGAGGGGCGGACGCTCCCCGCGGGGGGGGCAAGCCACCCCCCTACCCGGCCGCGCCGTAGGGGCACGCGCTTGCGCGCCCCACGGGGGCCGGCCGTCCTCCTCGCGGGGAGCCGCGCCGTCCGCGCGCCATGGCGCGGGCCCATCGGGGCGCAAGTCCACCCCCCGTCGGACCGATGAACCGGAGGGGGTGGACTCCGCCCCCTTCGGCGACTCCCGCCCAGGCTCCCCAGGGCCCCGATGCCCCGATCCCCGCGACACTCCGACACCGGCGCTCCTCCGACGCGCAGTCCCCGCCGTGCCGAGATCCTCCGGGAGGCGCGCCTGCTCGCCGCCGCCGCGGGGATGCTCCTGCTGCTGGTGGCGCTGCTCGCCTACGACCCGGCCCGGCCTCCGGGGGGTGTGGTGGGTTCCGTGGGGCAGTTCCTCGCCCGCTGGACGTTCCGGGTCTTCGGGCTCTCCGCGTTCCTGCTGCTCCCGCTCTCGCTCTACTGGCTCGGCCTCGCGTTCTTCCGGCGCGCCGCGGAGCGCCCCTGGGAGCGGGGCACGGGACTCGTGCTCGTGGTGCTCGGGACCGCCGCCGGCCTGGCCCTCTCCGTGGAGACGTCCCGCTACGCCAGCCTCGCCGAGGGCGGGCCCGGCGGCGTCCTGGGGGGGCTGCTCCGCGACGGCCTCGTCCACACGCTGGGCGGTTTCGGGGCGCTGCTGGCGCTGCTGGTGGGGTTCCTCGTGGGGCTCGCCCTCTTCACCGACTGGCTGGTGTTCGAGATGGCCGCGGAGGCGGTGGCCGCCCTGAAGCGGCTCCTCCCGTGGGCGCGCCGGGCGCTCTGGCCGGAGCCCCCCCCCGCCGCCGTGCCCGCCGCCGCGTCCGCCTCCACGACGCCTGCGCCGGCCGCGGCCACCGCCGTCGAGGAGCCCCCGGCTCGCGCGGCGAAGCCGCGGAAGGCCGCCCCCGCGGTGGAGGACCCGCCCGCGGAGGCGCCCGCCGCACCGGAGCCCTCCCCCGCCGCCGGGGATCGTCCCCCGCTCCGGGAGCGCCTCTTCGGCGAGAAGGGCGGGACGCCTCCGGAGCCCGATCCCGCGGCCGTTCCGCCCGTCGAGCCCCCGCCGGCCCCGGAGCCGGAGCGGGTCGAGCCGCCGTCCCCCGCCGCCGAGGAACCCGCCGCCCCCGCGCCCTCGCCCCCCGCCCGGCCCGCCGCCGCGGCCCGGGGGAAGAAGGCGGCGCGGAAGGCCGCCGGCGACGCCGCCTCCGCCTACGAGTTCCCCCCGCTGGACCTCCTGGATCGCGTCCGCGTCCGCGAGATGCGCGCCGAGGAGGAGACCATCCAGGAGAACGCGCGGGTCCTGGAGCAGACCCTGGCGGACTTCAAGATCGACGCGCAGGTCGTGGGCTACACGCGCGGCCCCGTGGTCACGATGTACGAGATCTCCCTGGCGGCGGGCATCAAGGTGACGCGCATCCACGCGCTCGCCGACGACCTCGCCATGGCGCTGAAGGCCCAGACCGTCCGCGTCGTGGCTCCCATCCCCGGCAAGTCCACCGTGGGCGTCGAGGTCCCCAACCCCACCCGCGACGACGTGCGGATGCGCGGGCTCATGGAGACGGAGACCTTCCAGCGCACCAAGGCCCACATCCCCCTGCTCCTCGGCGTGGACGCTGGCGGCGCCCACCGCATCGAGGACCTGACCACCATGCCCCACCTGCTCATCGCGGGGGCCACGGGGGCGGGCAAGTCGGTCTGCATCAACTCCATCATCATGTCGGTCCTCCTCGCCCGCACCCCGGACGAGGTGAAGCTCATCCTCATCGACCCCAAGCAGGTGGAACTCTCGTTCTTCGCGAAGATCCCTCACCTGCTGGCCCCCGTCGTGACCGACATGAAGCGGGCCGCCAGCGTGCTGGAGTGGGCCGTGGACAAGATGGAGGAGCGCTACGACCTCCTGGCGCGGATGCAGGTGCGCTCCATCGCGTCCTACAACGACCTCGGGGCGAAGAAGATCAAGGAGCGCTGCGAGAAGGAGGGCTTCGAGCCCGACGAACTGCCCGAGCGCCTCCCCTACGTGGTCATCGTCGTGGACGAGCTGGCGGACCTGATGATGACCGCGGGCAAGGAGATCGAGGTCCTCATCACCCGCCTCGCGCAGAAGTCCCGCGCCGTGGGCATCCACGTGGTGCTCGCCACGCAGCGCCCCTCCACGGACGTTATCACGGGCCTCATCAAGGCCAACATGCCGACGCGCATCTGCTTCAAGGTGACGAGCAAGGTGGACAGCCGCGTGGTCATGGACCAGAACGGCGGCGACCGCCTCCTCGGGCAGGGGGACATGCTCTACCTGCCGCCCCGCACGGCGAACCTCCTGCGGGCGCAGGCGACGTTCGTGTCCGACGCCGAGGTCAAGCGCGTCGTGGAGTTCCTCGCGGAGCGCCACGAGCCGCGCTTCAACCGCGAACTGACGCAGGTCTGCACCGGCGCCCTCCTCTCCGAGGACGAGAAGGACGACCTGTACGACCAGGCGGTGCGCATCGTCCTCGAGGAGCAGCGCGGCAGCGCGTCGCTCCTCCAGCGCGCCCTCGAGATCGGCTACACGCGCTCCTCGCGCCTCCTCGACCTCATGCGGCGCGAGGGGATCGTGGGCGCCTACAAGGGAAGCAAGGCCAGCGAGGTCCTCTGCTCGCTGGAGGACTACGAAGCGCGGCGCGCGGCCGCCGGTGCGGCCGTGCCCGCGGGCGACGGAACGGACGAAGGGTAGCGGACCGACCCTGCACGACGCCCGGGCGCCCGGGGGGGCGCACGGCGGCGCCGCGGGGCGGTCCGGGAAGAAGGGTAGGCCATGAAGACCAGTCTCCGACGTCCGGCCCTGTACGCCGCCGGCGCCGTCGCCGTCAGCCTCTTCCTCCTGCTGTGCATGGTGCCCTACGGCCGCGCGGAGTACCTCGCGCCGGAGGCCATGCTGGAGCAGCGGGACGCCTTCCGGTACCGCCTCGCGTCCCTGCTCGTCCGCCCCTTCGGGGCCGGCGCGTTCCTGGGGATGTCGGTGGTCCTCTGCTGGAGCGTCATCGCCTACTTCAAGGAGAGCGTGGGCGCCGTCCTCCCCCGCGTCGTCGGACTGGCGACGGTCGTCCCCTCCTTCTGCGCCATGACCTCGCTGGGTTCGGAACCGCACGAGTTCTGGGCCGGCTCCGTGGGCATCTGGGCGGGGAACCTCATCTACGGAGGGTTCGGTCCCGTCATGGGCTGGGCCATCGTGGGGACGCTCTTCGCGGTCTCCCTCGCCATGGCCACGGAACTCGGCTTCCACCGGTACTTCGCCGACCTCCGCGGCGTCCTCTCCGTCCCCCTGCTGGGCGCCGACCAGGGCGGCCCCGCCACGGCCCTCCTGGACGAGGAGCCCGACGCGCCGCCGGCCCCCCGCGGCCCGCTCGCCGGCCTCGACGTCTCGCGCACCGCCACCGGCGCCGCCGCCCCCTTCCTCCCCTCCCCCGCCGGCGCCGACGACGACGTGATGGAGGTCGCTCCCGACGCGCTGTCGGGGATCCGGGCCCGGGTCGCCTCCGGGTCGCCCGTGACGGACGCCGAACTGGACCTGCTCGATGGCGCCTCCGATCGGGATGCGGCCGACGGGCCGCCCGTCGCCCCCGCCGACCCCGCCGAGGCGGACGCCTTCTTCACCTCGTGGGGCGTGGAGGGAGTCCCCGCGGAGCGCGCCGAGGAGGCCCTGGAGGCGGACGCCGTCTCCGACGACACCCCCGGGGAACTGGAACTGGCACCGCCGCCGGCCGGTCCCCAGGCCGTCGTCGTCCGCTCGCCGGACCTCGTCCCCGAGTCCCACGCGCGCATGATCTCCCTGGACGAGATCCGCGTCGCCATCACCGACACCGAGGAACTCCCGGAGGAGGACGCCGCCCCGTCGCCGCCGCTCCCCGCGCACCGCCCCTCCCCGCTCTTCGCCGCCGTGGAGTTCATGGACCCCAGCGAGGAACTGGCCGACTGGCCGGCCTCCGCGCCCGTCTCCGCCGGGATTCCTGCCGCCGACTTCGCCCCCGCCCCCTCCCGGTCCGGCGACGGCGACGTCCCCCCGCCGGTCCTCTCCCTGGCACCCGCCCCCGCCGCCGACGCGGCGCCTCCCGCCGACGTCGTGGCGCCCGGCGCGTTCGAGTTCGAGGACGAGTTCTTCGCCTACGCGCCCGCGCCGGAGGAGCCGGTGGAGGCCGAGGCCTCGCCGGCCTTCGTCGAGCCCCAGTCGGCGGTCGAGATCCCGCCCCCCGCCGAGGAGCCCGCCGGATCCGCGGACGAGGACGGCGCCTGGCTCGCCGGCCCGTCCTGGCTGGACGAGGGTGCCGCCCCCGCCCCCGCGGCGGAGCCGGAGGCGCCCGCGCCGGGCGAGCCCGTGGACGAGGTCGTCCTGGACGGCGAGCCCGAGGACGTCGAACTCCCCGGGGACGAGACCGCCGACGAGATGCCGTCGCTGGAGGCCGCACGCGAGGTCGCCGCCGTCGCGGCGCCGGAGAACGTCCCGGAGCCGGCGGCGCCCGTCGAGGTGGACGAGTTCCTCCCCGACGCGCCCGTCGAGGTCGAGGACGAGGTCGTCACCGCCGACGAGGAAGGGACCCTCGCGGAGGCGTCCGCGGCCGTCGGGACCCCCGAGCCGCCGCCGGCCCGGGAGGACACGCAGGACGTCCTGCTCCGCCTGTTCGGCGAGCCCGTGACGCGCGGGCCCGACGGATCCCCGGGGGGCTTCAACCTGCCCGTCGAGGCGGCGCCGTTCGCCGCCGAACCGCCCGCCCTCGAACTCGCCCCGCCCGCGCCCGAGGGCGACGCCGCGCTGGCGGAGGAGCACGCCGCCCCCGCCGACGTCCACCTGGAGGACGAGGTCTTCGACGAGCCCGTGACCGTCGTGGAGACCGGGGAGGCGCCCGCCGACGAGGCCTCCGCGGAGCCCGAGGTCGAGGCGGAGGCGGCGGACGCCGCGGAGACCGCGGTCGAGATCCGCGAGCCGCTCACCGCGGAGACCGCCGCGGACTCGGTGGTGCGCTGCCTGCGCGACCTCTTCGGCGACCCGCTGCCGGAGGAGCCCGCCGCGGGCAACGCGGCGGAGGAGGCCGCGCCGACGGACGGGACGGAGGCCGCCGGGACCTCCGACGCCGGTCCCCTCCTCCCCTTCCCCGGCGCCGAAGCCGAGGCCGAAGAGCCCGCTCCGCGCCCCCGGCGCCGCCGCACGCGGAAGCCCGCCGCCGCCCCCGCACGGGAGCCGGAGCCGCCCACCGCGGACCTCCCGCTCCGCGTCGTGGACCGGGTCGCCATGCCCCCCGTGGACGCCGAGGACGCCGTCCCCGTGGACGCGGATCGGGTGGACCGCATCGTCGGACGGTTCCGCGAGGACCCGGTTCCCGCCGCCGCTCCCGCGCCGACGCCCGTCGAGATCCCCGCGCCCGACCCCGTGGCCGCCGCCGAGGGCGCCGCGGACCCCATGTACCCCGATGCCGTGAGCGCCGTCCGCGAGCGCGGCCGGGGCTCCGTCATCGTCCTCCAGCGCCGCCTCGGCATCGGCTTCACCCGCGCCACGCGCCTCCTCGCGGAACTCGTCTCCCGCGGCGTCCTCGGCCCCGAGAACGGCTCCGGCTCCCACCCGATCCTGTAGCCAACGGTCGCACCCCCGGGGGCGGTCGCCACGAGGCGGCCGCCCCCGTTCGATTCGGGGAGGAGTCGATAGAAGGGCGGCCCCTGCGGCCGCACGCTCCGCCACCGCCCGAGCCTCCGCCGGTCAGGGCCCGTGCGAGAATCACTGCTACATTCGGGCGGCTGCGGCGGCCGGTGGCTGCGTTGCTCGTCGGTTGTGGCCCTGGAGGGGCCATCCCGGGGTCGGGCTGCCACCGGCAGCCCGACGAGTCCCCGGGAGCCCTCTCCTCGCGCCTTGCCACCGGCCGCCTCGCTCGCCCTCGGTGTGACGCACTGATTCTCGCACGAACCCTTACGATTTCCGCCCCATGTCCCCGCCCCCCGAATCCCCCCACGTCCGCGTCTCCATGGTGTCGCTGGGTTGCCCCAAGAACCTGGTGGACAGCGAGCGGGCGCTGGGGACGCTGGCGTCGGGGGGGCTCGTGGTGACGCCGCGGCCGGAGGACGCGGACGTGGCGGTGGTGACCACCTGCGGGTTCATCGACCCCGCCAAGGAGGAGTCCATCGCCACCATCCTGGAGATGGTGCGCCTCAAGGAGGAGGGCCGCATCCGCGGCGTCGTGGTGGCGGGCTGCCTGGTGGAGCGGTTCGCCGACGAACTGCGCCGCGAACTCCCGGAGGTGGACGCCTTCGTGCCGTTCAAGGACTACCCCCGCCTCGCCCGCCTCTGCCGGGACGTCCTCGGCATCGAGACGCCGGAGGGGGCCGACTACCGGGACGACGCGCTGACCGTGGACCGGGTCCCCCTCACGCCCGCCCACACCGCCTACGTGAAGGTGAGCGAGGGGTGCGATAACCCCTGTTCGTTCTGCACCATCCCCGCCATCCGCGGTCGCCACGTGTCCCGCCCCTTCGAGACCATCGTCGACGAGGTGCGCCGACTGGCGTCGGAAGGGTGCCGCGAGGTCGTGCTGGTGGGCCAGGACACGACCTTCTACGGCTACGAGGTGGACCGGCGGTTCCGGCTGGCGGAACTCCTGCGGGCGCTGGACGCCGTGGAGGGCATCCGCTGGATCCGCCTCATGTACGCCTACCCGGCCTACGTGAAGGACGAACTGCTGGAGGCCTTCCGCGACTGCCCCCGCGTCGTCCCCTACATCGACATGCCCGTGCAGCACATCGCCGACGGCGCGCTCCGCCGCATGGTGCGCCCCCTCGGGGGGCCGAAGACCCGGGCGCTGCTCGACCGCATGCGGGAGCGGGTCCCGGGCCTGGCGCTGCGCACGACCTTCATCGTCGGCTCCCCCGGCGAGACCGAGGCCGAGGTCGAGGAACTCACCGCCTTCGTGCGCGACTTCCGCTTCCACCACGTGGGAGTGTTCACCTACTCCCGCGAGGAGGACACGCCCATGGGCCGCATGGAGGGGCAGGTGCCGAAGAAGGAGCAGAATCGCCGCCGCCGCGCGGTCATGGCGGCGCAGCAGCAGGTCGTCCTGGAGCGCCACCGGCGGTGGGCGGAGGAGCGGGTCGAGGTGGAGGCCATGGCCGAGTCCCCGGCCGCCGGCGGGCGCTGGCACGGTCGCACCGCCTGGGACGCTCCCTCCATCGACGGCACCATCCGCCTCCCCGGCGGACCCGGCATGGTCCCCGGCGCGCTGGGGCGCGTGCGCGTGGTGGGCGCCCGCGGGTACGACCTCGAGGGCGAGTGGGTGGGCACGCCGACGTGAGCGACGCGCCCGGCCACGGCGACGCCGGTCCGGCCCCCCAGGCCCCCGCCGCGGCGCCCCGCCCCGGCGACGGGGCCGCCCTCTTCGTGCTCTCCTGCTTCGGGCTCGGCTTCCTCCCGCTGGTCCCGGGGACGTTCGGCACGCTGGGAGGCGTGGTGGTCGCGCTGCTGCTCCCCGACGCCCACCACGCCGCGTGGGCGCTGGCGGCGGCGGCGGCGGCGTCCCTCCTCACCGTCGCCCTCGGCCCCGCCGCCTGCCGCGTCACGGGGCGGTCCGATCCCCAGGCCGTCGTCATGGACGAGGTCGCCGGCGTCCTCGTCGTCTTCGCCGCCCTCCCTTCCCCCGCCATGCTGGAGGCGGGGGCCGCGTTCGCGTGCTTCCGCCTGTTCGACATCGGGAAGCCGCCCCCGGCGCGCCGCCTGGAGCGCCTCCCCGGCGGCTGGGGGATCCTCCTGGACGACCTCGTGGCCGGGATCTACGCGCTGGCGCTGTTCCTCCTCTTGCGGGAGGTGCTGCCGCTCGCGTAGTTCCGTTTGACCGGACCCCGCGCCGCCCCCAGAATGGCCCGTCCGGGTCGCCGGCGACGGAGCCGCCCGGTCGCCCACCCCCGGAGGAGCCCCATGGCCGCGGACGACCCCGACAAGCCGCGCAGGGAGCCGCCCCGGGTGGTTCCCGTCGTCCCGCCCACGGTCCAGCCGGTCCGGCCCGCCCCCGTCGTCCAGCCCGTGAAGGGCCCCCCCGTCGTGCAGCCGGTGAAGGGGGCACCGGTCGTGCAGCCCGTCAAGCCGGCGGCCGTGGTGCAGCCCGTCAAGGTCGCGCCCGTGGTGCAGCCCGTCAAGCCGGCGGCGGCGGAGGAGGCCCCCGCGGCGGCGCTCATCGAGCGGCAGGTGCGGGCCGGCGACCGGGTCGTCGCGTACTCCGGCATCCCCGTGGCGGTGCAGACCGCCCTCGTCATCGTGGTCCTCACGGGGCTCGCCGCCGCCGTCGCCTGGCAGACCTCGCGCCGCGCCGCCGACGGCGCGTTCGACGCCGTGGACTCCCTCGGCGTGCTCACGGCGCGCCTCCTGGCGGTCCCCGAGTTCGAGTCCTGGGATCGCGAGGCGGGCACCTCGGCGGGGCTCCGCAGGACCGTCCTGGAGCGCATCGAGGAGCAGGAGGCGACGCTCAAGCAGATCGAGAACGAGGACGAGCGGAAGTCCCGGGCGACGGTGCTGGCGGACGCCAAGGACCGCCTCATCGCCGGCGTCCTCGTGGACCGGGAGCCGGCGGACGCCGTGCGGCGGAAGCGCAACGAGGAGCGGCTGCGGTCCGTCGTGGGCGACGCCCTGCTCGGGGCCGAGGTGTTCACCCCCACGCGGGCGGCGCGGGGCGTCGGCACGCTCATGCCCACGGACGTGCAGTCGCTGGGGAAGGCCGGGGAGACGGAGATCGCCTCCTACCGCCACGGCGCGGGCGCGGACGCCATCCGCGCGCGGCTCTACCTCCATCCCATCCGGGGGCTGGAGGTCGGCAGCGACGGCAACTACCGCGTCGTCGGGTTCGCCGGCGTGGCGCTGTCGGCGGAGGCGGCGCACGCCGCCGTGGCGGAGGCGGAGCGCCAGGCGCTCCACGTCCTCCTGCTGGTGGCGGGGGCCGGGGTCCTGGCGGCGCTCGCCTGCCTCGCCCCGCTCCTCCCGCTCCGCCGCGTCCTGCGGGACGCGGAGGAGTTCTCGCGGGGCAACTTCGAGCACCGGACCGCGGGCGGCGGCTCCGGCGAGGTCGGGGCCATCGGGCGGGCGGTGGCGCGCATCGCCCTGACGGCGCGGGATCGGGAGATCGCCGCGCAGGCCCGGGCGGCCCCCGCCGTCGTCCCTCCCGCGGACCACCGCACCGTCGTGGAGCCGGCGCTGAAGCCGGGGCCCGTGCTCCGCGTACCCGCGTGGGAGGTCGAGGGCACGTCGCGGCCGTGCTTCGAGATCGCGGGGGACTTCTTCGACTACGTGCCCGTGGGGGACACCGGCTTCGCCGCCATCCTCGTGGAGACGTCCATGCGCGGCCTGCCGGCGGCTTTCGCGGCGGCGGAGGTCCGGGGCCTCTTCCGCGGCGCGGCTCCCGGCGCGACGGGCCCCGCGGCGCTGCTGGCGTACCTGGGGTCGGAGGTCGGCCCGCGACTCCCCGGCGACGGGACGGTCACCGCCACCTGCGTCCTCGTGGACACCGCCGCCGGCACGGCGCGCATCGCCAGGGCCGGGGGCGGGAACGCACCCGTGGGCTGGCACGCGGCGACCCGCGCGCTGGAGGAGATCTCCGTCGAGGGCACCCCCATCCGGAAGGAGGGGGGCGTGGGCACGGGCGGGCCGGACCTCGTGGAAGTGGTGGCGGAACTGGCCCCGCGGGACCGGCTGTCGCTCTTCAGCGACGGCCTCCGCCGCGCGCGCAACCGCCGCAAGGAGACCTTCGGCGAGGAGCGGCTGGGGGCCCTCGTCCTCAAGTTCGGCCCCATGAACTCCACGGCCTTCGTCAACATGGTCCTCAACGAGGTCGACCTCTTCCACGAGGGCGCGACCCAGGGGGACGACCTGACGGTGCTGACCCTCCGGCGGCTCAAGTAGCCGTGGAGATCGGGGAGTTCCAGCGGCGGCTCGAAGCGCTCTACGGCGACCGGGACCGGGCCCGCGGCCGGGACGGGACGTTCGCGTGGTTCGTGGAGGAGGTCGGCGAACTCTCCCGCGCCCTCCGCCGCGGCGAGCCGGAGAACCTCCGCGAGGAGTTCTCCGACGCCCTCGCCTGGCTCGTCTCCCTGGCGACCCTGGCGGGCGTGGACATGGAGGAGGCGGCCGCCCGCTACGCCGCCGGCTGCCCCCGCTGCCTCGCCACCCCCTGCGCCTGCGGCGCCCGCCGCGAACCCGCCGCCGCGGCGACGACATTCCCGGAATGATGCGTGCGAGTTCGAGGAGGGGAACGATGCGACGGACCGGATTCGCGGCGTGGCTCTGGGCGGCGGCGCTGCCGCTGACCGCGGGGGTGACGGCGGCGGCGCCGGGAGACCCCCCGGCCGCCCCCGTCCCCCCGGCGGCGGCCCCCGCCGCGCCGGCCTCGAAGCCGGAGGTTCCCCCACCCGCTGCCGACGGGAAGGAGGCCCCGAAGTGGCACGGCGAACTGGCCGCCGCGAAGGCCGAGGCCGCCGCCGCGAACCGCCGCATCCTCGCCGTCGTGACCGCCGGCTGGTACCCGTCGGAACCCTCGCGCCGGCTCGCCGAGGCCGTCGCGGACCCCGACGCGGCGCCGGCGCTGGAGGGGTTCGCGCTCCTCCGCGTGACGGAGGACGCGACGCTCCCGCTGTCCACCCCCCTCGGCCTCGTCGACGAAGGGCACCCGTACACGGCGCTCCTGGAGTCCGACGGCACCGTCGTCGCCTCCCTCCGAGGGGCCTGGCCCGCGGCGCGCTGGGCGGAGGATGTGCGCACCCTCGCGGCCGCCGCCGACACCCGCGCCGCCGCGGCGGCCCGCGTGGCGGCGACGCCGACGGACCTCCGCGCCCGATGGGACCTCTCCGAGGCGCTCCGCGCCCTCGGCCGCAGCGCCGAGGCGGACGCGGAACTGGGCCGCGCCGAGGCCCTCGACCCCGAGGGCAGGAGCCCCCTCCAGGCGGAGTTCCGCTTCCGCCGCACGGAGGCCCGGTACGAGGACCGCATGGCGGTGCAGGACTTCGCCGGGGCGCTGGCGCTGCTGGACGCCTACGAGAAGGACTTCCCCAACGGGCCCCGCCGCCGCTGGGTGGCCGTCTACCGCGCCCTCGGCCTCGCCTACTCCGGTGACATCGACGGCGCCCTCGCCGACCTGGCCACGCTGGCGGCGGACGGGCGCGATCCCGCGCTGCAGCGCCTGGCCGCCGATCGCCGGGCCGCCGTGGAGCGCATCCGCGACGCGCGCGCCGCGCAGAAGTAGGCGCGCTCCGTCGGGGCAGGAGACAGGCATGGAGGCATCGAGGCGGCCGGGATCGCGGGTGGCCGCGCCCACGGGGCGCGCCCCCCTGCTTCCCGCCGAGGGCACCGTGCTCGCGACCCTCGGCCTCGCCGCTCTGGCGGGGGCGGAGTGGCTCGGCCGCTCCACCGCCTCGGACTCGCAGGACGCGCTGGTCGTCATCGGACTCGCGCTCACGGGCCTGTTCATCCACTCCCGCCACCGGCGCCGTCCCGCGGAGTGGGTCGGTCGGCTGGTCCTCGCGGCGAGGCGCGCGCGGGAGGCCGTGCGCGCGCGGCTCGTCACGCCGGGCGTGGATCTCCGGCGGACCCCTCCCCTCCCCCGGGGGATCCCGCCCCTGCTGGGGGCCGCATCCCTGGCGGCGGCGACGGCCGCGCTGATCGCCACGGCCTGCCCCGTGGAGGCGACCGTGGTGCGGGAGGCCGTCCGGGGCGTGTCGGGGCTGCTGTGGCTGCTCCTCTGGACCGTCGCCGTCGCCGCCATGGGCGCGGGGGCGCTGTTCTCCGTCTTCCTCGCCCCCGCCCTGGTGCACGACGAGATCGTGCGCGGGCGGAGCCGCCCCGGCCGGCGGCGGCGCGCCACGGAGATCGCCATCCTCGTGGTGGTCCCCGCGGGCGTGGCGGTGGGCCTCCTCGCGCTGCCCGCGGGGGTCACGCTGGCGGTCCAGCGCGCGTGCCTCGCCGCCGTGGCGCTCGTGCTGCTCCTCCCCGGCGCTCCCGCGCTCCCCATCCTCTGGAAGCGGCGGGACGGGGCGGGAGGCGTCCGCTGCATCCCCTGGGCCACGGACATGCTGGCGACCACCGCCGTGCCGGGGCTGTCGCTGGCGGCGGTCACGACCCTTCTCTTCGCCGGGGGAGGCGGGACGGCGCGCGCGGAGAACCTCCGCGAGGCCCTCCCCGTCCTCGCCGGCGTCGGAGCCTTCTTCTGCTGGTTCGGGACGGCGGCGCTCTGCGCATGGTCCTTCCTCCTCGTGCGGACGACGCTGCTGGGGCGCTTCCGGGACCCGGCCCTCGCCGCGCGGCCCTCCCTCCTCGTCACGGGGACGCCCCCCGCTCCCCTCCGCCGCCTCGCTCGGCGCGCCCTCGCGCGCGCCGGGTTCCGCGTGGAGTTCGGCGCCGAGCGGCCCGGCTCGCCGGCGGTTCCCGTGACCCTCGGCGACGGCGCCGGCGTCCCCGCCCACGTGGCCCGGCTGGACGCCGGGTCCCTGGGGGACGGCGAGACCCACCGCGTCCTGCTGCGCCGCCACGAGATCCGCCAGCGGCGGCTCCTCCTTCGGGGCCTGGAGCGGCTGTTCCGCGGCGCCGCCCGCCGGACCTTCCACCGCGGCAGCGGGTTCTGGCTCGCGCCCCACCTCTGGGCCTGCCTGGGGCTCTCCCGGGACGAGGACGAACTGGACCCGGACCTGGCGGAGGCGACGTTCTGCATCCCCACCATCGGGCCCGCCTACCACCGCGTCTTCGCGCGGGAGACGCTCCATCACCTGCACCGCGTGCTGTCCGCGCTGGAGATCGATGTCGTGTTCGTCGAGGACGGGATCTCGTTCCAGAGGCTGCGGCGGGTGCTGCGCATGGCCTTCGACGTGTACGACATGTTCGGCGGCCGCCAGCGGGCGGAGGACCGGTACTTCACGGGCCTCCCCGGCGTGCGCATCCGCATCGACGTCTTCGACCTCGGCGCGGCCCCCGGCGAGCGGGGGAACCCCGACTACCCGGAGCCCGATTACGAGACCCTGGGGCGGGCGCGCGTGCTGCACATCTACCGCGACCGGGGCCACTGGGAGAAGCCGGTGGAGGCGCCCCGCGACCGGAAGGACCGCCCCGTCCTCGTGGGGTGATGGGCCGCCCCGGGACCGGTGGACCGCGAGGACACACCCGGCCCCCGTGGGGCGCGCGAGCGCGTGCCCCTACGGGGCGCGGCGCGGCACCTGGAAGATGTCGCGCACGGTGCAGTAGGACTCCCCCCCGAGCCGCCCCACCGCATCCAGCGCCCTCGGGTCCACCCGGCGGTCCCCGTCGAGCACGGCGTCGTCGGCGTGGACGAGGACGACCCGCGCCACCAGCAGGGTCGTGGACGCCTCCGGGAGGTCCAGGACCGCGTGGAGCCGGCACTCGAAGCGCACGCGGGCCAGAGCCAGCCCGGGGACGGCGACCCGCTCGCCCGGGACGAGCGCGAGCCCGTTGCGCTCCACCTCCGACACGTCCGACGAGGCCACCATCGCCTCCGCCGCCGCGGCGGACACCACGTTCACCACCAGTTCCCCCGTGGCGCGCGCGTTGGCGGCGGTGTCCTTCTCGCGGCTCACACCGGCGGGCACGCGCCCCCGCCGGCCCACGGCCACGGACACCAGCGGCGGCGTCGAGGAGACGCCGTTGAAGTAGGAGAACGGGGCGGCGTTGACGCGTCCGTCGGGGAAGAGCGTCGTCACCCACGCGATGGGTCGCGGCACGATGGCGGAGATGAAGAACCGGTAGCGGCCGGCGGCGGAGAGCGTCTCGGGGTCGATGGTGGACATGCGGGGGGAGTATAGGCCTCCCCGCGGGGGTGGAACATTCCCGCCTCTGGCGCGTCCAAGAGGGAGGGTCCGGCCCGGAATCGGCCGGGCCCTTGCGCTTACGCGGCGCGGCCGTAGGATTCCGGGGGAGGCCGGCGCGAGCCGGCGAATACGGGAAGGATCGCGATGGCCGAACCGCCCCGGCCGGGGCCCGTTCCATCCGGCGAGGCGGCGGGCACGCGGGCGGTCGAGAGCCGCCGGGAGGGCGTGAGATGAAGAGGTCCCTGATTCTCGCGGGCGTCGCGCTCGCCCTGACGGCGACCCTGACCAGCCGCGCCTCCGCCGACACCCACAAGGACGAGAAGCTCGGGTACCAGGTGTCGTACCCGAGCAAGTGGCAGCCCATGCCCCTGGACACGTCGACGTCCTGGGTGCAGGCCCGGTTCCTGTCCAACCAGGAGTACTACTGGGAGGCGAACAAGACCCAGGACTGGGGGAGCCACAAGCCCTACCTGGATGTCGTGGTGCTGCCCATCGTGGCCGACGCCCCCGCCGGGGCGACCGTCGAGCAGACCCCCACGGGGATCCGCATCAACCGGGATCGGCCCTACAAGGACCTGAAGGACTACCTGGACCAGACGTGCCGGAACATCGGCGGATTCCACTTCTCCGGCGAGACCGAGGCCCAGGTCAACGGCATGAAGGTGATCCAGTACGAGATCACCGTGGACAAGCTCGTGAACGGGGAGCGCCTGATCTACGGCTGGGCCTACTACACCGAGGACGCGATCTACGGCCTCGTCACCGAGATCCTCCGCAAGGAGGAGAAGAAGCTGAAGCCGCTGGTGCTCGCCTCCCTCGCCTCGCTGAAGACGTTCACGCGCACGGGCTCCCTGCCCGGCGCCACGCGGACCGGCGAGGACATCGAGATCCGGGATCCGGGGAAGACCGGGCCCGACGCGGAACTCACCGCCGAGGACCTGGAGAAGCGGCGCCGGCAGGCCACGGAGCGCACGCTCGAGCGCATCCGGTCCTCCCTGCCGAAGGACTGGAACGTCGTCGAGGGGAAGAACTTCGTCGCCGTCACCCACGTGGACGCGCGCTACACGCGGAGCGTCCTCCAGCACGCCGAGGCGCTGCGCGACTGGCTGGAGGAGAACCTCGGCTACTGCGGCAGCGGCTACACGGGCCGCGTCATCATCCGCATCTGCGCCAACGGGGAGGAGTCGTCGGCCTACGAGCGGTCGAGGGGCTGGTCGCTGGACAGTCCGGAGATCGTCACGTACCAGGACCGCTCCGGCTGGTCCGACTGGGCCATGGAGTGGCTGAACCGGGAACTGTACTGGCAGTGGATCCGCGACAAGAACGCGGATCTCCGCTGGGGCGCCCCGCGGTGGATCACCGAGGGGCTGCAGGAGTTCCTGAAGAACGCGAAGGTCAAGAGCGGGCGGCTCGAGTTCCCCGCCGACGAGTGGGACCGCGATCAGATGCGCGTCCTCTCGCGGGAGGGGAAACTCCTGGACGCGCAGCAGTTCTACGTCCTCACGTCGGACGAACTCTACGGCGACGGGCAGAACTGGCGGCAGACGGGCTTCTTCGTGAAGTTCCTGCTCACCGGTGCCGGGTCGAAGACCGCCCGCTACAAGAACGTGTTCTCCGACTACGTGAAGAACCTCCTGTTCTACATCCAGCAGAAGAAGGACGAGGCGGCGGCCGCCGCCGAGGCGGGCGCGGCAGAGGGGCCGAAGGAGCCGACCACCGCGGCGGAGGAGGCGGAGATGTTCCGCCGGCGGGCGGAGGCCTGGAGGACGGGCGAGCGGGACATGCTCACGACGCTGATGGAGAAGACCTTCGGAGACTGGACCTCGCGCGACTGGGCCGCGTTCGACGGGCTCTACCGGAGGAACGCGAAGTGATCCGCACCGCCGGGTCGGACCGGCGGACCCGGCGGATGGCGGCGCTGGCCCTCGTCGCCCTCGTCGCCGCCGTGGGGCTTCCGTCGCGCGCCGCCCGCGCCGACATGATCCAGTTGAAGGACGGCCGGTTCGTCGAGGGCGTCACCGCGCGGGTCGACGGCGACGCGCTCGTCCTCAAGTACGTGAACGGGGAGGTCCGCGTTCCGCTGGCGTCGGTGGCCGACTACTCGCTCGACTCGGGCGAGGTCAGCGAGCCCGCCACCGCCGAGGAGAGGGAGAAGCGGGCCCAGGGGCTCGTCCGGTTCGAGGGGAAGTGGGTGCGCGCCGAGGCGCGCAAGCGCGAACTCGACAGGCGCCGCGAGGAGAAGCGGAAGGCGCTGGAGGAGTACCGCAAACACCGGGACTGGAAGGACCGCTACCAGTTCAAGTCGAAGCACTTCGACTTCGAGTCCACGCTCCCTCCCCACATCAACGCCGACTTCGCCGCCATGATGGACACGTACTTCGCCGAGTTCAGCAAGGTCTGGAAGACGCAGGTCCCGAAGGACTGGGGGCGGCTCAAGGTCTGCTTCCACGGCGATCTGGACGCCTTCGAGCGGACCGCGGGCGCGGGAGGCGGCGTGCTGGCGTACTACCGGTTCGCGCCGCCCCGCGAACTCAACTTCTACTACGACCGCCGCGACCCGGACGGGTCGCTGGCGACGATGTTCCACGAGGCGAACCACTATCTGACCGACCTGATGGACGACAAGTTCCAGTATCCCCACTGGGTGAACGAGGCCATGGCGGAGTACTACGGGACCGCCCTCTGGGACCCGGATCGGAAGACGCTCACCACCGGCGGCGTCCAGCCGGGCCGCCTCGTCGAGGTCCTGGACGACATCGAGCGGGGCAAGCGCTTCGCGCTCAAGGACCTCATCGGCGACGACTCCCAGGCATATGCGCACTACTACTGGGGCTGGTCCTTCGTCCATTTCATGATGGAGACGGAGAAGTACTCGAAGAGGTTCCGCACGTTCTTCAACGACCTCGCGCGCGCGCGGGACGTGAAGCGGGTTCCCGGTTCGTGGGGGTTCACGGAGGTCACCGGCGAGGAGTGCAGGCGGGTTTTCATGCACCGGATGGGACTGCGCGACACCGACCTCGACGGACTGCAGACGGAGTGGTACGCGTACATCGACGCCCTTCCGCGGGAAGGCGTCAAGGGACACGAGGAGGCGGGGCGACGCGCCTTCGCCAACGGCAAGACGAAGTTCCAGGCGAGGGAACTCCTGAAGTCCGCCATCGACCGCGGCAGCGTGAACACCCAGACCTACGTCCTCTACGCCCGGTGCCTCGCGATGTACGACGGGCTCGCGGAGGCGGTGACCGTGATGGAGAAGGCCTGCACGCTGGACCCCGTGGACGCCGACCTCCGCGCGTACCACGCGCTCCTGCTCAAGCGCGCCGGCAACGAGACCGAGGGCGCGCGGATCTGGGCCCTGGCCCGCGAGATGGCGCCCGACGAGGACTTCCTCTCCATCCAGATCCAGATCGCCATGATGGAGCGCATGAAAGCGAAGGGCGGCGAGTGAAAACACGAACCCTGCCGGCGACCGCGATCCTGCTCCTCCTCGCCGCGGCGCTCCCGGCGCGGTCCGGCGCCCGCGCCCAGGACGAGGGCGGAGGCGAGGGCGCGCCCGCGGCGATCGGCGAGGACCCCGTCGGCGAGGCGAAGCGGCTCCACAAGGAGGCGAAGCCCTTCTTCCATCGCTCCGGCGACACGGAACTCTCCACCGACGAGCGGCGCGCCGCCCGCAAGGAGGCGTACACGCGGCTGAAGGAGGCCCGCCGGCTGCTGGACCTCTGGCTGGCGGACCATCCCGGCGATGCGGAGCGGCTCGACTCCCTCTACTGCGACATCGCCACGATGACCTTCTGGCTCAAGAAGGAGGCCGCCATCGGCGAGCTGGAGGGCGCGAAACCGCGCTACGACCCGCCCCCGCCTCCCCCCACCGAGCCGGCGGCGGACGGCCCCACGGCCGGCGACCCGCGGACCGCGCCGCCCGCACCGGAGCCGCCGAAGGGGCCCACGCCCGCGGAGGTCCTCGACACCATCCGCTCCTACGAGAAGCTCTTCCCCGGGGACGTGCCGGGCCTCCACGAGCGCTACACGCAGTTCCTCGCCGACTTCCCCGACAGGGGCGCGCCGGAGTACTCCGCCGCCGCCGAGCGCCTCGAGGCCCTCGGGCAGCGGCTGAAGGACGTGTACCGCCTCGCCCGCGACGAGGACCCGGACGCGCTGCAGAACGTGGACGAGGATCGGGTGCTGGCCCTGGTGAAGGAGCTGTCCGCGGATCTCGAGAGCCCGGAGGAGCCGGTGCGCGTGCGCGCGGCGCGGTTCCTCGGCGGCCTCGGCTCGGGGACCGCGGCGCCGGCGCTCCTCGCGTGCCTGCGGCGCACGCGGGAGACGCCGGGGGAGTTCCAGGACGCGCTCGTCGAGGCGCTCGCGAAGATCGGCGGCCGGCGCGTCACGGCGACGCTCCTCCGCGAGAAGCCCGACTCCGCCATGGGCCCCGTGGTGGTCCGCGTGCTCATCGCCGTCGTCCGGAGGGGCGGCGTCAGCGCGCGCATCGCCGGCGAGGCGCTGGCGGTCTACGTCGCCTCCATGGGCGAGGGGGTCCGGCAGGAGGCGGTGGAGGCGCTGCGAACGGCGGGGAAGGACGGGGCCCTCGGCCTCGCCGCCGCCGTCGAGATGGCGCCGGAGGATCAGAAGGCGGACATCGTGAAGTCCCTGGGCGGCTTCGGGGACCCGCGCGTGGCGGGCCCGCTGGCGCGCCTGCTGGTCGTCAACCCCGTGGGCGCGCGCGCCCGGGTCCACCGCGCGGCGCGGGAGGCCATCCTCGGCCTGGGCAAGCCCGCCGTCCGCCACCTGATCCCGATCCTCGACGAGAAGGACTACGCCGTCTGGACCGCGGAACTCCTGCGGCAGATCACGGGCGAGAAGCCGAAGGACGACAAGCGGAAGACCTGGGAGAAGTGGTTCCGCGCGCATCGCCGCGAACTGGAAGGCCCGTAGGCCCGCGGTCCCGCCCCCCGGTTCACGCGTTGCGGAACATGACGACCGTGCCCGTCGCCGCCAGGAGGACGCCGGCGACCGCGATCCAGGCCGCGCGGCGGATGCGCACGTCCGGCGGCCACGGCGCGACGAACCTGACGAACAGCGCGCCCAGCAGCGTCACCGTGCCCGTGAAGAGGAGCCCGTACCCCGCCAGCAGCCACTGATCGCGGGGGGACACGACCGGCGCCTCAGCCGCCGATGGGGATGATGCGCAGCAGCACCAGCACTCCCACCGCGGACATGAGGAGCGCCCCCGCGCTCATGGTTCCGATCAGCACCGTGCGCGGCTTCGGGTCGGCGATGCGCGGCGCGAACACGGCGAACGCGAGCACGAGGTCGAGGACGGCGGTGAACAGCAGCACGCCGCCGATGATCCAGTGCATGGGGATCGCGTCCTCCGCCGCCGCGAGCCACGGCGCGATCCGGTCGAGGCGGGGGATCACCGCGCCGCCCCGGGCCCGGGCAGCGCGCCCTCCAGCGCCGCCTCCACGTCCCGGTCCTCGCCGGGCTGCAGGGTCCGCGGGTCCAGCAGCAGCGCCCCCTCGCGCACGCGGAGGAACAGCGGCAGCGGGCGGAGCCGCAGCCGCCGCGCCGCCTCCCCCGCCTCGATGTGGCGCGGCCGCACGACGACCACCCGCGTGGGCAGGGGATGGACGGGCACGGCGCCGCTCCCGACCGTGGATGTGTCCCGCTCCGTGGAGACGGCCGCCCGGGCGCCGAGCCGACGACGGAGGCGCGCGGCCAGCCGCCCCGCCCTCCGCGCCAGCGACGTCTCCGTCTCCGCCAGCATGCGGAAGGTCGGATGCTCGCGGAGGAGGATCGCGCGGTCGCGGAACAGCCGGAGTGTCGCCTCCAGCGCGACGAGGTCGAGCTTCCCCACGCGCAGGCTGCGCATGAGCGGGTTGTCCTCGCAGCGCCGGACCCACTCCCGGGACCCGAGGATGATCCCGCCCTGGGGGCCGCCGATGAGCTTGTCCGCGGAGCAGGTGACCACGGCGGCGCCGGCCTCCAGCGAGAGCGAGATCCGCGGCTCGTCACCGGGGAGACCGATGGAGGTCATGTCCAGCAGCGCGCCGGCGCCGAGGTCATCGAACACCGGAACGCCCGTCTCGCGGCCCAGCGCGCAGAGGTCCCCGATGCCCGGCGTCTCGGCGAACCCCATGATGCGGTAGTTCGACGTGTGCACCCGGACCAGCAGCGCGGTCGCCGGACCGACGGCGGCGCGGTAGTCCTGGAGGTGGGTCTTGTTGGTGCAGCCGACCTCCACCAGCCGGACCCCCGCCTTGCGCATCACGTCGGGCATGCGGAAGGAGCCGCCGATCTCCACCAGTTGCCCGCGCGAGAGGATCGCCTCCCGCCCCTCGGCCATGGTGTTGAGCACGAGCATCGTCGCGCCGGCGTTGTTGTTGACGACGGTGGCCGCCTCGCAGCCCGTCAGTTCGCGGAGGATGTCCTCGCAGAACCGCTCCCGGCGGCCCCGCTCGGCGGTCTCCGCGTCCATGGCGAGGAGGCAGTAGCCGCCGGCCTCCGCGGCGACGGCCTCCATGGCCGCCTTCGCCAGGACCGCCCGTCCGAGCCCCGTGTGGAGCACGACGCCGGTCGCGTTCACCACGCGCCGGAGGCCGGGCCGCCGGGCGGCGTCCAGCGCCTCCGCCGCGGCCCCGAGCACGCCCGCCGCCGCCGCCTCCGCCGCCGCGGGCATCCCGTCGCCGCCGGCCCGCATGCGGGCGCGCAGCCCCTCCAGCGCCGTCCGCACCGCCGCCACCAGCGGCTCCCGCCCGTGCGCCTCCTCCAGCGCCGCCGCCCCGGGGACCGCCAGGACGTCGTTCACGGCGGGGAGGGAGCGGAGGGGGGAGGGGGCTCCGGAAGGGAGGGCACGCCGGGGGGCCATGGCCGGCATCCTATCCGCTCGCCCCCTGGGGCGCGTCGAGACCGGGAAGCGCGGTCGGCTGCGCCTCCAGCCGACTGGCGGCGGCGCGGAGGCGGTCGAGGACGCCCCGGGTGTCCCCGCTCCCCCCCGCCACCCGGAACACGTCCAGCGCCCGCGGACCGAGGGTGGCGACCCGCACTTCCAGGAGGTCGCAGCCTTCGCGGGAGAGGGCGCGGGCGAGGTCGTGGAGGAGGCCGGGGCGGTCGGGGCACTCGACGCGGAGGATGGCGGAGGGGCCGGTGCCGTCGTCGTCGCGGCGCACGAGGACGCGGCCGTCGGGTGCCGGGCGGCGGCCGGCGGGGACACGGCGCACGTACCGGGCCACGGCGGGCTCCACGGAGCCCGGGGACGCCGCGGCGCGCCCCAGGGCGGCGCGGAGCCGCGCCCGGCCGCGCAGGGGGAGCGCCACGGAGAAGACGTCCAGCGCGGTGGAGTCCCCCAGCGTGTACGCCTCGGCGGTGAGGACGTCGAGGCCGTGGAGGGTCAGCGTGCCCGCCAGGTCGGCGAAGAGGTGCGGCCGATCGGGCGCCGCCACGGCGACCTCCGCGGCGCCGTCCCGCGGGGGCTCGACGCGGACCGCGGCGGGGGCGCCGCGGCGCAGCGCGCGCAGGAGCCGGAGGTGGGCGCGCGCGCGCACCGGGTCCGCCGCCGCGAGGTAGCGCTCCGGCGCGGCGTCCAGCAGCCGCCGCCCCGCGGACCGGATCCCGCGCGGGAGCGCGGCGAGGATCCCGCGCCGCAGGTCCTCCGGTCGGACCTCCTCCCCCGCCGCCGCCGCGGCGGCCCGATCGTGGAAATGGAGGAGTTGCGCCGCCCGCCACCGCGACCACGCACCCCGCCCGACACCGCCGATGTCCGCCGCCGTGTGGAGCAGCAGGAGGCGGAGCCCCTCGACGCCTCCCGCCTGCGCCGCCACCGCGCGGGGCGGACCGGGGTCAGCGGCGGACGCCACCGCGGAGGCCTCGCCGAGCACCGTGTGGTGCGCGACGAGCCGCCGCACGGCGCGGACCTCCTCCGCGGGCAGCCCCAGCCGCAGCGCCGCCTCGCCGGCCCGCTCCGCGCCGCGCCGCGCGTGGTCCCGCGGACCGCGGGTCTTGCCCACGTCGTGGAGGAGGAGCGCGAGCCGGAGGGGCCGGAGCGACGGGAGCAGCGCCGCCTCCGCGCGGAACCGCTCCCCGGCGGGTCCCCGCCCGGCGACCGCGTCATCGAGCGCCTCCAGGGCGCGCAGCGTGTGCTCGTCCACCGTGAACGCGTGGTACGGGTCCGCCTGCGGGAGGGCGGTCACCTCGGCGAACTCCGGCAGGAGCCGGGCCAGCCCGTCCGTCTCGTGGAGCGCGCGGAGGATCGGCCCCGCGTCGCCGGGGGCGGCGAGGAGCGCCAGCAGTTCCGCGGGCGTCGACGGGAGCGGCGCGGCCGGCGCGTCGCCGTCCCGCAGGGCGCGCTCGCAGGCGAGGCCCACGGTGCGGGCGGCGGCGAACCAGGGCGTCATGGCCTCGATGTGGCGTGGAACGGGATCCTCCTCCGCCGGCCCGTCGGTGTCCCCCCCGCGATCCGCCGGCGCGAGCAGGGGAACGAGATCCCGCTGCGTGGAGAGGTCGAGAAGATCCTGCCGCCGGCCCGCCAGCAGGTGCAGCGCGCAGCGGTACCGGAGCAGCGTCCCGTAGGCGGCGACGAGAGGGGCCGCGGCCGCTCGCGGGAGCCCGGGCAGGAGTCCCGCCGCCGGATCCCCGCCCCCGGCGAGATGGAGCCACCGGAGGAGGTGGACGTCGCGCAATCCGCCGGGGGAGTCCTTCACGTCGGGCTCGAGGCCCGCCGCCGTGTTCCCGAGGGCGGCGCGGCGGCGGCGCGCCTCCGCGCGCTTCTCCTCCGCCAGCCGGGGCCCGCGCTCATGGAGGAAGGGGCGCAGCGCCTCCGCCTCGAACCGGTCCCGCTCCCCCTCGTCGCCGCCGACGAACCGGCGGTCGAGGAAGGAGGAGGCCGTGGCGTGATCCCGCTCCATGGCGCGCCGCGCCCCGCGGGGGGTCCGCACCGTGAGGTTCACCTCGGCGCCCGCGTCCCAGAGGAACCGGGCCAGCGCGGCGGCGGACTCCTTGACGGCGGGGGTCCGCCGCGCGGCGACCACGAGCAGATCGAGGTCGGAGAACGGTGACAGGTCCCCCCGCCCGTAGCCCCCCACCGCCAGCACCGCCGCCGCCGGCGCCCCGGGGGTCGCGTCGAGGCGGGCGCGGACGAGGCCGTCCAGCACCGCCGCCAGCCCCCGCGCCACGGAGAGTCCGTCGGACCCGTGGCGGAGGGAGAGCACGTCCTCGCGGGCCGCCGCGAGGGCCTCCCGCGCGGCGGCGGCGCCCTGCCGCGCCGCCGCCCCGAGGAGCAGCGTCGGAGGCGGGATCCCGCTCACGGGTGCCCCGCGCCGGCGCTTCCGCCGTGTCGCCCGACGACCCGCCGCCCGCGGCCCGACGGGGTCGGGCGCGGGCCGGCGGTCATGCGTCGAAGTAGAGCGCGAACTCGTAGGGGTGGGGCCGGAGGCGCATGGCGTCCACCTCCTTCTTGCGCTTGTAGGAGATCCAGGTCTCGATGACGTCCCTGTCGAACACGTCCCCCCGGAGCAGGAACTCGTGGTCCGCCTCGAGGTGGGCGAGCGCCGCCTCCAGGCTGCCGGGGGCGCTGGGCACGTTCTTCAACTCCTCCGGCGGGAGGTCGTAGATGTCCTTGTCCAGCGGCGCGCCGGGGTCCGTCTTGTTGAGGATGCCGTCCATGGCCGCCATGACGAGCGCGGAGAAGGCGAAGTACGGGTTGCAGGTCGGGTCGGGGAACCGGATCTCCATGCGCTTGGTGCCGGGGGACGGGGAGAGCATCGGGATCCGGACCGAGGCGCTCCGGTTGCGGCTCGAGTAGGCGAGGTTCACGGGCGCCTCGAAGCCCGGCACGAGGCGACGGTAGGAGTTGGTGGTCGGGTTGGTGATGGCGCAGAGCGCCGGTGCGTGCTTCAGGATCCCGCCGATGGCGTGCAGCGCCATCTCGCTGAGTCCGCCGTAGCCGTCCCCGGCGAAGAGCGGCTTGCCGCCCTGCCAGAGGGAGAGGTGGCAGTGCATGCCGGTCCCGTTGTCGCCGAAGATGGGCTTCGGCATGAACGTCACCGTCTTGCCGTGGCGGCGGGCGACGTTCTTGAGCACGTACTTGTACATGAGGACCTTGTCGGCCATGCGCACGAGGGAGTCGTAGCGCATGTCGATCTCGCACTGCCCGGCGGTGGCCACCTCGTGGTGCTGGGCCTCCATCTCGACGCCGATGTCCATGAGCGTCAGCATCATCTCGGAGCGGAGGTCCTGGAGCGTGTCCGCGGGCGGGACGGGGAAGTAGCCCTCCTTGTGGCGGATCTTGTAGCCCAGGTTCGGCCCCTCGTCGCGACCGGTGTTCCAGGCCGCCTCGTCGGAGTCGAGGAAGTAGTAGCCGCTGTGCGCGGTCTGGTCGAAGCGCACGTCGTCGAAGACGAAGAACTCGCACTCGGGGCCGATGTAGGCGGTGTCCGCGAGACCCGTGGAGCGCACGTAGGCCTCCGCTCGCTGGGCCACGTTGCGCGGCGCGCGGCGGTAGTCCTCGTGGGTGACCGGGTCCTTCACGGAGCAGATGAGGACCAGGGTCGGATGGACCGTGAAGGGGTCGAGGAACGCGGTGGACGGGTCGGGGATGACCAGCATGTCCGACTCGTGGATGCTCTTCCACCCGCGGATGGAGGAGCCGTCGAAGCCGAGGCCGTCCTCGAACACGCCCGCGGTGAGCGCCTCCGCCGGGACGGAGAAGTGCTGCCACACCCCCACGAAGTCGCAGAACCGGAGGTCCACGACGCGGACCCCCCTCTCCTTCACCAGCGCCAGCACCTGGCTCGCGTTCATCGCCGCCCCCCCCTCGTCGCCCCTGCGCCCCCGCGTGCCGCGCCCCCCCGGCCCGGCTCCGCCGCCCACCGCGTCCCGCGTCCGTCCGTCCCGCGCGCGCCCGCCGCGCCCGCTCAGATCGCCTCGGGCCCCCGCTCACCGGTCCGCACGCGGATGACGTCCCGCAGCGGATGCACGTAGATGCGTCCCCCGCCCCCGGCATCGCCGCCGCAGGCCGATCGGATGGCCTCGACGGTGGGCTGGAGGAAGTTCTCGTTCACGGCAATCTCGAGACGGACGCGGCTCTTCGCCTCGAAGGGGGCGTCCGGCGCCGACCCCGTGCGTTCGAGCCCCGTCACGTCGGAGACCGTGAGGCGCACCACCGCGACGCGGTTCAGCGCCTCCTTCACGTCTCCGAGGCGTTCCGGCGCGACCACCGCCTCCACCAGCTTCATGGATGCACCGCGACCATGGACGGACCACCCGGAACCACGGGAGCATTCTACGAAGCCCTCCGACAAATCCCGGAGGGGCCGTGGAGAACCGGAGGGGGCCGGCGCAACTGGATGCGGCGTCGGGGGTTGGGGCTGCGGGGCGGGCTCCCGCCGGGGTCGCCGCCGGGGCGCGCGCGTCCCCGCGCCTCCCTCGGCCCCACGCCGGGTCCCCGGCGCGGGATACAGTCACCGGCATCCATGACCCTCGAGGCGCCGCGTCCGGAGAAGGCCCGCGGCGCGCGGCGGCGGCGGGCGGCACCCGGGGGCGCGACCCGGCGGCCGAAGCGGCGCGTGGCGCTCGTGATGCTGCCCGGCGAGGGGGACGACCGGACCGCCTACCGGGAGCGGCTGCGGAACGCGTCCCGGGCGCTGGTCAAGGCGCAGAAGCAGATCCGGATCCTCCGCGCCCTCCACTGGCCCGACGCCACGGCGCAGCGGTTCTTCTCGCGGGGGGCGCGGGAACTCCCGGACCCGCCGCTTCCGCCCCTCCCCTTCGACCCGTCGCGCAAGGAGGAGGAGTTCCTCGCCATCGAGCGGACCCTCGATCCCGGCGACCCGCTGCAGGCGATCCTCCGCGAGACGGCGCTCCAGTACGTGGCGGTCATCGAGATGCTGCGCGCCCGCGGGACGACGCGCTTCCACGCGCTCTCCCGATCGCTGTACGGGCACCCGGGGGAGCAGTTCGTCGGGCAGACCGTCACCAACCACGACCTCGCGGTCCACCTGGACGGGCTCCTGGGCACCCACGACGGCCGGGGACTCCCGCCGCCGGCCCGGTACGAGGTCACTGCGGAGGAGGCGGCCCGCATCCTCCAGCGGAAGTTCCGTCGGGCGTTCCGGGGGGCGCGCGTCAAGGTCGAGGTCTCTTCCGACCTGACGGCGGACGCCGCCGCCGGCGCCTACCGCGTGCGGGTGAAGCGCGGTCGGCTCTTCGGCCGGGACACCGTCGCGTACCTGGAGCACCACGAGGGCTACGTCCACATCGGCACCGGCCTCAACGGGCGGGCCCAGCGGTGGCTGCCCATCCTCGGGAAGGCGTCCCCGCGGGCCACGCGCAGCAACGAGGGTCTCGCCGTGTTCGGCGA
Source organism: uncultured Planctomycetota bacterium (assembly GCA_964607145.1). Classification (GTDB taxonomy): domain Bacteria; phylum Planctomycetota; class JAJSAM01; order JAJSAM01; family JAKLKS01; genus CAZSIX01. The sequence goes on along the minus strand of CAZSIX010000002.1, from coordinate 98,297 downwards.
GTGGGCCTCCCACACGCTGACGGTGCGGAGGATGCAGCGGCTGGTGGACCGCATCCTCGCCATCCGCATGGCGGAGGACGGGGCCGACTTCCTGGAGGTCTACCGGGCGTTCCTGAAGCGCGGGGAGGAGCCCGGCGCGGCGTTCGACATCGCCCGGCGCGTGTTCCGCGGCGGCAACCTCCGCGGCGGGGCCCCGTTCACCAAGGACGCGTCCTACCTGGGCGACTTCCTGCGGATCTTCAACTTCGCCCGCGTGGCCGCGAAGCGCCACCGCCTGGATCTGCTGGAACTGCTCTTCGTGGGCAAGGTCACCGTCATGGACGTCCCGGTCCTCCACGCCCACCTGCGGACCGGCGAGGTCCTTCCGCCGAAGTTCCTCCCGCCGTGGCTCCGGGACCCCAACTGGGTGGCGACCCACATGGCGCTCTCGTCGTTCCTCAACGTCATCGACCTCCCGCGGGTGGAGGCGTTCTACGAGGAACTCTTCTCGCAGTGCTGATGGGTCGTCGTTCCACCACAAGTGGAACGCACCGAGGCCGGGCGAGAAGCCCGCGGGCAAAGCGCGAGGAGCAGGGCTCCCGGGGACTCGTCGCGCTGCCGGTGGCAGCCCGACCCCGGGATGGCCCCTCCAGAGCCGCAACCGACGAGCAACGCATCCCCCGGGCTTCGAAGCCGCCCGAATCCATCCGTTGTTCCGAGACGGGCCCTTGCCTCGGCGACGCCGCCGTCCACGCAGCGGCCCGAGACAGGCGACAGCGCCGCCCAGCCGATGACCTCGTTCCCGTCCCGCGCGACGAGGCGCGGTGCCGCCAGGTGGGCGCGGTCCCAGGTCCCCCAGGCCGGCGCCGCCGTCCCGAACGCGGCGTCGCCGGTGGCGATGCCCTCCTCGTGGAGGGCGCGCACGCGCGGCCAGCAGGAGGCGACGCGCGGGAGCACCTCGAAGGGCATGGGCACCGGGAATCCCGCCGGCGCCGCGGACGCTCCCGCGCCGGGCGCGATCGCCGCGGGCATACGGGAATGCGATGGCACCGCCCGAACGGCACATTACGCTTCCGTCACCCCGGCGCGAGCGCCGGACAGGGGAGGGAGCCGTGGACCCCACCGGCCTCGCGACGAACGGTGCCGCCGCGGGCGCGCCCCGCGGGCGCAAGCCGCGCGTCCTCTACTTCATCGTGCGGTACCCGACGTTCTCCGAGACGTACATGCACGAGGAGATTCGGAACCTCCGGCGCGACTTCGACATCTCCATCGTCACGTACGCGCCCTGCCTCGACCCGCGGCGGGCGCCGTTCCCCTACCGCCTCGTCCCCTACCTCGACACGTGCCTCGTCTACGGCCGGTTCTCGCGCGTGGATCGCGGGTTCTCGGGCCTCCGGCAGCGGTGGTTCCTCTCCCGGATCGACCGCATCATCGAGGAGTTCCGGCCCGACGTGCTGCACGCGCACTACTTCGGCCTCTCGCTCCTCCTGGATCGGCTCGGGGCGCGCCACGGGCTGCCGTACACCGTGCGCACGCACTCCATGGACGTGATGGAGGAGCCGAGGGAGAAACTGGACGCGCTCTGCGAGGTCCTCCGCCGCCCGCCCTGCCGCCGCGTGCTCGCGTTTCCCACGTTCCGCGAGCATCTCCTCCGCCACGGCGCGCCCGAGGAGAAGGTCGTCCCCTGCTGGCCCGTGGTGAACTACGAGCGGTTCCGCGCCGACCCCGGCGCACCGCGGGGCCCCGGCACCCGAGTGCTCTGCTCCGGGCCTGCCATCCCGAAGAAGAAGCACGGGGACTTCGTCCTCCTGGCGGACGCCATGCGCGGGAGCGGCTACACCTTCGACCTGTACGCGCGCGGACCCTGGCTCGTGGGGACGCGGCTCGCCAACCTCCGCCGCGGGCGCCCCGCCAGGATCACCTACGCCGACCCCGACGACATGCCCGCGATCTACCGCGAGCACGACTGGCTCGTGTACCCCTCGGACACGAGGATCAACAAGGTGGGCCTGCCGGTCTCCATCGCGGAGGCGCAGGCCGCCGGCCTCGGCGTGTGCTGGCAGGAACTTCCCGGCCGCCGCGACGAGCAGATGGACTACATGGGCGGCGCCGGCCGGCTGTTCCGGTCCATCGAGGAGGTCCCGGAGATCCTGCGCGCCGGCCTCCCCGACGAGGTCCGCGCACGCGGCATCGAGAACGCCCGCAAGTGCGACATCGCCACCCACCGCACGCTGCTGTCGGACGTGTGGGAGGAGGCGGCCAACGGGGCGCCGGTGAAGGCGGCGGGGTAGGGCGGGCGGGAGGCGACCCGCTCGTGCGCAGAGGATCCGCGGGCGTCGCTCTCCCCGCGTGCTCCCGCCTGCTGCTGTCCGATTGCTCGCACGACCCCCGCGCGTCCGGGTACGCGACCGGCAGGCCCCCGGGCTTCGGAAGCCGGCCGAATGCTCTCCGTTGTTGTTGAACGGCGGCTACGCCAGCGCCGCCACCTCACCGAGGCTGCGCACCGTCTCGAACTCGTCGTGGACGGTCCCGTCGCGGCGCAGCAGGACGGGGCGGATGCCGACGGCCTCGGCGCCGATCATGTCGTCCCCCACGGAGTCCCCCACGTGCAGCGCCTCCCCCGGCTCGACGCCGAGGGCCCCGAGGGCGGCGCGGAAGATGGCGGAGTGGGGCTTCTTCCAGCCCACCTCCGACGACACGATGACCGCGTCCACGCGTGCGGTGACGTCCCGTTCCCGCAGGATGTCGTGGAGGCGGCGATCCCAGTTGGACACGACGGCGATGCGGAGCCCGCGGGCCCGCAGGGCGTCGAGGGCGGGCAGCGCGTCGTCGAAGGGCGTCCAGACCGCGGAGGTTCCGAAGGCCGCGTAGAGGCAGTGGAACCAGGCCTCGAAGTCGATCCCCTCCATGGCGGGAACGCCGTCCTTGACCTTCCGCGCGTGGGACTTCCAGGACGCCTGCTCCAGGTCCTCCGAAGTGCGCAGCCCCGACTCGCCCGCGTTGCGGTGCTCCTCGGCGAGGTCGTGGAACGCCGCCCCGGCGGCCCGGTCGAACTCCGCGGGAGGGATGTCCCTGCCGAAACTGCGCGTGACGAGCGTGTAGATCCCGCCCAGGGAGGGTTCCGCGCGCAGGAGGGTGAGGCCCGCATCCACCAGGACCGCTTTCATGCGGCCGAAGGATGGTCGGCTGCGGTGTCAGACACCAACTTGTTTTCGAAGGGGCGCCGGCGGGCGCCCCCCGGGCTACCGCGGGGGCGCGGTGACGCCCTCGAACGTGTACCGCACCGTCGCCAGCCCCTCCCGCAGGCGGCGGACCTCCCCGGTGACGTCCCGCTCCCCGCGGAGGCAGGCGGCGATGAGCCCCGCCATGGCGTCCATCTCCGCCGCGCCGGCGCCGAACCGGGTCATCTCCTGCACCCCGAACCGGAGGCCCCGGGGGTCCATGGCCGACTTCGGGTCGTCCCCGGGGAGCATGTTGTAGTTGCCGACGATGCCCTGGTCGGAGAGCCGCCGCGCGGAGGTCTTCCCGCCGCCGAAGGAGGACGCGTCCACGGCCACCTGGTGGGACCGCGTGAACCCGCGCGGTTCCCCCACCACGGGGACGCCCCGACCGTGGAGCGCCTCCGCGAAGGCCACCGCGTTGGCCACCACCGCCGCCGCGTAGGCGGCCCCGAACTCGCGCATCTCCACGGTGGCGATGAGCATCGAGGGGAGCGAGAACAGGTGGTGGTTGCTGGTGGCGCCGGGGAAGACGCCCCGGTCGATGCGCTTCCAGAGCGCGTCGTCCGCGGTGTCCGAGAGCACGACGCCGCGCTGGGGCCCGAAGAAGGTCTTGTGCGTGGAGCCCATCATCACGTGGGCCCCCTCGCGCAGCGGGTCCTGGAACTTCCCCCCGGCGACGAGACCGAGGACATGCGCCGCGTCGAAGAGCAGCAGCGCGCCGACCTCGTCGCACAGGGCCCGCATCTCCCGCACCGGCTCCGGGAAGAGGAACAGGCTCCTCCCGAGGACGACGGCGCCGGGCCGCTCCTTCAGCACCAGCGCCCGGGCGCGCTCCACGTCCACCAGCAGGCCGTCGGAGGTGAGCGGCAGCGCCTTGATCTTCCCCGCCACGCGGCCCAGCGCGCCGTAGCGCTGGTGGCTGATGTGGCCTCCCGCGGGGACGCCGTGCGCGAGCACCGTGCATCCCGGAGGGACGAGTCCGTTGAAGGCGGCGATGTTGGCCACCGTGCCCGTCACCGGGCGCACGTCGGCGCGGCGGCAGCGGAACACGCCGCGGACCTCCTCCGCCAGCCGGGCCTCGAGCACGTCCACGTACTTCGTCCCCTCGTAGTACCGCGCCCCCGGGTGGCCCTCGGCGTAGCGGGCCACGAAGTCGGAGGTCATCGCGCGCAGCGCCAGCGGCGAGAGCACGTTCTCGCTGGCGATGAGGTTCAGGGTCGACGCGCGCCAGCGATCCTGGGCGTCACAGACGCGGAAGACCTCGCGCACGAGTTCGGCGGCGGGAGCGGAGGGATCCTGCAGCGGGGAGGGGTTTTCCATGGCCGGATGGTAGCGACGCCCCGGGAGCCGGGCACGATTCCCCATGGGGCGGACGTGCGCGCGCCAGGCGGTAGACTCGGCGCCCCCGGGTTCCGGGAACGCAGCGAGGTGCGCCGTGGCGAGTCACTTCCAGTGCCTGGGATTCCCGCTCACGCCGGAGGGCTCCTCCGAGGAGGACGTCGTCGCGCTGGTGGGCCGCATCTGCGGGGCCGCGGAGCCGCTCCCGGCGCCGGAGGGGTTCCGGGCGTTCCGCTGGGGCGAGGAGGGGGGCGCGGCGGCCTTCGCCGTGCTCGCCATGGACCCCGGCGACGGGAGCGCGCGGGTCCAGTGCCTCACCCCCACGTTCCTCGGCACGACCCGGGTCCGCGCGCGCGTCTCCCGCGCGCTCCCCGACGCGGAGTGCCCGTTCTGCGACTTCCTCCAGGTGGAGATCCCCGCCGAGGGCGACACCACCGTCCCCCTCCTCCTGGAGGTCAAGGACCCGGGCTTCTCGCGGGAAGGGGACCTCCGCGGCGCCGATCTCGTCCTCCAGGTGAACCTGCTGGCGCAGCGGGTGGAGGCGCTCCCCGACGGCGAGGCGCTCCGCGCGGCCTTCCCCGAGGGGCTGCCGCCGGAGCGCCTCGAGCCCACGGGGCTGAGCGCGCGCCCGGTGACCGCGCGGGTGCGCCTCACGGGCCGGACCGGCGCGCCGCGTCGCCTGCGCAACCCGCTCGGCGGCGGGGAGTTCCACCACGCGACGGTGCGGCTGCCCGGGGGCGCGGCGTTCGACCTCCTCGCGGCGGCGGAGGACCTCCCCGGGGGATTCGTCGACGGGGGCCTCGTCGTGGCGTCGTGCTCCGTCGTGGGGCGCATCGTGGAACGCGCCGCGTAGCCCCGAGCAGGGCAGCCCTACCGCGGGCGCACGAAGGGCTTGCCGAGCGCGGAGGCGAACTCCGAGGTCGTGGCGACGTAGTACGGGTCCATCGCGATCCCCCGGAACACTCCCTTGAACGCGCCCCAGGAGGCCGTCAGCGGGGACGCGATGACGCCGAGGATGGGGAGCGGCGCGTCGTCGATCCCGTCGGCGACCCCGTCGTAGAGGCCGGTGACCGTGGAGCCGACGATCTTGGTGGGCCACCAGACCGCTGTCTCCGGGATGGACAGGGCGACGTCGGCGGCGATGGCGGCGCCGCCGCGCTGTTCCGCGCGGAGGTCCACCGACTCCAGGTTGTCGCCGGGGACCATGGCGACCTCCACGCCGCGCGAGGTCGACGCGCAACCCGCCGCCGGCAGGGCGAGCGCCAGCGCCAGCGCCAGTCCGACTCCCGTCCGACCCATGTCGCCTCCTCGGAACCCGCGTCAGTTGCCCGCCGCGCCGCCTCCACCCATGGCGTCCGCGAGCCGGTTCCGGAGGAACGCGGCCCGCACCGAGTCCCGCTCCTCCCCCGACAGCGCCCGCCCCTCGGTGCGCTGGAGGTGGGCCGGCTGGGACAGGATGAACAGGTCGTTGATGGTCTTGAGGGGAAGTCCGTCGAGGATGCCCAGCGCCACGCCCAGCCGGACGGCGCTCAGGTGCTCCAGCGTCTCCTGCGTCGAGATGAGGCGGGAGTGCCGCAGCGTCGCGAGGGCCCGCCAGGCGCGGTCCTCCACGGCGCTCCGCCGGCGCGACATCAGTTCCTCCCGCAGGTTCCGCTCGTACTGGAGGATGCGCGGCACGATGCCGGCGACGCGCGCCACGAGGGCCGGCTCGTCCACGCCCAGCGTCCCCTGGTTGGAGATCTGGTAGAGGTCCCCCAGCGGCTCCGTCCCCTCGCCGAAGAGGCCGCGCACCGCGAGGGACATCTCCCCCACGGCGCGGAAGACCTTCTGGATGTGCTGGGTGAAGGCCAGCGCCGGGAGGTGGAGCATCACGCTGGCCCGCATGCCCGTGCCCACGTTGGTGGGACACGCCGTCAGGTAGCCGAACCGCTGCGAGAACGCGTAGCCCAGTTCCCTCTCGAGGAAGCCGTCCACCGCGTTGGCGCCCCGCCACGCCTCCTCCAGCATGAGGCCGGAGTGGAGCACCTGGATCCGCAGGTGGTCCTCCTCGTTGATCATGATGGCGATGGCCTCGCGGCTCCCGAAGGCGACGCCGCGGGAGCCGTCCCCCCGCGCCAGTTCCCGCGAGATGAGGTGGCGCTCGACGAGGAGTTCCCCCACCAGCGCCGGCTCCTGCTCGAGCGCGACGTGGAAGATCCGCTCCGCGAACCGGCTCCCCATGACCGCGGCGCGGACCCGTTCGGCGATGGCGCTCCGCTCGTCGGCATCGGCCCGCGAGGTGAACCGGTGCCCCGCCAGGTTCCGCGCGAGACGGACGCGGCTGGAGACTACGATCTCCGCCTCGGGACCGTCGCCGCGCAGCCATTCGCCCCCGTGGGACGGAAGGTCGGCGAGGTTCACTCGTCCTCGTCCCCCGGCACGGGCGGCGGAGGGGGCGCGGCCTTGCGGCGCGACCGGCCGCCGCGACCCTTCGCCGGGGCGCGCACGGGACGGGACGGAGGCCCGGTCCCCGCCTCCGCCGCGACGGCGGCCTCCGCCGCGCGGATGAGATCGCGGGTCCGGGCGGCCTCCTCGTACTCCTCCTTGCGGACGTGCTCCTCCAGGGCGCGGCGGAGGCGCAGCAGTTCGCGCTCCGCCGGGGAGGGCGCCGCGGCGCCGCCGCCGGGGACCTTGCCGACGTGCTCGACGCGGCCCTGGTGCAGCCGCGCGAGGAGGGGCAGCAGGTCCGCCTCGAACACCTCGTAGTCGCGGGGGCAGCCGAGCCGTCCGCGGCTGCGGAACTCGGCGTAGGTGATCCCGCAGTCCGGACAGCGCAGTTCCGGCCCGGCGGCGACCTCCGCGATCGCGCCGCCCTGCATCAGCGCCTGGAGGAGGCCCCCGGAAGTGAGCAGCGCGAGCGGGGTCTTCCCGGAGCACTGCTCGCAGAGGTGGACCTCGCGCCAGCCCTTCCCGTCCTCGGTCTGGTCGTGCTCGTGGACGGTGGCCTCGCGCTTCTGGCACTTCTGGCAGGTCATGGGGGAAATCGTACTGGCCGCGCCCGGCGAATCCACGGCGATCCACTCATCCGCCGCCGTCGGCGCGCGCGCGCACGGCGGCGCGGAAGCGATCGCCGCGCTCCTCGTAGTTGGAGAACATCCCGTACGAGGCGTGCCCGGGGCTGAGGAGCAGCGTGCTGCCCTCCGGCAGCCGGCCCGGCTCCAGCGCCGCCGCCACCGCCTCCTCGATGCCGTTGACGCGGATCACCTGGGGGCCCTGTGCCGGCGGCGCCGGCTGCTCGACCCAGAGCAGCCGCTCCATCCGCTCGGCGGTCTCGCCGAGGAGGACGACCAGGCGCGTGCGGGCCGCCAGCGCCCGCGCCAGCGGACCGAGATCCACCTGCTTGTCGTGCCCGCCGACGATGACCCCGAGGGGCCCGTCGATGGCGCGGAGCGCGTGCATGGTGGCCTCCGGCGTCGTCGCCTTGGAGTCGTTGATGCAGGTGATGCCGCCCACCGCGCCGCAACCCTCCAGGCGGTGCGGCAGGCCGGTGAATCCCTTCACGCCGGGCAGGACCGCGTCCGCCGGGACGCCCCGGAGGATGGCGGCCCCCGCCGCGGAGGCGACGTTGCGGAGATTGATCTCGCCGCGCAGGGCGACGTCGGCCCGATGGAGCAGCGTCCGCTCGCCCGCGCCCCGGTGCACGAGCCGGTCCCCCATCCACGTCACCGACTCCCCCGGCGGCCGGACCTCGACCCCGGTCCAGAGCACGTGGGCCTTGGACCGCTCGCCGAGGCTGCGCGCCCAGGGGTCGTCCCAGGAGGCGACGGTGCCGCGGAACGCGCCCGGAGGCGGAAGGACGGCGGCCTTGGCCTCCACGTACTCCTCGAACGTCCCGTGCCGATCGAGGTGGTTCGCGGTGACGTTCGTGATCACGCCGACCGTGGGGTGGAGTCCGCCGGCGCGCGTCCACTCCAGCTGGAACGAGGAGATCTCCAGCACCACGTCGTCCCCCCGCTTCATGGAGGCGGCCTCGTTGATGAGCGCGCGCCCGATGTTGCCGCCGAGGTGGACGGTCCGTCCCGCGGCGCGGAGGATGGACGCCAGAAGCGTCGCCGTCGTGGACTTGCCGTTGCTCCCCGTCACCGCGGTGACGATGGCGGGGCACGCGCGCAGGAACAGGTTGACCTCGGTCTCCACGCGCGCCCCGGCCCGCGTCGCCACGAGCAGCAGGGGGTGGTCCCGGGGGACCGCGGGGCTCGCCACCACGATGGCCGCCCGCTCGAAGTCCGCGGAGGAGTGCCCTCCCAGGTGGAACGTGACGGGGAGGCCGTCGAGCGCCTCCACGGAGCGGGTGAGGGCGCCCGCCTCCTTGAGGTCGGTGACGATGACCTGGGCCCCGCGGGCAACGAGCCACCGCGTGGCCTCCACGCCCCCGCTGAAGAGTCCCAGTCCCATCACGACGGCGCGCTTCCCGCGGAGGTCCTCCTGCTCCCGCTTCACCGCGGCGCCTCCGGGTCGTCGATGACGGTCCCGCGGCTCCGCGCCGCCTCCGCGGCGGCGCGCACCCGCTCCGCCTCCGCACGGGCGCGCGCGATCTCCTCCTCCGACTCGGGCTGCGGCCGGGCGCGGAGCACGACGAGGACCGGGTGCTCGTCGACGACGGTCCAGGGAACGAGGTTGTCGGCGAAGAAGTCCATGGGGAACCACTGGAACCACGGCGCGGGCACCGCCACCGCCATCGTCGCCGGGTAGTGACCGGCGAGGGTCGCCTCCACGCGCATCGTCCCGTAGTGGGAGAACGGCACCACCGCTGGCGCCGTCCCCGCGGGGATCCCGCCCACGCGCAGGTCCCCGCCCGCGGGATCGGTGCGGATGAGGAGACGCCGCTCCACGCAGCCCGCCAATGCGGGAAGAAGGGCGGCGAGGAGGAGGAGTCGCGCCGCGGCCGAAGGGGGTTTCCCGCTCACGGGCGGCGATTGTAGCCGCGGCGGCCGGTGGACGGGCCGCTACTCGACCGTCCCCCTCGCGGCGGCGAACCGGGGGACGGATGGGCGGGGCGGGACGGCGTCGACGGGACTACAATCTCCGCCCCGGCGCGGACTTCCCCGCGGCCGCCAGTGACGGAGGTGCGGGCACATGTGGCGCTACATGGTCGTGGAGATCGCGCGGGCGGACCTGACGCGGCGGGATGAACTGCTCTGGGAGCACGGACGGGCGGGCTGGGAACTCGTCCAGCTGCTCCCGGGAACGTGGGCGGACGGCGGCGCGCCGGACTCGGTGACGCTGGTGTTCAAGCGCTCGGCGCGGGACGACATCGGCGTCTGATCGCGGCGCGTCGTCAGCCCGTGCCGCGGATCTCCGCGAGCATGGCGCGGCTGACGGAGTCGACGAGACCCTGGAACTCCGTCTGGGCGCGCCAGAGTTCGACGAGCAGCGGGTCCGCGGCGGCGGCGGCGGCGACGCGCTCCAGGGATCGGTCGCCGTCGGGCGACGGGGAGGCCCCCTCCGCGCGGAGGCGATCCCGCTCCTTCTGGAGACGCCCCAGCGCGTCCGCGAGGGACGCCGACTCCGGGGCCGCGAGGACGGCCGCCTCCGCGTCCCGTAGACGGCGGAAACCGGCGTGTTCGCGGAGCGCGCGGCCCAGCCGTCCCGCCTCGGCGAGGATCGGGTCCCCGTCGGGCGCGCTCACCCCCGGTCCTCGCCCCGGAGCGCCTCGTTGACGCACCGGATGCGGCGGGCCAGCGTCCGCATCATCTCCAGCGCGAACTGGGGGGCGCGGCGGAAGAGCTGCTCGACGCGCTCGCGGTCCATGGCGACCACCGCGCAACGCGACGCGGCCACCGCCGTGGCGCTCCGCGGTTCGCCGTCCACCACCGCCATCTCGCCGAAGAACCCGCCGGGGTCGACGACCTCGAGCACGTGACCGTCGATCTCGATGCGCACCTGGCCCGCCCGGAGCATGTACATGCGATCGCCCGGCTCGCCGGCCCGGAAGATCACGACGCCCGCGTCGAACTCCGCCGCCAGTCCCTGGACCGCCGCCGCCACCGCCGCGGACGCCGGGGCGGCAGGGGACGCCGGGGGGTAGGCGGCGTCGTTGGCGCGGCGGAGCCGCCCCGCCATCACGCGGAGCACGCGCCACGCGTACGCGGGGTCGCCCTCGACCAGCCGCTCGAAGGCCCGGGCGTCGACCTTGCGCACCGTCACCCCGGAGACCGCCACCGCGAGCGCGCTGCGGGGGGCGTGGTCGAGGAGGGCCATCTCGCCGAGGATCCCGCCGGTGACGACCCGGTCGACGGTGCGGCCGCCGATCCGGACCTCGACGGTCCCTTCCTCGACGAGCAGGAGGTGGTCCCCGCGCTCGCCCCGCGTGAAGAGGGCCTCGCCCGGCCCGTACTCGACGAGGTCGCCGGTCCCCCGGTTCGTCTCCATCGCTTCCCGCTCCCGCCTGCCCCGGAGGACGTCGCGGATCGACCGGCGCACGCGGCCGGCCGCGACGGCGCGGGATGTCGCGCCCCGCCCGCTCCGTGACGCGACTAACCTACGCCCGCGGCTTGCGGGGCGCGCCCAATTCGTCGCCCGGAGCCGACGGCCTGGCCCGACCTGCTCGTGGGGGGGCGCGGGAGGTGCACGGAGGCGGCGGCGGTGCAGGGACCTGGGACGACGGAGTGGTGGGTGGGCAGCGCGACACCCTGTCCCGCGAGCGGCATCGCGTCGAGACCCAAGGGCTCCCGGGGACTCGTCGGACTCCCTGCGGGAGTCCGACCCCGGGACGGCGACGAAGACATACTCCGTAGAGTAGGCGAGTCGCCGCGACGCCGGGATCGGCGCGAGGACGCCGCGGGACCGCGGTCCCTCATGAGCAGGTCGGGCTAGAGCGGCGCGCCGCCGACGTCGGCGGTGGCGCCGACCGCGACGGCCTTCGTGAACCGGAACTCGCCGTCGCGGACGGAGACGCGCACCGTGTCCCCCTCCGTGAACTCGCCGCGCAGGAGCCGCAGCGCCAGGGGGTCCTGAACGTCCCGACGGAGCACGCGCTTCAGCGGCCGCGCCCCGTACACGGGGTCGTAGCCGCGCCGGGCCACCTCCTCCCGCGCCGCGTCGGAGAACTCCAGGTCGATGCGGCGCGCCTCCAGCAGTGCCGCCAGGCGCCGCACCTGGATGTCCACGATGCGGTGGAGGTCCTCGCGACCGAGCCGGCGGAAGACGACGATCTCGTCCAGCCGGTTGAGGAACTCGGGGCGGAAGTGGCCGCGCACCGCCGCGAGCACCTCCTCCTCGTCGGGCTCGCGCCCGCCCTCCGACGGCGTGCCCAGGTTGCTGGTCATCAGCACGAGGGCGTTGCGGAAGTCCACGGTGCGCCCCTGGCCGTCGGTGAGGCGCCCGTCGTCGAGCAGTTGCAGCAGCGCGTGGAACACCTCCGGGTGGGCCTTCTCGACCTCGTCGAACAGCACCACCGCGTAGGGGCGGCGGCGCACGGCCTCCGTGAGCTGCCCGCCCTCCTCGTAGCCGACGTACCCCGGCGGCGCGCCCAGCAGCCGGGACACGGAGTGCTTCTCCATGTACTCCGACATGTCGATGCGGACCATGGCGCCCTCGTCGTTGAAGAGGAACTCCGCCAGCGCCCGCGCCGTCTCCGTCTTGCCGACGCCCGTGGGACCGAGGAACAGGAACGAGCCCAGCGGCCGGTTCGGGTCCTGGAGCCCAGCGCGCGCGCGGCGCACCGCGTTGCTGACCGCCTCCACCGCGCGGCGCTGCCCGATGACGCGCGTCTCCAGCCCCTCCTCCATGCGCACGAGCTTCTCGACCTCGCCCTCGAGGAGGCGGCTGACGGGGATGCCGGTCCAGCGACTCACCACCTCGGCGACGTCCTCCGCGTCGACCTCCTCCTTGAGCAGCGCGCCGCCCTTCTGGAGGTCGCGGAGCCGGCGCCCCTCGTCGGCCACCTCGCGCTCCAGGGCCGGGATGCGCCCGTGGACGATCTCCGCGACCTTGCCCAGGGACCCCTCGCGCTCGTGGCGCTGCGCCTCGCCGCGGAGCGACTCGATGGTCTCCTTGCGGGTCCGGATGGCCTCGATGGCGGCCTTCTCGTTCCGCCACCGCGCGGTCAGGGCGTCCAGCCGCTCCCGGTCGGCGGCGGACTCCGTCTCCAGGGCCTTCAGGCGCGCGCGGCTGGCGTCGTCCTTCTCGCGGCGGAGCGCCTCCCGCTCGATCTCGCGCTGGCGGAGGCGGCGCTCAACCTCGTCGATCTCCTGGGGCATGGAGTCGATCTCGATGCGGAGCCGCGACGCGGCCTCGTCCATGAGGTCGATGGCCTTGTCCGGCAGGAAGCGCCCCGTCACGTAGCGGGCGGACAGCGTCGCCGCGGCGATAAGCGCCGGGTCCTGGATGCGCACCCCGTGGTGGACCTCGTAGCGCTCGCGGAGTCCGCGGAGGATGGCGATGCTCGACTCCACCGACGGCTCCCCCACCTGCACCGGCTGGAAGCGGCGCTCCAGCGCGGCGTCCTTCTCGACGTGCTTGCGGTACTCGTCCAGCGTGGTGGCCCCGATGCAGCGGAGTTCCCCGCGGGCGAGCGCCGGCTTGAGCATGTTGGCGGCATCCGCCGCGCCCTCCGCGGCGCCGGCACCGACGATGGTGTGGAGTTCGTCGATGAAGAGGATGACCTCGCCGGCGGCGTCGCCGACCTCCTTCAGGACGGCCTTCAGCCGCTCCTCGAACTCGCCGCGGAACTTGCTCCCGGCCACGAGCCCCGCCACGTCCAGCGCCAGCACGCGCCGGCCGCGGAGTCCCTCGGGGACGTCCCCCTCGACGATGCGGCGGGCGAGTCCCTCGACGACGGCGGTCTTCCCGACGCCGGGCTCGCCGATGAGGACCGGGTTGTTCTTCGTGCGGCGGGAGAGGATCTGCATGACGCGCCGGATCTCCTCGTCCCGCCCGATGACGGGATCGAGCTTCCCGCGCCGGGCCAGGTCGGTGAGGTCGCGGGAGTACTTCTCCAGCGCGCGGTAGCGGGTCTCCGGGTCGCGATCCGTGACCCGGTGGCTCCCGCGGACCCCCTTGAGGGCGGCGAGCACCTTGTCCCGCGTGGCTCCTCCGGCGCGCAGCGCCTCCGCCGCGGCGCCGGAGCGCTCCGCCGCCAGCGCGAGCAGCACGTGCTCCGTGGAGACGAACTCGTCCCCCAGCGTCGTGGCTTCCTTCGCGGCCACGTCGAAGACTCCGCGGAGCCGCCGGCCGGGCACCGGGTCGGAGCCCCCCTCCACCCGCGGCAGCGCCGCCAGGGCGCGCTCCACCCGCGCGAGCAGATCGTCCCGCGCCACCCCCACCGCGTCCAGCAGCGGCGGGACGATGCCGTCCCCCTGCGCCAGCAGCGGCTCCACCAGGTGCTCGGGCAGCAGTTCGGGATGCCCCCGGCGCTCCGCGTCGGAGAACGCCTGCGAGAGGGCCTCGCGAGTCTTCGTCGTCATGCGGTCGGGCTGGATCATGGGGGAACGGAACGCATACGGCGTGCCGGTGGGAGGGAGGCCCCCTCGGAGGCGCGTCGCCCCGCGGAACGACCGCCGGCCCGCGGCCGCGGGCGCACGGGCCGCCGCCGTCGCTGCCATGTTGACAGTGGCGGGGCGTCGACGCGCCGGGGCGGGAGCGGCAGGCCTCGGCGCAGGCCGCCGCGCTCTCCGCGCGGGTGGAGAGGCAATCCGTGCGCTGCCCGGGGTGGCGCCCCTCGCATCCCGCCATCGCGCGGAGGCGGCGGTCCGCGCTCCGCGGAAGGGATGTGTCCATCGGGACGACGGACCGGAGTCGACGGTCCGCCGCGTCGGCGCCGCCGCGGCCCCGCGCCCCGCCCCCACCGCGGACCCGCGACGCCCGCGGCCCCTCCGTCAGTCCCGCGGATCCATGTAGAGGTCGAGGTCCTCGCCCAGGAGGCCGAGGGCCTGGAGCTGGCCGCGGAGGGCCTCCTCGGTCGCGGAGGAGGCGGGCAGGAGGGGGAGGCGGACCTCGCCGGAGTCGAGGCCCAGCAGGCGGAGGGCGCACTTGACGGGGATGGGGTTGGTCTCGCGGAAGAGCGCCTTGAAGAATCGGTGGAGCGCCCGGTGGATGCGCCGCGCCTCCGCCCACTCGTCCCGCAGCGCCGCGTCCGTGAGGGCCTTCATCTCGAAGGGGAGCACGTTGGAGGCGACGGAGATGACGCCCGCCGCGCCCAGGGACATCATGGGGACGCAGAGGCCGTCGTCGCCCGCCAGCACGATGAGGTCGTGGGAGGAGAGGAGGTGGGAGGCGAGCCCCAGGTCCCCGCTCGACTCCTTCACGCCGACGATCCCCTCGATGCCCGCCAGCGCGTCGAAGGACTCCGCCGTGAGGCCGGTGGCGGTGCGCGACGGGATGTTGTAGACCACCAGGGGGAGGCCGGCCTCCTCCCAGAGCACGCGGTAGTGCTGCACGATGCCCTGCTGCGTGGGACGGTTGTAGTAGGGCACGACGACCAGCGCGGCGTCGGCGCCGGCCTCCTTCGCGGAGCGGGTCAGGCGGAGCGCCTCGGCGGTGCTGTTGGATCCGGTGCCGGGGACGACGGGGATGCGCCTCGCCACCCGCTCCACGACGAAGGCGACGACGCGCTCGTGCTCCTCGATGGACAGCGTCGGCGACTCCCCCGTGGTCCCCACGGGGACGAGCCCGTCCACGCCGGCCTCGAGCTGGCGGTCGACGAGCCGCTCCAGCCCCTCCCAGTCCACCTCGCCCGCGCGGAACGGGGTGACGAGGGCGGTGAGGGTCCCGCGGAGCGGAACCTCCGGCCTCTTCGCGGAACCGACCACCGTCCACCTCCTGCCCTGCGGCGCGCCCTCGCGCACCGCCCCCGCCGCTCCCGGCGGCGAGGTCCGAACCCGGGGAAATCATACGCACCATCCCCGGGTGCCCCTCGGGAATGCCTCCGGCGGAGGGCGTCCGTGGCAGGCTCCAGGGCCCCGCGCGTTCATGAACGGGCGCGGCGGGAGACTGGAGACGCGGAGCGTGAAGCCGTCGCTGCGAATCACCGGAGGAGTCTGGCGCGGGCGACCGCTGCGCGCCCCCCGCGGCGACGGGACGCGGCCCGCGTCGGGCCGCCTCCGGCTGGGCGCCATGAACATGCTGGGACCGGATCGGCTGGAGGGCGCCGTCGTCCTGGACCTCTTCGCCGGGACCGGGGCCGTGGGGCTGGAGGCCCTCAGCCGCGGGGCCCGCCGCGCCGTGTTCGTGGAGAAGGCCCGCCCGGCGCTGGAGGCCCTGGAGGCGAACCTGGCCGCCCTGGGCGTGGGGAGGGAGGCGGGCCGCATCGTCCGCGGGGACGCGGTGGCGGTGCTGGCGGGCCCGGTCCCGCTGCCCGAGGAGCCCTTCGACCTGGTCTTCTGCGACCCGCCCTACGGCCTGTACGGGATGGCCGGCGCCGCGGACCGCCTCCTGGCCGCTCTCGGGGCCCTCGCCCTCCGCGGCGGCGCGGCACCCGCGGCCCGGCTCCTCCTGGAGCATCCCGCCCGGGAGGCGCCCCCCGATCCCCCCCCGGGTTGGGACCTCCTGGACCGCCGATCCCACTCCGCCGCGGGCCTCTCCGTCTACGGGCCGTCCGAGGTTCCCCGCCTCCCGGACGCAACATAAGCGGCCCCGCCGGGCGCCCCGGCGGACCCGCCGCTCAGGCCCGGGGCCGGGCGGCCGATATACCCGGTACCGGCGGCCACTCGGGCGAGACGGGCCCCGGTGATGGGACGGATGCTCCGGGGCCGAACCGAGACCGGGCCCCCGGTACGCCCGCGTCCAGCCAGGAGGGAGCGACCTTGACGGATCGCACGAGGCCGACGGGACGCCGCCCCGGTGGACAGTCACCACCCCCCTCGCGAGCGTTGCTGGCGCCTCCCCGCAGGCCGCGGCGCGCGACGCCCGCGGCCTCTCCCGAGGTGCGGCGCGTCCGCGACCTCTACGTCGAGCACCTGCGCGCGCAGATCCGCGCCGGCACCTACCTGACCGAGGCCCGCATCCGCGCCGCCCTGGACCGCATGCTCCGGAGCGTGGAGCAGGATCTGCCGCCGGCCTGATGGGAGCCGCCACGGCGGACCGCCCGACGAGCGCCTGCCCGCGCGCCCCGCGTTCCGCTCCTTGCGCCGTTGACGGGGTTGCGGAGGCACCGGTACGATCCGCGGCTCATGTCCAGGCGGATGGCTCCGTGGCTGGCTCTCGTCGCGGGGGCCGTCGCGGCCTGCGGCGGCGACGAGGTCGCGCCGCGCTCCACGGCGGAACAGGGGGCGGTACCCGCTCCACCGCCGCCCGCGGCCCCCGCCGCGGACCCCGACGCCGCGTCGCCTGACGGGGACGGGGTCGTCGGTCCCGTCCCGCCGGCACTCCGACTGCGTCTGGGCCTCGCCGCCTTCCACGCGAAGCACCTCGACGCCGGCGGCGTGCCGGTGCTCGGCTCCCCGCGCGTCCGTGACGAAGCGTTGCACGAGGCCCGGTACGTCGTGCTGTCGATGATCGGCCATCGACCGGACCTGCTGAACGCGCTGCGCGACGCGGGGGTCCGCGTGGTCGTCATGGCCCCGACGGAGTTCACGACGGATGTGCCCGAGCACGCCGACCTGCGGCCGGCGGAGTACTGGGACACGAGGGCGCGGGGGCTCGGCGCCACGGCGGGCCGCCCCGCGGTGAGTTGCGGCGAGGAGAACCTCCTCGCCTACCGGGGGGACCCCTACGCGAGGGAGTGCATCCTCGTGCACGAGTTCGCGCACACCCTCCACCTGCTCGCGCTCCCCGTCGCGGACCCGACGTTCGACGTGCGCCTCCGCGACGCCTACGCCGATGCCATGGCGCGACACCTCTGGGAACGGACGTACGCGTCGAAGGACGTCGGCGAGTACTGGGCCGAGGGCGTGCAGTCCTGGTTCGACACGAACACCGAGGACGACGAGCAGCACAACCACGTGGACACGCGGGCCGAACTCGCGACCTACGACAGGGCCCTGGCGGACCTGTGCGCCGAGGTCTTCGGGGACCGCCCGTGGCGCTGGCTCCCGCCGGGCCGTCGCCGCCCTCCGTCCGCGCGCGCGGCGGCGCCTGGCCCCGAGGGGGAGCGGGAGTTCTCCTGGTCCGCGCGGACCGCACCCGCCCGGACCGGAGCCGAGGCGGCCACCGGCGAGGCCGGCACGGGCAGCGGCGCGATCGCCGTTCTCCGGCCGGAGGCGGCCCGGGAGCGCTGGGCGTCCGCCGGGAGCCACGACGCCGCCGTGCTGCACCTCCGGAGCCGGGTCCGGTCCCGGCTGGACGTCGCGTGGATCGACTTCGACGGAGCGGTACGCCCCTGGGTCCGGCTCGATCCGCTCGAGATCCGACCCGTGCAGACCTTCGTCGGCCACGTGTTCCGCGTGGCGTCCGCCGACGGCGGGGTGCTCGGCTACGCCGTGGTCACGGATCCCGTCACGACCATCACGCTGGAGGGGAGCCCGCGCGAGTGCGCGAGCGTGCCCGTCGAGGAGGCGCGCGAGGAACTCCTGCTCCTGCTCGAGGCCGGACTGGCGAAGGCACGGGAGGAGTCGGAGTCCCGGGAGCGGGCCCGGTCGGCGGAGCAGGAGGCGATCCTCCTGAAGGCCATCGGCACCCACCCGGCGACCTGCGATTGGCAGGGAGTCCCGTTCCTCGACGCCGTCCGCGACCTCGCGGAGCGACACGGCGTCCGGATCACCGTCGAGGAGGCCGCCCTCCCCGCGGCGAGGGAGAGTCGTCTCTGGATCCGCTTCCGGGACGTGGAACTGGCGCGCCTGCTCGTGACCATGGGGGCCCTCTCCGGGACCGTCCCCGAGGTCGACGGCAAGGGCGTCCGCTTCAGGAACCTGCCGTGAGACGGGCTGCGCCACGACCACCAGGGAGAGGCCCCGCGCCCGCCGCGGTACGATGCGGCCCCCCGCCTCGACGGAGAGCCACCGCATGCATGCCGCCATCCGCCGCTTCGCCTGCCTCGCCGCGCTGATCGCCGCCGCCCCCTCCGCCCGCGCCGAGGGAGGCTGGTGGGATTCGGAACCCCGCCGCGTGCCGCTGGAGCGGATCCTCAAGGACCCGGGCACGTACAAGGACGTGCCGGTGATCCTCACGCTCCAGTTCCACCAGAGGCGGGACGTCTTCAACCCGTACTACACGCCGTTCACGTCGGACCGCTACTACAACTTCTCCGCCTGGGACGACGCGTCGGAACTCTGGGATCGGGAGCAGTTCAAGGGCGTCTACGCGTTCTTCTTCGTGCTCCGCGACGACCCCTTCGGGAAGCGGCTGGGCGACGTCAGGTCCCGCACGCGGTTCACCTGCCGGGCCATCGTCCGCACGGTGTTCCGCGGGGAGCCGTGGATCGAGGTCACCCGCGTCACCGAGCAGGCCGAGTCCGTGGGCCCCGAGGCGGTCCGCGCGGTGCTGGCGGGGGACGAGGCCTTCGATCGCGGGGATCACGCCGCCGCATTGACGGCCTACGCGACGGCCCTGGACGCGCGGCCCGGCGACGGCGCGGCGGCCGCCATCCACCGTCGCATGGCGCGGGTCCACTGGTCCCGCCACGACCTGAAGGCGGCGGAGACGGCGGTGGCGGAGGCGCTCCGCATCAACCCCGACGACCGGGGGGCACTCAGCCTGCGGGAGACCATCGAGGCGGGCCGGAAGGACCTGCGCGCCTTCGATGTCCCCCCGCCCAAGTCGGCGGCGCCCGTGGCGTCCCGTGCCGTGGAGTCCGCGGAGGTCCTCAACCCGCCGCCTGCTCCCGCGCCCGCCCCCGCGCCGGCGCAGCCCGAGCTGCCCCCCATCGAGACCCCGCCTCCCCCCGATCTCCCGCCCGTCCCGCGGTGCACCTTCGAGATCGCGGACGCGCCCCTGGACCGGGCGCTGCAGCATCCCCGCCGCGTCGCCACCCACGCCAGCGTGCAGCGGGGGATCCTCCAGATCGAGGACGTGGAGATCCTCCTGGACGAGGAGGCCGGCGCACGCCGGGTGACCGTCTCCGGCGAGGACCTCCCCTGGCCGGAGGCGCTGGAGCGCATCGCCGCCGCCGCGGGCTGCACGCTCCGGAGGGAGGGGCCCACGCGGATCCACGTCGTGGCCGCGGGGCCCGCGCCGGCGGCGCCCGAACCCGCTCCGGCTCCCGCTCCCGCGCCGGCGCCCGCGCCGGTCCCGCCGGCCCCGCCTCCCGCGGAGGAGCCCCCCCCCGCGGCGAAGGAGCCGGATCCGCCTCATCCTCCGCCGCCGCCGACCCCGACTCCCGCGCCGCAGCGGAAGCGGCACGTCACCCCGCCGAAGTAGTCTCCCTCCCCCGGCGGGAGTAACCTCCCGCCCAACCAGATCCTAGGCGCGCACCGCCCCGTGGAGGTCCCTTGATCGGAATCGAAGACTTCTCGAAGGTCGAACTGCGCACCGCGCGGGTCCTCACCGCCGAGGCCCATCCCGACGCCGACCGCCTCCTCGTCCTCACCGTCGACCTCGGGACGGAGCAGCGCACCGTCGTGGCCGGGATCCGCGCCTTCTACACGCCGGCGGACCTCGTCGGGCGCACGGTCATCATGGTCGCCAACCTGGAGCCGCGGCCGCTCCGCGGCGTTCCCTCCCAGGGGATGATCTGCGCCGTCAAGGACGGCGATCGCGTCCGCCTCCTGGGCGTCGACGGCGGGGACGCTCCCCCGGGCCTGCGGGTGACGTGATGTGCCCCGTCGCGAGCCGCCGCCCGCGGCGGCGCGGGTCGGGCTAGATCGTGCTCGCGGAACTGGAGATCCGCGACCTCGCGCTGCTCGCGGCCGCGCGGGTGTCCTTCCGGCCCGGTCTGGTGGCGCTCACGGGGGCCACGGGCGTCGGGAAGTCCCTCGTCCTCGAGGCGCTGGGCCTGCTGGCCGGGGGGCGCGCGGGCGCGGCGCTCGTGCGGACCGGGGCCGACGCCGCCGTCGTCCGCGGGCTCTTCCAGGTGGAGGGCCCGCGCGCCGCCGCCGTCGCCGCGGCACTGGGAGTGGATGCGCCGGAGGAGGGGGAGTTCCTCCTCGAGCGGCGCGTGGAGCCGGGCGGCCGCGGGCGGGCCTCCGCCAACGGGTCGCCGGTCACGGTGGCGGCGCTCCGCGCCGCGGCCCGCCTCCTCGTGGAGGTCCACGGCCAGAGCGAGCACCAGGCGCTCCTCGAGCCGGCGACGCAGGCCGTGCTGCTGGATCGCGCGGGGAGCGGCGAGGAGGCCCACCGGCGCTTCGTCGAGGCGCTGCGCGCGGCGCGCGCCGCGGCGGAGCGACGGCGATCCCTGGCCACCCTTCACCGCGAGCGGGCCGCACGGCTCGACTACCTGGCTCACGTGATCGCGACTGTCGACGGTGCCTCCCTCCGTCCCGGCGAGCACGCGGAACTGCGGGCGGAGCGGCGCCGCTTCGACGGCGCCGAGAGGTTCCTGGCGGATCTCCATCTCGCCGTGGAGGCGCTCTCCGAGGGGGACGGCGCGGCGGTGGAGCGCCTGGGCGAGGCGGCCGCCGCCCTGGGACGGGCCGCGGCCCTGGATGCGCGGCTCCTGCCGCTCCTCGACCCGCTGGAGACCGCCGCCGCGGCCGCCGTGGACGCGGCGCGGGAGGCGGCGCGCGTCCGCGACGGATCCGAGTTCGATCCCGCGCGGCGGGCCGCCGTGGACGAGCGGCTCGAGGCGCTGGATCGCCTGCTGCGCGTCCACGGTCCGACGGAGGAGGAGGCGCTGGCCGCGCGCGCGACCGCGGCCCGCGAGGCGGCGGACCTCCGGGCCGAGGAGGAGGACGCGGCGGGCGCGGCGGGCCGCGAAGAGGAGACGCTGCGCGCGCTGCGCGCGGCGGCAGCGGACCTGGTGCGATGCCGCCGCGCCGCCGCCGCGTCCCTGTCCCGGGGCATCCTCGCCGAACTGGAGGGCCTGGCGCTGGGCGCGGCGCGGTTCGAGATCCGCGTGGGCGAGGGGGACGGCGACCCGCGGGAGACGGCGACGGAGGCGGGCCCGGGTCCCGTCGAGTACCTCTTCTCCGCCAATCCCGGCGAGCCGCTGCTGCCGCTGTCGCGCGTCGCCAGCGGCGGCGAACTGGCGCGGGTCTCCCTGGCCGTGAAGGCCCGGCTCGCCGGCGCCGACGGGACGCCGGTGCTCGTGTTCGACGAGGTCGACGCCGAGGTGGGCGGCCGCCTCGGGCCCGCGGTGGCGGGGCGGTTGCGCGCCGTGGCCGCGGGGCGCCAGGTCCTCGTGGTGACCCACCTCCCGTCCATCGCCGCCGCCGCCGACCAGCACCTGCGCGTGACCAAGCGCGTCGACGGGGACCGCACCGTGGCGGAGGTCGCCGAGGTGGGCGGGGCCGAGCGGGAACGGGAACTGGCGGAGATGCTCCGCGGGGAGGGCCTCGCGGAGCGGGGGCTCGATCAGGCGCGCGACATGCTGCGCGCGTCCGGGCCCGCGGCGGCAGCCCCCGGCGACACGTCGGCGCGACGGACCCGCGCACGGGCGCGGTAGCCATGCACATCGACCTTCCGCCCGTCCTCTACCCGATGCTGCTGACGCCGCACCACGTCGTGAAGCCCTGGGGCGGGCGGCGGCTGGAGGGCCGGTTCGGGAGGGTCCTTCCCGTGGCCGGGCCCGTGGGGGAATCGTGGGAACTGTACGACCGCCCCATGGGCTCCAGCGTCGTGCGCAACGGCCCGCTGGCGGGACGGACCCTCGCCGAGTTGCGCGGGGGCCGGGAGATCCCGCTGCTGCTCAAGGTGCTCGACGTCCACGGACGGCTGTCCGTCCAGGTCCACCCGACGGGGCAGGAGGCTCCCGGCGGTCCCGACGACGCCGAGCCCAAGTCGGAGGCATGGATCGTCATCGAGGCCGGCGCGGGCGCCCGCATCTGGCGGGGCTTCCGCGACGGCGTCGGTCCGGCGGACCTCCTGCGCGCGCTGGAGGAGGACCGGCCCGACGACGTACTGCGGTCCTTCGTCCCGCGCGAGGGGGACGTGGTGCTGGTGCCCGCGGGGATGGTCCACTGCCTCGCCGGCGACCTGCTGCTGCTGGAGGTGCAGCAGTCCTCGGAGACGACGTACCGGCTCCACGACTGGGGGTACCGCGAGCCCGACGGCTCCGCGCGGCCGCTGCAGCGCGAGGAGGGCCTCCGCAGCGCGCTCTTCGCGGCGCCGGGGCCGGACCGGGTGGAGCCGGGCACCGTCGAGGACGACGGCGTCCTCCTGCGCGCGCCCCTCCTCCGGACCCGCTGGTTCGCCGCCGATCGCTGGAAGGCCGGCGGCGCCGCCACACTCCCGACGCCGGACGGCGAGGCGGGCGTCTGGCAGGCGCTGTTCATCCTGTCCGGGCAGGGCACCGTGCG
Organism: uncultured Planctomycetota bacterium; assembly: GCA_964607145.1. Lineage (GTDB taxonomy): Bacteria > Planctomycetota > JAJSAM01 > JAJSAM01 > JAKLKS01 > CAZSIX01. Next base: position 75,451 of record CAZSIX010000002.1, on the reverse strand, counting down.
CGCCTTCGATCGCCGCGCGCCGGAGGCCCCCGTCGGCCGGGGAGACACGCTCCTCCTCCCGGCGGGCCACGAACACTACGAGGTCCTTCCGTCCCCGGGCTCGGTGCTGGAGGGGATCTCGTTCCACGTCCCCCCCGCGGGCCGCGCGTAATCGGCCTCGCCCCCGTACAATCCCACCCCCGTGCCCCGCCCCGGCCCCCTCGCCCTGTTCCTGCTGGTCGCCGCCGCCGCCGGTGTCGGCGCCGCCGTGGTGTCGTTCGTCGCGCGCGCGCCCGCCCCCGCCGCGCCGCCGTCGGGTCCCCGGCCCCGGCCGGAGCCCCGCCCCCGCAAGGTCTCCGTACCGGTCAACGCCCCCTCCACGCCCCTCCCCATCGAGGGGCTGGCGGCGCCGGACCCGCTGGAGCGCCGCCGCGTCCTGATGTCCGTGCAGAAGGCCGGCGACGCGGCCAACGCCGCGCCGCTGCTGGACTTCGTGGCGAAGGAGGAGGACCGGGGCCTCCGGGTCCTCGCCTTCGCGGCGCTCGGCAACATCAAGGACCCCGCGGTGGCCGGCCGCCTCCTCGACATCTACGTGAACTCCCGGGACGAGCACATGCGCCTCCTCGCGCTGGAGGAGGCGGGCAACATCGGCGGCCCCGACGTGGAGCACTTCTTCCTCCGCCTCATCGCGGAGCCCGAGGCGGGCAAGTTCGGGTCGCGCGTCTCCGACATCGTGGCGCGGGGGCTGGCGGCGGTGGATCGCACGGAGGTGGTGGAGGCGCTCGCGGACTATCTCGATCGGCCCGCCGCCTCGGCCCGCGACCCCGCCCTCGACGCGCGCGGGATGCTCATCGAGGAGATGGGGCGACGGGGCGGCGCGCGCCGGGTCGCCGTGCTGCTCCGCGTGGCGAGCAGCACGAACGCCGACTGGGAGACCCGGGAGGACGCCGTCTCGACCCTCGGGGACATGGAGGGCCCTGAGGCCTTCGCCGCGCTCAAGCGCCTCCTGGCGGAGTCCCTGTCCGCGGGGCTCCCGGCGAACGACATGGAGGATCTGCGCATCCTCACCCTGGCGGCCCTCGGCGAGCGGAAGGAGCCCGAGGCCCTGCGCCTCCTCACGGCGGTCGCGCGCGGAGAGTTCGGTGTGGACGAGCATCTCCTCCGCGGCGCAGTGAACGCGATCTCCTTCCTGGCCACGCCCGAGGCCGCCGCCGTCCTCCTCGAGGTGGCGCGCAACGGGGAGCGGCCCGAGTCGGTCCGCGCCGCGGCGTGGTACGCCTACGGCCGCGCCGCCGGCGCCGCCGGGAGCGCCACCCTCGCGGAGGCCGCCCTCTCGGCGCCCACCGAGCGGGAGCGGGTCTCCGCCGTCCGCTCCCTCGAGTTCCTGAAGCGGGAGGACTGCAAGTCCGCCGCCGAGCGCATCCTCGCGGAGACCCGCGACGCGGAGGTCCGCAAGCTGGCCCAGCGCCTCCTGTAGGGGCCCGCGCCGTCTCCTCGCGGCACCCGCGCCGGGACGGCACGGCCGCCGACGCGCGGCCGGAGGGCCCGTGGCCCGGCGCCCCCTACGACTCCGCCACGCGCTCGTCCACCTCCCGCAGCAGGGCGTAGTTCGCGAGGCCGGCGCGGAGGTCCACGGCGAGGCAGGCCACCGCGAACGCGACGGCGGTCCACGCCCACGCGGCGTGGGAGTTCCCCGGCGCTCCGCCCCCCGTCATGGCCGCCGCCATCACGGGGACGAGGGCGAGCGTCGCCAGGGTCTCCACGGGACGCTTCAGGCGCTTGGCGCGCACGACGTACGCCGGGTCGAGGCCGTGCTGCGCCACCAGGTCCTTCACGGCACGCCCGCTGGCCAGCATGTAGAAGATGGCCACGCACCGGGCCACCAGCGAGAGGAGCGTGGCGGCGACCCCCCACGCGACGTGGCGCGGCAGCGGATCCCCGCCGGCCACGGGGGGATGGTCGAGGGCCCACACCACCGCCCCCAGGGCCGCCGCGGACACCACGTCCATGGTGAGGAGGGCCTGGAGGATGCCCGTCCCCTTGAGCGCCCGCTCCCGCATCACGGTGCGCCCCCCGTGGTCGCGGGCCTCACGGGCGCACGACCCGCGGGGGCCTGCGGAGGCGGAGCACCGCCCAACGGTCCTCCCCCAGGAGTCGCTCCCCCTCCCGGCGCGTCCCCAGGGCCGCGCCCCCCGCCGCCGCGTCCGCCTCCAGCATCTCGCGCACGAGGCGATCCCAGGGAGGCTCCGTGCGGGCCCGGGCGATCCACTCCCCCGCCTCCCACGCCTCGGTCCACTCCTCCACGGCGTCCACCTCGAGCCGGGCCCCCGTGCCGAGCACCGCCAGCCCCTCCCGGGAGTGGGTCCACGTGTGGCCCCGGTGGCGGAGGCGCTCCACGGCGTTGCGGAGCGCGCGGGCGCACGCGTCCGCCGGGGCCACCTTGTCCACGAGGAGCATCGTGCCCCCCTGGCGGAGCACGCGCGCGCCCTCCCGCACCACCGCCAGCGGCTCCACGAGATGGTGGACCGCGGCCCGCAGGATCACCAGGTCGAAGGTCTCCGCCCGGAAGGGGAGCGCCACTCCGTCCGCGACGACGCGCGCGGTGCGGGACGCCAGCTCCGGCGGCACCTCCGCCAGCGCCCGCTCCCGCCGATCCACGAGCACCACGCGCGCCCCCGCCGCCACGGCCGCCGCCGCCGCGCGCCCCCTCCCCGCGGCGACGTCGAGCACCCGCATGCCGGGAACGACTCCCGCCAGCGCCGCCAGGTCGGGCCCGCCCCCCGTCACGGTCTCCTCCGCCGCCGCGGGGCGCCGCGTCGCCGGGAGGGAGGGAGCCGCCCGCCGGTCTCCCGGGAGGGGCAGAGGTCGGCCACGGGACACCCGACGCACCGCGGCCTCCGCGCCGTGCAGACGCGCCGCCCGTGGTGGATGAGGCGGTGGGAGAACTCCGTCCACGCTCGCCGCGGGAGCGCCGCCATGAGGTCCCGCTCCACCTTCACCGGGTCCTCCTCCGCGGAGAGGCCGAGGCGCCGCGCGATGCGCCCCACGTGCGTGTCGACGACGACCCCCTCGCTCAGCCCGAAGGCCGTGCCGAGGAGGACGTTGGCGGTCTTCCGGGCCACCCCCGGGAGGGCGGTGAGCGCCTCCATGGAGCGGGGGACCTCGCCTCCGTGACGGTCGCGGAGCGCCGCCGCCATGCCGCGGAGGGACTTCGCCTTGTTCCGGAAGAAGCCCGTGGACCGGACCACCTCCTCCACCTCCCCCTGCGTCGCGGCGGCCAGCGCCGCCGGCGTGGGCCAGCGGGCGAAGAGGGTGGGCGTCACCAGGTTCACCCGGGCGTCGGTGCACTGGGCGGAGAGGATGGTGGCGGCGAGGAGTTCGAAGGCGTTGCGGTGGTGGAGCGCGCACTCGGCCACCGGGTAGGCCCTCGCCAGAGCCTCCAGCAGCGGGCCCACGCGGGCCGCGACGATCGCGGGAACGCGCTTCCGCCCCGCCGCCCGACCCCGTCCGGCCGCCATCCCGCCTCCCTCCCCCGAACCGCGCCCCCGGCCGGTGGATCGCTATGATAGCCACCCCCCTCCCCCACCGCGGAGCCACGGTCCCCCCATGCTTGAACGCCTCCAGAAGTACCTCGCCCGCGCCGGGGTCGCCTCCCGCCGGCGCGCCGAACTGCTCATCGTCGAGGGGGCGGTGACGGTGAACGGCACCGTCGTCCGCCGCCTGGGGACGAAGGTGGACCCCGCCACCGACGAAGTGCGGGTCAACACGGAGGTCGTGCGCGCCCCGCGGGCCCCCGACCCGACGCCCGCCGCGCGCCGCACGTTGCCGGAGCGCCCCGGCGCCCGGGAACCGCTCCCCGCCATCCCCGAGGGCGCCGTCTACTACGCGGTACACAAGCCCCGCGGGCTGCTCTCCACGGTGACCGACGACCGGGGGCGCCCCACGGTGATGGAACTGCTCCCTCCCCGCGCCCCGCGGGTGTTCCCCGTGGGACGGCTCGACGAGGACTCCGAGGGACTCCTGCTCCTCACCAACGACGGGGGGTTGACGCTGCTGCTCACCCACCCGCGCTACGGCGTTCCCAAGACCTACGACCTGCGCATCCGGGGCGAGGTCTCCCCCGACGAGATCGCCCACGTGGAGCGCGGCGTCTGGCTCTCGGAGGGGCGCACGGGGCCGGCGCGGATGCGCATCCGCCGGCGGGGCCGCGACATCTCCCACGTGGTCGTCACGCTGACGGAGGGGCGCAACCGGGAACTGCGGCGCATCTTCGCCCGCCTCCGCCATCCCGTGCTGTCGCTCCGGCGCACCTCCGTGGGACCGGTCAAGCTGGAGAACATGCGCCCGGGCCAGTGCCGCCGCCTCGGGCAGCGGGAGGTCCGCGCGCTCTACGCGGCGGCGCTCCGGCCGAAGACGCCGGAGGACGCCGCGCCGACGCCGGGGGCCACTCCGCCGCGCCGCGAGCGGCCCGGTCCGCGGGTGCGGAACGACGGCAAGCCCCGCCGCGACGACCGGGGACGGGGTCGCGACGACCGGCCACCCCGCCGCGACGGCGGGAAGGTCGGCGGGAAGCCCCGGGGACGGCCCGGGGGGAGGCCCGACGGAAGGCCCGGCGGGAAGCCCGACGGCAGGGCCCGCGGGAAGCCCGAGGGGAGGTCCGGCGGCAAGCCCGGCTGGAAGGGCGGGGATCGGGGCGGCCCCGGGGGCGACCGCCGGAACGACGGGCGCCGCGGGCCCGGCGGAACGTCCAAGCGCGGAAGGTCTTTCGGGAAGTGACCGACGGGGGGCCGCCGGAGGAGGTGTCCGTGGGGACCCCTCCCGTGGAGGAAGACATGAGCGCATCGAGGGTCGCGGCGGCGGGACTGGCGGCGGTGGCGGCGGTGGGCGGGTGCGCCACCGCGGGGACGTCCGGCGGCGGAGGCTCCACCCCGGCCATCACGCGGGACGAGGCCACGGGCATCGCCGAGGCGACGCTCCCCAACGGGCTGCGCATCCTCGTCCTCGAGCGCCACGACGCGCCCGTGGTGTCCCACCAGATCTGGTACCGCGTCGGCTCCGTGGACGAGCGCCCCGGCGAGACGGGCCTCGCGCACTACCTCGAGCACGTGATGTTCAAGGGGACGAAGCAGATCGAGAAGGGGCAGATCGACCGCATCACGTTCCAGGCCGGCGGCGCCAACAACGCGACCACCTGGAACGACCACACGAACTACTACTTCAATTTCGCGTCCTCGCGGTGGCGGCTCGCCCTCGAGATCGAATCCGACCGCATGCGCAACTGCGCCTTCGTGCCCAAGGAGTTCGAGGCGGAGCGGGGCGCCGTGCTCAACGAGATGCATGCCGGTCACGACAGCCCCGGCGGTCGCCTCGACGAGGAGATGGACGCCGCCGCGTACATGATCCACCCGTACCACCACTCCACCATCGGGTGGCAGCAGGAAGTGGAGAGCGTGGCGCGGTCGACGGTCATCGACTTCTACGACCGCCACTACATGCCCAACAACGCCACGCTCGTGGTCGTGGGCGACGTGAGCGCCGAGGACGTCGTCGCTTCGGCGGCGCGGGCCTTCGCCGACGTCGCGCCGGGCACGCCGCCCCGACCCGTCACCGAAGTGGAACCGATCCAGCGCGGTGAGCGGCGCGTCGTCAACGTCGAGGAGACGGAGAATCCGAAGGTCGCCGTGGCCTGGCACACCTGCCGCGTCGGTGACGACGACGACTACGTGCTCGACGTCGCCTCCGCGATCCTCGGCACCGGGAAGTCGTCCCGCCTCCATCGCCGCCTCGTGGAGAAGGACCGCACCTGCGTGGAGGTGTCCGCCTGGAACGAGACGCGCAAGTTCCCCGGCCGCTTCAAGGTCTGGTGCGAGGGGCAGCAGGGGGCCGACCCGCGGATCATCGAGGCCGCGGTGCACGAGGAGATCGCGCGCCTGGCGGCGGAGCCCCCCTCGGCGCGGGAACTGGAGAAGGCGAAGAACAACCTCCTCGCCCGGGACGTGTACGGGCAGGAGACGGTCTCCGGCGTGGCGGACCGCATCGGGTACCTGGACACGGTCCGCTCCTGGCGGGTGTACGGCGAGTGGCCGGAGCGCGTGCGGGCCGTGACCGGCGATCAGGTCCAGGCGGCGCTCCGCCGGTACCTCGTTCCCACGAACCGCACCGTGGGGTGGGCCGTGGCCCCGGACGTCGCAGGGTACGCGGTGCCCTCCCCGCCGCGCGCCGGCGCCGACGGCTCCGCCGCGGATCCGCTTCCCGCCGCCGTCCCGCTGCCCGAGGGGCCCGCATCGGCCCGGAAGTCGGAGCCTCCGGAGGAGCCCGACGCCGTCCCGTCCTTCCGCGGCGGCCGCACACGGGCGCTCGACCTCGCCATCCCGCCGGGCCCCACGCGGGCGGTCACGCTGGATCCCCGGGTCGAGACGCTGGACAACGGGATGACCGTGATCCTGCAGCGGCGGAAGGGGCTCCCCGTCGTCTCGTTCCAGGCCTACGTCGCCGCGGGACAACTGGTGGAAGCGAAGCCGGGCCTCGCCTGGTTCACCGGGGACATGCTCGACGAGGGGGCAGGGAAGCGCACCTCGGACGAGATCGCCGAGACCCTCGACTTCCTCGGCGCCACGCTGGACACCTCGGGGACGGGAGCCGCGGCCCGCTGCCTGGCCAAGGACGGTGCCGCCGTGCTCGACCTGCTGGCCGACGTCCTCCTCCGCCCGCGCTTCGACGGGGACGAGATCGAGAAGGTCCGCGCCGCGCTGGTCAGCGAGATCGCCGCCGACGCCGAGACTCCCTCCACCGTGGGACGCAAGGCGTTCCTCGAGACCCTCTACGGGTCCCATCCCTACGGGCGCCTCTCCCGGGGGGACGCGGAGTCGGTGGCGTCCATCACGCGCGAGGATCTCGTCGCGCACCACGCCCGCTGGTACGTGCCCGACCGGACCGTCCTCGCCGTCGTCGGCGACTTCGACGCCGACGCCATGGCGAAGGCCGTCGGGGAGCGGTTCTCCGCCTGGAAGCGGGGGGACGGCGCGAAGCCCGACATCCCCGCCCCGAAGCCCCTCGAGAGGACCGTCCGCGTCTCCCGCCCCATGCCCGGGAAGACGCAGAGCAACGTGTTCATCGGCAACCTCGCCATCCGGCGCACGGATCCCGACTACGCGGCGCTCCTCGTCATGGATCACATCCTCGGCACCGGTCCCGGCTTCTCCGACCGCCTGTCCAAGGACCTCCGCGACGAGCAGGGCCTGGCCTACACCGTCTACGGCCGCACGGCGTCCAACGCCGGCGAGGAGCCGGGCACGTTCACGGGGTTCATCGCGTGCCTCGGGGACGACCTCGACCGCGCCGTGGACGGGATGCTCGCGCACATCCGCCGCATCCGCGTCGAGCCCGTCTCCGACGCGGAACTGGCGGACGCGAAGTCCTACCTCACCGGGTCCCTGGTGTTCCGCTACGAGACCACGGGGCAGGTGGCCGCGGCGCTGGTGGAGATGCAGCGGTACGGCCTCGGGTTCGACTACCCCGATCGCTTCCTGGCGGAGGTCGCCGCCGTGACGAAGGAGGACGTCCTGCGCGTCGCGGCGAAGCATCTCCATCCCGACGCCTGCGCCATCGTCGTCAGCGGCTGGACGGGACCCTGAGCCGGGTCGTCCCTACGGGAAGATCCCGCGCTCGCGGTAGACCGCCTGCAGGCGCTCCAGCGCGCAGACGTAGGCGGCGATGCGGAGGTCGAGGCCCCGCGCCTTCGCCGTCTCGCGGACGCGACCGTAGGCCTCCCGCATCCGCGCGGTCAGCTTGGCGCGCACCTCGTCCAGCTCCCACGACTCGCCGCGCTTGTTCTGGGTCCACTCGAAGTAGGACACGACGACGCCGCCGGAGTTGACCAGGATGTCGGGCAGCACCTCGATGCCGCGGCGCACGAGCGTCTGGTCGGCGGACGGGGTCGTCGGCCCGTTGGCCGCCTCCGCGATGACGCGGGCGCGGATGGTCTCGGCATTGCGATCGGTGATCTGGTTCTCCAGGGCCGCCGGGATCAGGATGTCGCACGGGGTCGACCAGAACGCGTCCGCCTCGATGGCCGCACCGCCCGCGAACCCCGCCACGCCGCCCTTGTCCCGCGCATGGACCGCGAGGGCCTCCGCGTCGAGACCCGCGGGATCCGCCAGCGAACCGGTGTGGTCCTGGACGGCCACCAGGCGCGCGCCCAGCCCGCAGAGGATGCGGGCGGCGAACGAGCCCACGTTCCCGTAGCCCTGCACGGAGAACGTCTGCGTGGCGAGGTCGACGCCCCGCTCCTCCGCCCAGGCCTGGATGGACACCACGGTGCCGCGCCCCGTCGCCTCCTCGCGGCCGAGGGATCCGCCGCAGAGGACGGTCTTCCCCGTCACGACGCCGCGCCCGCCGAACCGCGTCGCCTGGCCCAGCGTGTTCACGTACGTGTCGGCGACCCACACCATCGTCTGCGCGTTCGTGCCCAGGTCCGGCGCGGGGATGTCCCAGTCGGGTCCGATGTTGCTCCCGAGGGCGTGCGTGTAGCGGCGGGTGATCCGCTGGAGTTCCGCGACGGAGTAGCGCGCGGGGTCGAGGCGCACGCCCCCCTTGGCGCCGCCGAAGGGAACCCCGCTCAGGGAGTTCTTCATGGTCATCCAGAACGCCATCGCCTTCAGTTCGTCGAGATGGACGAAGCGCGCGTAGCGGATGCCGCCCTTGTACGGGCCGAGGACGTTGTTGTGCTGGACGCGGTACCCCTTGAAGGTCCGGTAGCGGCCGTCGTCCATGCGGACGGGGAAGTTGACGATGATCTCGTTCTTCGGCTGGTGGAGGATGGTGCGGACCACCGGGTCCAGCCCCATCTCGTCCGCCGCGCGGTCGAACAGGCTGAGCGCCTGGTCGTAGAGATCCACTCCGCCGAAGGGCAGGTTCCGGGAGGCGGTCCGGCGGTGCATCTTCCGCGCCGAGTCGGGCGACGTCGTGGGGGTGGTCTGGGGGGTCACGGGGGATCCTCCGCGCGGAAGGTGGATCGACGGACTCTAACCGCCCGACGGATGGCCCTCCGAGGGATGCCGGACGGCGCCGAGGCCATGGCCCCCCCCGGTGACCTTGACCCCCGCCACCGCCCGCGGCTAGAGTGCCTCCCGGGCCCCCGTAGCTCAATTGGATAGAGTTCCGGCCTCCGGAGCCGGCGGTTCAGGTTCGAGTCCTGACGGGGGTACCACCCTCCGCCCCGTGCCTCCGCCGGGGCTGGCGAGCGGGGTTCCGGAGTGGCCCGCTTCGTCGCCTCCGCGCCCGCCCGTCGAGGCGGGCCCCCTCGGGCACGCCGCGTGCGACAGCGCGGGGGGACGCCAGCCAGGAGGGCTCGCACCATGGGATCCGCCGGGACGCACGGGACGCGGAAGGGCCCGTGGATCGCGCTCGCGCTCGCCGCGGCGGTCCTCCTCGCGGCGGGGCTCCTGCGGGACGGTCCGGTGCCGGGGCCCGCGGGCGGCACGGCGGAGCCGGGGATCGGCACTGCCGCCCCGGTCGCGCCTCCCCGGTCGCCCGAGGCGACGGCGATCCCCGTCCCTGCGCCGGCCGCCGCCGCGGGGGACGGGGAACCGCTCCCCTGGACCGCCCGCCTGACGGGACCGGAGGGCGAGGCGATCATCGGCGCCCGACTCACCCTGACCCCGGAGGGCCCGTCGGGGAGGCCGCTGGCCGCCGCGCCCGTGGACTCCGGACCCGGGGTTTACGGCCTCCGGCCGCCGCCCGGCTCCTACCTGCTGCGGGCGGAGGCCGACGGGTACGCCGCGGAGGAGCGCTCCGTCCGGATCCCTCCGGAGGCCGGACCCCGGAGCGCCCTCGAGATTCCGATGACACGGGTGTTCTCGGTGCGCGGCACCGTCCGGGACGCGAGGAACGGGGCCCCCATCGAGGCCGCCGACGTCGTCCTCCGCGCCACCGACGGGAGTCGCCGGGCCGCGGGACCGGCGACCACCGGAGCGGACGGCTCCTTCCACCTCGCCGGAGTCTTCCCGGGCACCTACCTCGTCCGCATGGGGCACTCCGGGTTCGTGGATCCGCAGCGGGAGCGCGCCGTGGAAGTTCCCTGCGGACCGCTGGACATCGCCCTCCAGCCGACGGCGTCCATCGTCGTGAGGCTGCGGCCGCGCGTCCTGGATCCCGCCGCGACGATCCGGTTGTCCCTCGTCCCGCTGCGCGGAGTCGGATCGGCCATCTCGCGGGTCCCCTCCGGCGAGGAGCGGGAGGAGGGGGAGTTCTGGCTCGAGGAGGAGGGCATCTTCCCCACGGAGTACGAAGTGAGGGCGGAGGTGCCCGGCATCGGCGCGGCGGCGAGGAAGTTCGTCGTCCCCGGCTACGGCGAGACCGTCGAGGTCGAGTTGGAACTGGCGGGAGAGACCGGGATCGACCTCTCCCTCGACGACGGCACGGCCATGCGCGGACGTGCCCTCCTCTGGCGGCGCGACGGGACCCTGGCGACCGTGAGTGTCGCCACCGGAGCCGCCGTCCGCCTCCCGGCGGATCCCGGCCCCTGGGAAGTGGAGTACTTCGACGACGGCAGGATCTCCGCCCGCGTCGCCGTCACGGTCCCCGCGGAGGGCATCCTCGAGACGGGGCTGCGGACGGACGCCGCGACCGTCGTGCGCGTGCGGTTGCAGGGGCCCTCGCTGCGCGTGGAGATCCGCGACGGGCACGAACCCGCCGCCGCGAGGCTGCTGCGGGGCCCCGCCACCGGTGGGACCGTGGTCGTCGGCGCCGACCTCCAGGTGATGGACGGGGACTGCCTCGTCCTGCCGCCCACGGGCGACTTCCGCGTCGGCGTCGTCGGCAGCGGGGGCGCCCCGGTCCCCGTTCCCTCGGGCACCACGACCGTCGTCAGTCTTCCCCCGGGCGAGTAGGCGCGGCCGGCGTCCCGGGAGCCGGCGACGCTCCCACCGCGTTCGAGGCTCCCCGCCCGTGGCGGATCCGCTCCCACGCGACGGCCGGATCGAAGTGGGGCGAGTTCTCCGCGTCGTGACACCGCACGCAGGAGCGGGTCGCGTCCGCCAGCGGGCGCGGGGCGCGTTCCGCGGGGGACTCGCGGGCCCAGCGGATGTGCTCCTCCGCGCCGCCGTGACAGGACTCGCACCCGACTCCCACCGAGGACAGGGGCGCACCGTCCCGGGGCAGGTCCTGCAGGTGACACTCCATGCACTCCGGGTTCCGGCCCATTCCCCGCGACTCCAGCGTTCGCATCGCGCCGGCGTGGGGGCTCCGCTCCCAGGCTGCGTGCTCCTCGCCGTGGCACTCGGTGCACGCGGCGCTCCCGCGCCGCCCGGAGTCCCGGAAGCGACGGAACGTGGAGACGGCGAAGTCGTTCCCCGCCATCTTCAGGCGGACCTGGCACGCGTGGACGGCGCGGCCCATCGCCTGGTCTTCCGGAACCCCGGGATCGACGGTCAGGACCCGTCGCGCCTGCGGCATGAGCGCGCGACCGGGATCGATGATCCCGATGGCCGCACCACGAACCGGCAGCGGAAACACGGCGGCACCTCGCGCCGCCCCCGGGGAGGGCAGGCGGTCGGCGCCCGCCGCGACCACGAGGAGTACGTCCGGCGGCGCGGCCGCCGCGAGATCGCCCAGTCCCGGCACTTCCCCCGCGAGCACCACGATGGTGGCCCCGACATCCGGGGGGATCCCCGCCAGGATCTCCCGGAGGGCTCGCCACGGAGGCAGGACCTCGTAGAGGTCCGCGTGCGGTTCCGGACTCTCGCCCCCGCGGCCGGTGAGGCCGACGACGGCAACGGGGGGTCCACCGGGGGATCGGATCACGTGGAATCCATCGAAGGCGGCCCGGCGGGATTCCCGGAGGAGGACGTTCGCCGCGAGAACGCGCGTCCGGGGGAGCCGCCGCACGGCGGACGCGAATGCCTCCCCGAGGGCGAGATCCGCCGCGGCCGGAACGAGCACTCCCACGTTGCTCGCCTCGAGGTACTCGAGGAAGCAGTCCAGCCGGATCCGGTTGTACGCGACGGGGCCCCCGGCGAGGAGCCCCGCCTGCACGACCTGGTCCTCCGGGTGTCGCACGAACCCGAGGGATGACGCGAGCCTGGGGAGCCCTCCCGGCTGCGCCGGTGCGCATCCGCAGGGCTTGAGGTGGCCCCGCAGATCCGCGACCACGAGGATTCGACCCGTGTGCGGGCTCCCGTGCTGCGCGTCCACGGGTTCCCGGTCGTCGCGGATCCCGCTCGTCGGCTCCGCCGCATGGAAGGGTGCGCGGGAGGGCCGATGGGATCCCGATGCCCTGACCGCGGCGACCACGCCGGCACCGAGGACGGTGGCGATCGCCAGCAGAAGGCCGCCGACTCGACCCGTGCGCCCGCGCCAGCCGCTCATGGATGCACCCACCCTCCCCACGCCGGGTCCGTCGACGCAGCCATGCGAGGACCCCGACGGCTCCGCGAGCCGCCGGGGTCCCGGAAGATCCGAGTCCGAGTCGTCAGGCGCGCCCTACGGGCACGGGTAGAGGTCGACGCAGAGCTTGTCCGTCTTCCTGCCGCCCTTCCCCTTGCCGCCCTTCGACACGTAGAGGCACACGTCCAGTCCGCTGCCGCCGTTCACGTTGACGCCGCTGGGAATGGTCACCGTGACCGTGACCGTCTCGGTCGCCGGATCTCCCGACATCCCCGACCCGCTGGTGGAGCTGGTCGTGGCGCCGTTGCCCGACATCCCCGACGTGCTCACGCCGGCGGAGTATCCGCCGGAGGGCGGCGTGCCACCCCCCGTCGTCGCCGGTCCCGTGACGGTGAACGGGATCTGGAAGCTGCACCCGTTCGTGCCCTGCGGGATGCAGGGGAGATTCGGGGGCGCCGTGATGGTGTAGCCGGTGTTGCTCGCCAGGGCGATGCCACCCGCGACGAGCAGAGTCGCCGCCGCGAGGCCGAGGAACTTGAGGTGTCGCATGGTCTCTCTCCTGCCCTACGGAAGGGCGTCCACGATCATGGTGCTGTAGCCCGTCTGAGGCGGGTCCACCCCGTTGTCCTCAGTGACGCTCACGAGGATGTCGAACGTCGAGTTCGAGGAGATCTGCCCGGTGTTGTTGACGGCGGTGAACACCTTGATGTAGAGGACGCCGTTCTGGATGTAGGACGTGGAACTCACCGTGGGGAACGGCGGAGTGATGTTCTGGAAGTTCGCGAGCTGGACCTGGTAGGTGAGCAGTTCCGGCGGTGTCGTGTCGTCGCTGGCGTGGAAGATCGCCTGCATCGAGCACGTCCTCGACGGTTGGGGCGGCATCACGCCGTCCACGGCCGGGAAGAGCGTGACCTCGTCGTCCCAGTCGACCGTGGGGGGCGCGCCGACGTCGGCGAAGAGCGGTTTCGCGCCCTCCCCCGCGAAGGCGAAGTACCCGCCCACGGCGGCCGCGGCGACCACCGCCGCGGCGAGGATGGGGACGACCTTCCCCCCACCCTTCTCCGATGCGTCCTGCCTCGTCGACATGAAGGCTCCTTTCTGGAGTCCCGGCCCGGGGTGTCCCCACCCCGGGCGCGTCGGCCCATCGATCGGACTCGATCCGATCCGTCGCGTCCCGCCTCGCGGCGCGCGCTCGCGCTTGGCGTGACCGCCCGGGATGGACGCACGGTGCGTGCCGATCGCGTCGGAGGAGCACCAGGGCGGTCGACCGGCCCTGCGGCGATGCGGCGCTGCGACGCGCAGGCGGCGCTCCGGCGGGGCGGGCCCCGTCTCCGCCGAGGCTCGTTCGAACTGCCCGCGCACTGGTCGCCCGCTGGCCTCACGGTCCCGTCGCGACCCCGCAGCACGCGCCGCTGCACGCGGCGGCGCACCGATTGCGTGGACGGACGCCGTGCTCCACGCGAGTTCCGCCCGCCGGCTCCCGACGATCCTGGCCGCGGCGGCGCTCTGCGTCGTCGCCGGACTCGGGCTGCGCAGGAACGTCTACTCCGCCGCGGAGAACGACGGACCCTGCGTGAAGGAGTCCGCCGTGTACTACGGGACCGCGGTGGGATGCCGCGCACCCGCGGAGGTGCGGGCCGACGAGATCTACGAGAGCATCCCCGAGTACCGCCGCATCGTCGACGAGAAGCTCACCGAGAAGAGCCCGCTCTACTGGGTGTACCTGCAGCGGGCCTCGCTCCGCTTTCGCGCCGCCGTCGAGGACGCGGCCAGGCAGGAGTCCCGTGACCTCGTCGCGGAACGGGGATCCGTCTCGTGGCCCGGCCACGAGATCCCCGACATCACCGACGAGGCGAAGGCGGCCGTGCCCAGGGTCGAGCCCGACCGCGCACGGTCCGCGGGCAGATCGAGATAGGAGGACCCCATGACCGCTCCGCGCCCGCGCCGGTGGATCGGCTCCGCCCTGGTCGTCGTCGTGTTCCTCGCGGCGGCGTTCGCGTGGAGGTCGCGTCGGGTCGGGTACCACGCGACCGCCTCCGTCTCCGTGCTCCTGGAGGGCGCCACGGCCGTTGCGGGCACGAGGACCTACCGCTTCGCCGTCGACGGCGGGCCCACCGAGCAGATCGATGTGAACCACCCCGCCGGCCGTGGGGCGGAGCAGACGGCCATCGCGGATGCGATGGCGCTCGACGCCGCGCCGTCCCTCCACGCATGGGCAATGCCGGAGGACGGGGGTTGGAGCGTCCACGTGGAACCGGCGTCGGGCGCCGCGCTCACCTCGCTGGAGGTCCTGTGCCCGCTCGGACAGCCCCTCATCGCGGCCTCCGCGGGCGATCTCGGACGCGTGACCGTCGGGCTGGACGGCGCGAGCCTTCCGGCGACGGGAGTCTTCCGCATCCGGGTGGCGGGAGTCGCCGACGAGACCCTCGATCTTGCCGCCTACGGCACGTTGGCCGAGTTGTACGCCGACGCCGCCGCCCGCCTCCAGGCGCTCGGGGCGCAGGCCACGGCGGGGCCCGCGGGAGTCACGGTGACGGGGCCGCTCCCCCTGTGCTCCGGCGGCGGGTCCAGCGCCGGGTCGGGCAGGATCGTGGTGACGCACCACGAGGAGTGAGACCAGCCTGAGTCGAGTCTGACGGCAGTCGCCGGCAGATCCCGGCCCGCCGCTGCAGGAAGATGGCCGGCGTGGGCTTTGCTCCGTTCGCCTCACGATGCACTCCCCGGAGATCGGACCCTACGCCGTGCTCGAGGAACTCGGGCGGGGCGCGTCGGGGATCGTGTACCTCGCCGAGGCGCGGGTGCGGACCGCCCTGGTTCCGCGCGGCTACCGGGTCGCGCTCAAGGTGCTGCGCGACGGAGCGGACCTCCCGGGGGACCTGAGCGAGCGCATGCTGCGCACGGCCCTCGCGTCCTCGCGCATCGACCACCCGAACGTGGTGCGCGTGCTGGACGTCGGAGTCGCCGGGGAACACCCGGACACCCGCCACTACCTCGCCATGGAGTTGTGCCGGGGACGGACCCTGCAGCAGGTGCTGCGGGAGCAGGGCCGGTTCACGGAGGAGTTCTCGCGCGCGCTCGCCGTCCAGATCGCCCTCGGCATCGGGGCCATCCACGCGGCGGGCATGGTGCACCGGGACCTGAAGCCCGCCAACCTCATCCTCTGCGAGGACCACACGCTGAAGGTGATGGACCTGGGCATCGCGAGAATCCTCGATGCCACGCGGATGTCCCTGCCGGGTCGGTTCTTCGGGACGCTCGCCTACGCCGCGCCGGAGCAGTTCGGGGACGGGTCCTCCGTGGACGGCCGCGCCGACCTGTACTCGCTGGGCGTCATCCTCCACGAGGTGCTGACCGGTGTGAACCCGTTCCTCGGGAACTCGGCGGGATCCACCATCCAGCGGCATACGACCCTGCAGGCGCCGCCGCTCCGCGCGGCTCGCCCCGAGGTCAGCGGGTTCATCGACGGGCTCGTGGAAGCGCTGCTGCGGAAGTCGCCGGCGGATCGGCCGCGCGACGCCGCCGAGGTGGCCGCGGCGCTGCTCGACGGCGCGCTCCCGGCGAGGTGGCGGTCGGCGGACCCGCGGGCGGATTCCGCTCCCGTCCCCCGCACGGGCTGGGCACCGCGGCCTCCCACCGTGCCGCGGACCCAGGGACGGGAACTCGAGATCGAGACCGTCCGGGAATCCCTGCGACGGACGGAGGCCGGCGCCGTCTCCCTGATCGTCCGCGGCGAGGACGGCTCGGGCAAGTCCCGCCTGCTGCTCGACGCCGCGGCCGCACTCCTGCGGCAGTCTCCCGCGCTCCGCGCAGGCTTCGCCGCAGGCGGCGACCCGGACGTGGACCTCCCGCTTCGCGCGCTGGGAGACCTGCTCCGGTCCCTGCTCGGCCTGAGGGACGGGGCCGAGGAGGCCGAGGCCGCGCTGCGGGCCGCGCTCGGTGCGGAGCCGGACCCGCTCCTGATCGGCGTCACCATGGGAGTGCCCGCGCCCGAGGCATGGACGGTGGAGGGGGAGCGGCGGGTGACCGCCGGCCTGGCGGCGCTCCTGCGCGCGCTCGGCGCGACCGGACCCGTGCTTCTCGCTGTGGACGACGCCCAACGGTGCGACGAGGCCTCCGCGCGGGCTCTCTGCGCGGCGCTCCGCGCCGTGTCCGCGCTCCCGGTGCTGCTGCTGGCGACGCGGGACTCCGCCGGTCGGGCACGCGAGGCTCCCGCATCCCGGTGGCTCGATCCCGCGGCGAAGCCCCCGCGGTTGCCGCGACCGGAGATCCTCGACCTCCCGCCGCTGGATGCGGCGGCGGTCCGCGCGGTGGTCGCCGAACTGGCGGGGGGCGCCCCCTCCTTCGCGCTCGCGACGACCGTCGAGTCCCTCTGCCGCGGCAACCCGCGGCTCGCCCAGGAGGCCGTCGAACGGTTCCGCGAAGGCGGGGCGCTGACGGTGCGGGACGGACGGGCGGACCTGGATCGCATCCGCGCGGAGGCGAGCCCGCCTCCCGCCTCGGCCCGGCTCGCGCTCGTTCTGGACGAACTGGGAGAGGGAGACCGCGCCGTTCTGGAGATGGCCTCCGTCCTCGGCGACGGGTTCACGTCCGAAGTGGTGGCCGCCGCCCTCCGCAGTCCGCGCCTCGCCGTCCTGGAGTCCCTTTCCAGGCTCGAGCGGCGCCACGGCTTCCTCCGATTCGCGTCGGGTCGCTACCTCTTCCGGAGCCGGGCGCACCGGGACGCCGTCCACGAGTCCATCCACGCCGACCTTCGCCGCGGACTCCACACCCTCGCGGCGGACGTGCTGCGCGACGCCGGCGGCGGCCGCGACCTCGTGCGGCGGTGCCTCCATGCGCTGCGCGGGCATGACCCCGCCTCGGGATTGGCCCTGCTCCCGCAGGCCCTCCGGGCGTCCTGGGGGTTCGAGGACCGGATCGAGGAGATGGAACTGCTGGATGCCGGGCTGTCCCGCACTCCGCCGGACTCCGGGGCGCCCGGGGCGGCTCGCATGCGCTGCCTGCTCCTCGCTCGCCGCGCCGACCTCCTGCGGCGCAGCGGGGAGGAGGCGGAGGCGGCGCGCGCGCTGCGGGAGGCGCGCGAAGGCGCCGCGGGGGACGCGGCCACGCTCCTGGCCGTGGAACTCGAGTGGTACTGCCGGCTGCCCGCGCCGGCGGAGGCGCGGGCGGCCGTCAGGCGTCTCCTTCGGCTCCACCGGGCGGCGGGCCGGGCCGGGGGCGCCGCGGGCGGGGATCTCCGCACGCGAACGGCGTTCCTCCTCACCGCCCTCGGCCGTGGCGCCACGGCCCTGCGTCTCGCAGGCGCGGCGATCCGCCTCTACGCGGAGGCGGGCGACCGCGTGCAGGCGATCCGCGCGGAGGCCATTCGCGGGAAGGCGCTCATGTCCCTGGGCCGCACGCCGGAGGCGGCGGACGTGCTGCGCGGTGCGTTCGAGGCGGCTCGCCGGGAGGGGTGTCCGCGCCTCGCATGCATCGCCGGCGCCCACCTGCAGTCGGCGTGCTTCCAGCTCTGCCGGTACCGGGACGCGCTCGCCGCCGGTGAGGCCCTCGAGCGCGCCGCCGAGGACGACGCGGCACTCCGGCTGGAGGTGCTGGAGGTCCGGTCCTGCGCCCACCTCGCGCTCGGGGACTATGGACGGGCTCTGGCGTGCATGGACGCCGGGGACGAACTCGCGGCGTCCGCACGCCTCTCGGCCCTCTACAACGGGGGCAACCGGGCCACGGTCCTCGCCGTCCTCGGCGAGGCGGACGCCGCGCGACGCCTCGCCCGCGATGCGGCGGAGCGCTTCCGGGCCGCCGGCGAGGCCGGCAAAGCCGCGACCCCCTCCCTGCTCCTCGCGACCCTGGCGGAGTGGGAGGGGCGCGCCCCCGAGGCGGAGCGGATCTGTCGGGATGCGGTCTCCGACGCCCGCGCGGACGGCTACTGGAGCGTCGCCTCCGACGGACGGGGCGCCCTCGCGCGTCTGCGCGTCGCGTCCGGTGTCCCCGGGGCCGGGGAGGCGGCGACGGAGGCCATCGCGGAGGCGCGCCGCGTCGGCCACACCCCTTCCCTCATCGAGTCCCTGCTCGCCCTTGGGGAGCACCGTCGGCTCCACGGCGGCGACGCGCACGCGTGCGCGGACGAGGCCGCCCGGCTCCTGCAATCCCAGGAGCTGGAGCCCATCGCGCTGCTGACCCTCCCCGCCATCGCCGCGGGACTCCTGGACCGCCTGGGGAGGCCCGACGACGCGGCCGCCGTGCGCGAAGACCGTCGACGGCGCGTGTGCCTCGCGGCGGACACGCTGGCGGACTCCGCACGCCGCCGCTCGCTGATCGAGGCGGCGCTTCGACTGGACCGGGCCTACGCCGGGGCCCTGGCGATCCCGTCGGGAGCGCGGCCATGACCGCGCCCCGGGAACCCGCGGTCGCCGGCACCGCAGCGTGCGTGGAACGGGCGCCGCCGGGTGCTCAACTGTTCTCGGCTATACTCTCCGACGAAGTCCCACCGGGGGGGCCGCTCTCGCATCGGGGTACCGGGGCCCCGCGAGTCGACGGCTCGCGTCGACGGTTCCGGTCCGAGGGAGCCTTGATGCAGCCGGGCACCACGCTCGCGGGAAGGTACAGGCTCGTCCGCTCCCTGGGTGAGGGGCTGTCGGGCACGACCTGGCTGGCCGAGGATCGCGAGGCCGGCGACGAATGCGTCGTGAAGGTGTTTGCGGACGACGCGGACACGCCCGGGGCACGGGGCTCTTTCCAGGAGGAGGCGGAGCGGCTGCGGGACCTCGTCCACCCGAACCTCGTCCGCCTCCGCGACATCGTCCGCGAGGAGGAAGGCCCGGCGGCACTCGTGCTGGACCGGGTGCCCGGCGAGGAACTCGCCTCCGCCGCCGCGCAGGGCGGCCTGCCGCGGGCCGATGTCCTCGGCGTCCTGGTGGGCTGCGCCCGGGGTCTCGCCGCCCTCCACGGCCGCGGGATCCTGCACCGCGACCTCCAGCCGCGGAACGTCGTGGTGACGGGGGAGTCGGGCGCCCGCGACGCGGTGCTCGTGGACCTGGGCCTCGCGGTCCCGCGGACGCGCCGGATGGCCCGCGAACTGACGGGCACGCTCGGGTTCACGGCGCCGGAAGTCATCCTCGAGGGCTCGCCGGACGAGCGGGCGGATCTCTACTCGCTGGGCGCCGTCCTGTTCTTCGTGATCGCCGGCGAACCTCCCATCGAGGCCACGGAGGTGCTCGACGCCCTCGCCCGGGGCGAGGACCCGTTCGTGCGCGTGGAGCGACGGGCGCGGGACCTGATCCCCCCGCCGTTCTCCCACCTGGTCGTGCGCCTCCTCTCCCGCCACCCCGCGGCGCGCTTCCAGGGTGCAGCCGAGGTCGTGGAGGAGATCAACTCCCGGTTCGGCGTCTCGTACGCGCTGGAGTCCGTCGAGACGCGTCGTCCGGGGCTCGCGGCACCTCCCTTCGTCGGGCGCGCGGCGGAGCGGCGCTCCGCGCTCGCTCGCGTCTCGGCGGCGCTGCGGCAGGGAGACCCCGCCATCGTCGTCCTCCGGGGGCCCCGCGGCAGCGGCCGGACCCGCTTCCTCGACGAGTTGGCGCGGAGCGCGGAGGATCTCGGCCACCCGGCGGTCCGCATCAGGGCCACGGGAGCCGTTTCGCCCCCGTTCCGGCCCGTCCAGGGGGCGCTGCGCGCGGCGCTCCATCGCCTCCCGGAGCCCGCGCGTCGCCTCCACGAGGAGGCGGATCGGGTGCTCGCCGGGGATGGCGGGATGCCCGACGAGGCGCGTTTCGCGACGGCCGTGGGCCTCTACGCGGGAGCCCTCCGGGCCGCCGCCGAAGGACCCGTGCCCGCGATCCTCCTGGTGGATGACCTGGATCGCCTGGACCCGGGCACGGTGCGCGTGCTCCTGCGGGCCCTTCCCGGGCGCGCAAGGGGCGGCCGCGGCGCCGCGGCCCTCGCGCTTCCCGCCGCCTCTCCCACGAACGGTGGCGCCTCCCCTCTGGGGGTCCTGCTGCGCCGGCTCGCCTCCGACGAGAGCGTCCTGGAGATACCCCTCCGCCCGCTCCGCCGCGCCGCAACGGACGACCTGTTCCGGTCGCTGCTGCCGCTGGTGTCCATGTCGCCGGGCCTGGCGGAGCGAATCCACGACGCGAGCGGAGGACTCCCGATGGGAGTCGTCGAACTCGTCCGCGCGCTGCTGGACGGCGGTCACGTCGTCTACCGATCGGGCGGCTGGACCTTCCAGCGCCCCGGGGCGCGCCTGCCGATCACGTCGAGCGCCGCGGAGGCCGCATCGAGCCGGTTGGGCCGACTCCGGGACGCGGAGCGTCGCGCGCTCGGTCTGCTCGCCCTCGCCGGCGGCACCGTGGACGCGGCGACCTGGCGAGCCATCGAGGACCGTACGGGGATCGGAGCCGCGGGCTCCCGTTCGCTCTCGAGTCTGGGATTCCTCTGCCGCCCCGGGGAGGAGGAGGCGGTGCGACTGGCGTCGGAAGTGGTGCGCGAGTCGCTGATCTCCTCCTGGAGCCGGCGGCAGGAGGCGGAGCACAGCGCGGACCTCGCGGAGATCCTCGAGGGCGCGGGCCCGGGGGCGGCCCCCGCCGTCGTGCGGCTGCGCATCGCGTGCGGGGATCGGGCCGCCGCGGTCTCGCGGGGCGCCGAGGCGCTCCGGGCCCTCCGGCTCTCGCACCGCGTGGACGAGGCGCGCTCCCTCGCGGGGGCGCTGCTGGAGGCGGCGCGGGCACCGCCCGGCGCCGCGGGCGCCGCCCCGCTCTTCGAGGAGGCCGCCGCGCTGGAGTACGTCCAGCGCAGGCCGGTTCCGGCCCGGACCCTCGTCGTGGAGGGTCTCTCCCGCGCGGAGTCCCCGGCGGAGAAGCGATCGCTCCTCCTGCGACTGTGCGAGATCGAGGCCTTCGAGGGAAGGCTCCCGGAGGCCTTCCTGGAGGATCTCCGTCGCCTCGCCCCGGATCCCGGGGAGGAGACGCGGGGCCGGCTCGCCCTGGCGCACGCGCAGACGCGGGCGGGCCGCTGGGCCGACGCGGAGAGGACGCTGGAGGGAATACTCGCGGGAGGCGTCCCGGAGCCGGTCCTCAGGATGCGGGCGGTGAACGGGCTCGCGGGACTGCGTGCGCGCGCCGGCAGGATCGACGAAGCGGAACGCGGGTATCGCGAGGCGTTGCGACTCGCGAACGTCATCGGGGATGCGACCGCCGCGGCAACGGTCGTGTCCAACCAGTCGAACCTCGCCGTGAGGCGGGGGCGGTATCGGGAGGCGCTGCGGCTCCTCGAGGATGCCGCCTCCTCCTTCGGCGGGAACCTGGGCCCCGCGGAAGAGGTCGTCCTCCTCGGGTGCCGCGCCTCCGCCATCGAGGGCCTGGGGCGATGGCGACAGGTCCGCGAGGCGGCTTCCCGGGCCATCGCGATCGCCGAGGAGGAGGGGAACCCGGCCGCGGCGGCCGACGCCTGTGCGCGGTGCGGTGTCGCCGAGGCGCGGCTGGGCAATCTCGAGGCGGCCCTGAGGTCGCTCACGCGCGGCCTGCGCCTGGCCCGGGGGGCCGCGCGGCCGCGGGAGGAGCGGGAGATCCTCCTCTCGCTGGCGCGCATCCGCATCGAGCGGGGGGAGGAGGAGGAGGCGTCGCGCGCCATGGCCGACCTGGACGAACCGGCGGAGGGCACGGACTTCCCGCTCGAGGCGCTGCGACTGCTGGCCGCCGCTCCCCGCCTCGGCGAGGGCGCGGTCCTCGCCGAGGTCGAGGGCCTCCTCGCACGACCGGAGTGCGCCGCCTGGCCCGAGCACCGCACATGGCTCCGCCTCCGGCAGGGTCGGGCACTCCTCGCGACGGCGCGGAACGAGGAGGCCGCCGCCATCGGAGCGGCACTGATGGCGGAGGCGCGCCGCCTGGGCGCCGTGGACGACCTCGCAAGGGCCCTCGTTCTCGACGGCACGGCGCGTGCGGCGAGCGACTCCGAAGCGGCGGATCGCCGCTTCGCGCGCGCCCTCCGGCTGTCGCGCCGGCTCCAGAACGTGGTCGTCCGGGCGGAGGTGCTGGAGGCGTGCGGGCGGTACCTTCGCACGCGACCCGTCGACGAGGCCCGCGCCAGGGCATGTCTGGAGGAGGCGAGCGCCCTGTTCGGGGCAGCCTCCCTTTCCGGGAGGGTGGACGCCGTGGAGAGGGTTCTCATGAGCGAGGACGAGGTGCGTCCCGCGTGGCGCGGGTTGAGGCCGGAGAAGCTCCTCTGGGTCGTGGAGCGGACCGCCGAGGTCAATGCCGCCGAGGACCCGGGCCAGGTCCTGGAGAAGGTGCTCGAGTCCGCGGTGTCCTTCACGGGCGCGGAGCGCGGGTTCCTGGTCATGGCGAGGAAGGATGGGTTCGAGGTCCGGGCCTCGCGGGACATGACCGAGGGGGAGATCGGGTCCCCGGGCAAGTCCCTGTCCGCATCGCTCGTCGAGCGTGTGCTCCGCGAGGGGAAGGTGCTCACCACCACCGACGCCCAGCGGGACGACCGCTTCGCGCGCTTCTTCTCGGTCCGGGATCTCCGCCTTCGATCCGTCCTGGTGGTTCCGTTCCGTCGCGGGCGGCGCGTCCTCGGCGCGTTCTACCTGGACAACAGGTTCCTGGAGGGCGTGTTCCGCGAGGAGGATCGGCGGGTCCTCGAACTCTTCGCGGATCAGGCCGCGCTCGCCTTCGAGAACGCGTCGTACAGGGCGGAGGTGCGCGCCCTGAACGAGGACCTGCGCCGACGGATGGGGGACCAGGAGAAGCAGCTCGAAGGCTACCGGGCCACGGTGAAGAGCGTCCGCCGCGAGACCAAGTACGCGTACGACGGGATCATCCGCCGGGGTCCCGCCATGGCGGAGGTGCTCCGCCTCGTCGACCAGGCGGTCGACTCCGACGTGCCCGTGCTCATCGAAGGCGAGAGCGGCACCGGGAAGGAGATCATCGCCCGCGCCATCCACTTCCATGGCGCCCTGCGGCAGAAGCCCTTCGTCGTCGTCAACTGCGCCGCGCTGCCGGAAACCCTGATCGAGTCGGAACTCTTCGGACACCGACGGGGCGCGTTCACGGACGCCCGGAACGATCGCAAGGGACAGCTCGAAGCGGCCGACGGCGGCACGCTGTTCCTCGACGAGATCGGCGAGTTGCCGCTGCCCGTCCAGCCGAAACTCCTCCGGGCCATCCAGTTCGGCGAGTTCGTTCCCCTCGGAAGCACGGGGCCCGTGCGCGTGAAGGTGCGCTTCGTCTGCGCCACCAACCGCGTCCTCAAGCGGATGATGTCCGCGGGGAGTTTCCGCGAGGATCTCTACTACCGCATTGCCGTGCTCCCGATCCGCATCCCGCCCCTGCGCGAGCGTCGCGAAGACATCCCCGGGCTCGCGGAGAGCCTCCTGCGGCGAATCGTGAGCGAGATCGGGCGCGGCCCCCGCCGCATCGACCGGCGCGCCGTCGCGCGACTCATGGAGCACACCTGGCCCGGCAACGTCCGCGAGATGGAGAACGTGCTCCGCCGCGCGACGCTGGCGGCCGCCGGCGACGTGCTGTTCGCGGAGGATCTGCTGATCGAATCCCTTGCGCCCTCCGCCGCGGACCCGGTGGTCGCGCGCATCCGGGAGTCCATCCAGGGCGACCTCGCGCCGCGCGAGGAGGTCGCCATCGGACGACTCCTCGAGCGCGGGCGCCTCTCCTTCCGCGGCTACGTCTCCGCCACGGGCGTGTCCAAGGCCACGGCGGCGCGTGACCTCAAGCGCCTGGTCGCCGCGCGGATCCTCGTCCGCCGGGGTCGGACCTCCGCCGCGTTCTACGAACTCGCCCCGCGATGGGCGACCGAGACGACATGACCGGGGGGCGATGGGACTCCACCGGCGGCGGAGGTTCGAGTCCGGGCGGAGCCGCGCCGCGGGCGGGGCCGTCGACCCGGCGGCTCCTCGGGGGGCCCGCTTTCCCGCCGCCGCGCCGCCCCCGGCACGTTCCGCATCCTCCAAGTCGAGCTGAGGGGTAGCGCGAGCATTGATGAGGCGAGAGCGCCGCGGCCGGGATCGGAGAGGAGCCCTCCCCGCCCGGGGAGGTAGCCCGGGGCCG
This sequence comes from uncultured Planctomycetota bacterium, assembly GCA_964607145.1. Classification (GTDB taxonomy): domain Bacteria; phylum Planctomycetota; class JAJSAM01; order JAJSAM01; family JAKLKS01; genus CAZSIX01. Next base: position 51,038 of record CAZSIX010000002.1, on the reverse strand, counting down.
AGGGGCGGCAGGCCCCGTCCGGCCCGTCCCCGCCATCCGGCACCGCGCGTGCGAATCCGGTCCCCTGCGGAGGCCGGGGCGGTGGGCGCCCGGGCCCCGCGAGGAGGAGTCCCATGCGTAATGTCATCCCGCCGGTCGTAGCGCTGCTCGCCGCCACCCTCGCCTTCTCTCCCCCCTTCGCGTCCGCCAGCCCGGAGATCCTCGCCGAGGCAGGCTTTGAAGAGGACGCCGTCGGCGCGACGGTCCCGCCCTCCGGCGGCACCCTCGTGGTCGAGGACCTGTACGACGACAGCACGAGTTCCGGAGGGGTCTCCGCCGTGGAGGCGTTCCAGCAGGCGAAGCGCTACCGCCTGTCGGATGCCGGGACCGGCGCCGTCCGCGGCATCCGCGCGCCGCTGTCGACGCAGGCGGAGACGGGCGACATCACCATGGAGTGCGTGGTCACGGCGGAGCAGACCAACGCCGACGCCGCGATCTGGCTGGCGACGCCGCAGGAGGACGAGTGGATCCTCCGCGCCGGATTCGGGAGCGACGGCAAGTTCGCGGTGCACGGCGCGGGGTCCTCCGTCTCGTACTCCACGGGAACGCGGTACAGGATCGTGGCGACGCTCCGGCGCGGATCGGCCTGCACCGCCGACTACTCCGTGACGGATCTCTCCACGGACACCGTCGTGCTGTCGGCGACCGGTCTCTCCGTCAGCGGCTCCCCGACGGCCCACTGCGTGCGGCTCCGGACGGGCGCGTCGACCGACGGCTCGTACTCGCTCGACGACCTCCTGGTGACGCGATGAGCCTCGTCGCCTGCGAGATCTGCGGCGTGGAGGTGCCCGCGGAACTGCTCGACCGGCACCGCGCCCTCGACGATCTGGACCTCCGCGAACGGCGGCGCCTCCGGGCCGTCCGCGGCAGGGACGGCCCCGGGTCGTCGGGCCGGGGGTCCCCGATCCATCGCGGGACCCCTCCGCCCGTGCGCGGCGTCGAGGCCGGCGCGGCGTCGTCCTGAAGGGCCGTGAGCGAAACGGCCCGCTCACGGCCTTGTAGACGGCGACGACTTGCCGGTAGGCGGAGGGGAGGACCGGACCGGGGGACCCGCTCACGAGCGCAGGAACCGCTCCTCCCCGTGCCACACCGGGAGGTTCCGATCCGGTCTCTCATCGGCGTCGGCGGGGACGGGGGATGCGGCGCCACCACCCACCCGTCGGGCTACGGTCGAAGCGCCGCCTCGACGGCCGCCTCGGTGATGCGGGTCGCGAGGGGGCCCGCCTCGACCAGGGCCCCTTCGATGACCTCCTCCAGTTCCCTCACGTTGCCCGGCCAGGGCGCGGCGGTCAGCAGCGCCGCCGCCCCGGGTTCCAGGGCGGCGGGTCCCCCGCCCCGCTCCGCGCGAAGGCGGCGGAGGAAATGCTCCCCGATGGGCAGGATGTCCTCCCGGCGCGCGCGCAGCGGCGGCACGGTGACGGCGAGGCCGCGAAGCCGGAAGTAGAGATCGCTGCGCAGGCGCCGGGCGATGCCCGGGTCCCCGAGGTCATGGGTGGTGGTCGCCATCACCCGCCCGGGCCCGCCGCCCCGGGCCCTGCCGATGAGCGCCACGACGAGGGCCTGCGCCTCCGGGGGGAGATCCTCGACGCCCTCGATGAGGATGGACCCGCCGGCGGCGCGCTCCACGGCGACCGGAAGTCGCTCGAAGGGGAGGTGCTCCCCGCCGTCGGGCCCGGACCGACCGCTCGGGCCCGCGATGCCGATGGCGTCCAGGGTCACGAGGGGCGCGCCGGAACCGAACGTCATCTCGTGGAGGGCGCGGGCACAGAGGCTCTTCCCGACGCCGGTCTCGCCGAGGAGGAGGACGTGGCGGTCGGGGAACGTCGCGAAGGCCATGAGCTTGCGGCGCACGGTCTCGATCCGCTCGCTGCTGCCGAGGATCCGCCCCAGCGCGCGCGCGGCACCCGGGAACGGCGGCGCCGTGGGTGGCGCCCCGCCGGATCCCGCTGCGGGGTCGCGTGGAGTCGGGTCCGGGATCGCGAGACCCCCGCGCACCCGCCGCACGGCGTCCTCGATGGCCGTCCTCGACATGCGGGCGCGGGCCCCCTTCCACCACACCGCCTCCTCGCCGGATTCGAGGACGCGCGCCAGTTCGCCGGCATCGCCGAATCGCGCCTCCGGCGCCTTCTCCAGCAGCCGGGCGAGCACCTCCTCGAGGAAGTGGGAGACCTCCGGAACGAACAGGCCGGCCCGCGGAGGCAGATCCTCGAGGTGGCGGCGGACGACGAGCGCGATCTCCGCGTGCGCGAACGGGTTGTGCCCCGTAAGGGACTCGAACAGCAGCACGCCGAGGGAGTAGAGGTCGGCGCGGGCGTCGACGGACCCCGCCGCCATGATCTGCTCCGGAGCGGCGTAGAAGAGGCTTCCGAGGAACTGCCCCGTACGCGTGAGGCGGATCTCCTCCTCGCGGAGCATGGCGAGGCCGAGGTCGGCGATGCGGGCCCGACCGTGCGGCGTGACGAAGACGTTCTCCGGTTTGAGGTCGCGGTGGACGAGGCCGGCGCCATGGATCGCATCGAGACCGCCGGCGAGGTCCCGGCCCAGCGCCCGGACCTCTCCCTCCGCCATCCGCTGCTCCGCGGCGAGGAGCGAGCGCAGCGTGCGGCCCTCCACCACCTCCATCGCGAGGTAGTGTCGCGTCGCGCCACCGACCCGATCGGCGCCGCACGCCAGGACGCGCACGACCCCGGGGTGATGCACCAGCCTGCCCGCGCGGGCCTCCCTCTGGAATCGCGCCACGACCTCGGCGTTCTCGGTGAGATCCGGGCGCAGGAGCTTGAGCGCCGCGCGCCCTTCCGCCCCGACGACGCCCCCCGGCTCGCGGGCCTCCACGAGGAAGACGTCGGCGGCACCACCCGCCCCCAGCGGCCGCAGCACCCGGTAGGGTCCGACGATCGCGCCCGCCTCAGGCATGGGAGGGGCTCGCGGGCGGAAGTGCGCGAGGCCGGTAGACCACCGACGCGGTCCTGCCGCTCTTCTCGAACATCCCCCGCCGGACGAGGTCGGCGAGGTCCCGGGCGGCGGTGGCTCGCGACACGCGCGCGAGCGCCCGGTACCTGCGGAACGTGAGAACCTCCGTGGGCGCGAGCCGGTCCAGCGCCGCGCGGACCCGCGGCAGGAGGTCCCCGGGCAGGTCCGCCCTGCGCGAGGCCGGGAGCGGGCGGGCCTCCGCCGCGGGGCCCTCGAACGTCAGATCCGCCGCACGGACCACCGGGCCCGACGCGGTCAGGGCGGCCCGTCGGACGACTGAGAGGATCTCGCGCACGTTGCCGGGCCAGTCGTGGGCCTCGAGGACGGCGAGTGCCGCGTCATCGAACGTCATCTCCCCCGCTGCCCCCACCTCGCGCGCCGCCCGGCACAGGAAGTGGCGCGCCAGGCCCGCGATGTCGCGGCGCCTCTCGCGCACGGGAGGCAGCCGGATGGTGATCGTGTCCAGGCGGAAGTAGAGGTCCTCCCGGAACCGGCCTTCGCGGACGAGCCGCGGGAGGTCGCGGTTCGTCGCGAGGATGAGGCGGGCGTCCACGGGGGTCGGAGTCTCCTCCCCCACGCGGTGGATCTCGCCGCACTCGACGACCCGCAGGAGCTTCGCCTGGGCGTCCGGGGGGAGATCGCCGAACTCGTCGAGGAACAGGGTCCCGTGGTGCGCCGCCTCGAGGAAGCCGCGGCGCGCCCGATCCGCGCCCGTGAACGCCCCGCGGGCGTGGCCGAAGAGCTGCGCGTCCATGAGCCCCGGCGCGAACGCGGAGCAGTTCACGCGCACCATCTCCCGCCGGCTGCGCGCGCTGCTGGCATGGATGGAGCGCGCCACGACCTCCTTCCCGGTGCCGCTCTCGCCGAGGATCAGGACCGGATACCCCACCCGGGCTGCCCGGTCCATGGCCCGCCGGACCTCGTGGAGCGACGGGTCGTCCCCGAGGAGCAGGGGAAAGCGGGCCGCGAGTTCCGCGTGCTCCTGGGCGAGAACCCCCTCGAACGTCCGGATCTCCCGCGCCTGGGATGCCACGCGCCCCTCCAGGTGGCGGTTGAACTCCTCGATGCGGGCCAGCGAGGCGGCCAGCGCCTCGCTGCGCCTCTGCAGTTCCTCGTGGTCGCGCGCCTTCTGGAGGGCCACGGAGGCGTGTTCCGCGAGGAGTTCGAGGATGATCGGTGCCCGCCGGAGATCCACGGGGCTCGCCACGCGGGAGTCGAGGTACAGCGCCCCCACCGTCCGCTCCCCCGCGCGCAGGGGAACGCAGTAGACGGCCTCCAGTCCCAGGGTTCGAACGCTCTCGTACCCGGAGAATCTCCCATCGGCCGGGGCCCGCGTGGACACCACCGCCTCGCCGGTGCGCAGGACGCTCTCCAGCACGTGGTCGGAGATCTCCATCGATTCCCGGTCGAGGTCCTCGCGGTCGAGGTTCCGGGAGACGCGGAGGACCGGCCTCTCCCCATCGAGCAGCGCGAGGAACCCCCGCTGTGCCGCGACGGCCTCGATGGCGGAGTCCAGGATCCGCGGCAGCAGCCGCTCGAACGTCGTCTCCTCGTTGACGTGGCGCGCCACGTCGAACAGCCGGCGAAGGTCGGACTCGGAGAACGCGAGGGATGCCACGCGGAACACCTCCGGGGCCCGCCCGTCGGGCGCCCGGAGGTCACCTACTGCGAACGCCGATCCGGAGGAGCCTGGTCTGGACGCGGGGGCCCCGGGACCGGCGGCCGCGGCGGGAGAGCCCCCACGGCGGCCTCCCGCTCCGCCTCCCGGAGATCCAGTCCGTCGAGGATGCAGTGGAGGGGCAGGTCGTCCTCCGCGACGGGCACACCGCAGACCGCACAGGTCCTGTAGTCCATGACACCCCCCTCACCGCCCGAGCCGGGCGATCATCCGTCCGTCGATGCTGGCGATGGAGACCGGTCCGAACGCCCTGCTGTCCACGGAGGAACCGCTGTTGTCCCCGAGCACGAAGCAGCACCCCGGCGGCACCACCCACTCGCCCGGACCCAGCGCGCGGTAGCGGATGCCTTCCAGTCCGGCGGGGCGGGCCGGGACCTGCCCGTCCACGCGCAGTTCGCCGTCCCGGATCGCCAGCCGCTCGCCCGCGAGACCCACGACCCGCTTGATCAGCGTCTTGCCGCCGCCGCGCGGGTCCGGGAACGTCACGACCTCCCACCGCCGGGGGCCGCGGAGCGCGCAGGACAGCCGCTCCACGAGGATCCGATCGTTGCCCGCCGGCGTCGCGCGCAGCGTGGGCGCCATCGAGTTGGAGAGGACCTCGCCGACCTCGACCGCCCCCGCCACGGCGGCGAGGGCCGCCAGAGCCACCACCATCGCCGCGACCTTCAGGATCCGCATGACCGCCTCCTCTGGTTCGCGGGAGGAGATCACAAGGGGCGGACCGCTCGCGTCGGCCGGACGCCATGGACTCAAGGCATTGTCATGAATGGAGTTGCGTCAGTCGATTGCGACCCGTCCTCTGGTCCGTTCTGGTTCAGCAGACCAGAGACTGACGGACCATTGAACCAGTGCCCCGGTCCGGGCCCGGCGAGGGGGCGGCTGGTTCAGCGAGTCGCCCCGGATTGGTTCAGGCTGGTCTCGGACTCCTCTCGCGGCGAGCCCGACCTCGCTCCCTCCGGGCGGGCCCCGGCCGCTCGGGGCCCGGGAGCCGAGGGATCGCCCCGCCCCCCACCCGCCCGCCGATCACGGGCGCGCGGCCGGTGAATCCCGCGGCGCCGTCGATTCCCGCCCGCCCCGTTCGTCGTACTCTGCACGGACCGCCCCGGCGGCGGCGCCCACGGTGGGCGCGGCGGAGGGGTACGGCGTCGTCGCGAGGGAGGTGCGAATCGTGAAGTACGTGCTGCTGGTCAACTGGGACGAGAAGGCGGGCAAGACCTGGGACGAGGCCCGGAACAAGCAGGAACTGGACGCCCACATGGCGTTCGCGGCCGACCTCGGCCCCAAGGGGAAGCTGCTGGGCGGCGAGCGCCTGCGCTTCTCCGACGAGGCGGTGGAGGTGCGGGTGAAGGGCGGGAAGACCGTCGTCCGCGACGGCCCCTACGCGGAGACGCGAGAGGTCCTCGGTGGCTTCTACATCGTGGACGCCGCCGACCGGGACGAGGCCATCGCGCTGGCGGCGCGCCTGCCGGAGGCGAAGTACTCCTCCGTCGTGGCGTGGCCCGTCTGGGAGATGGCGCAGGAGTAGAGGCGCGACCGCGGCGGCGGGCGGGAGCGATGCGGCCCCGCCCCGTCGTCGTACCATCGGCGGCCCGCACCCCGGCGACGGGGCCGCGGGCCGCCCATGTCCCCCGTCCCCTCCGACCCGATCCGCGTCGCCCGCGTGGCGGCGCTCGTGGAAGGGACCCTCCGGCGGGACTCCGGTCGCCTCCACGCCGCGGCGGCACGGATCCTCGGGGATCTCGACGCCGCGGAGGAGGTCGTGCAGGACGCCGCCGTCCGCGCGCTCGAGACCTGGCCCGTCGCCGGGGCGCCGCGCAATCCCGGCGGCTGGCTCCAGACCGCCGTCCGCAACCGCGCCCTCGACATCCTGCGCCGGCGCCGCATCGAGCGGGAGGCCATGGACCCTGCCGCCCGCCTCGCCGCCGAGCGCGGCAGCGCCCAGGGGGATCCCGCCGCCGGCGCGGACCGACCCTCCGTGCCCGACGACGAACTCCGCCTGCTCTTCCTCTGCTGCCACCCCGTCCTCCCGCGGGAGGCCCAGACCGCGCTCACGCTGCGGCTGGTCTGCGGGCTCACCACGGGCGCCATCGCGCGGGCGTACCTCGTGCCGGACCCGACCATGGCCCAGCGCATCGTCCGCGCCAAGCGCGCCCTCAGGGACGCCGGCGTCGCGCTGGAGGCGCCCGGGCCGTCGGAGATCCCGGCGCGGCTGGCGGCCGTGCTCGAGGTCGTCTACCTCGTCTTTTCCGAGGGGCACGCGTCCTCCGAGGGGGAGGAACTGCTCCGCGAGGACCTCTGCGAGAGCGCGCTCCGGCTGGGCGCACGGGCCGCCGAACTCCTGCCCCGGGAGCCGGAGGTGCTCGGCCTGCTCGCCCTGATGGAACTCCAGGCCTCGCGGACCCGCGCCCGCGCGCGCCCCGACGGGACGCCGCTGCTCATGGAGGAGCAGGACCGCGCGCTCTGGGATCGGGAACGCATCGCGCGGGGACTGGCGCTGGTGGAGCGCGCCACGCGCCTCGCGCCTCCGGGGCCCTACGTGCTCCAGGCGGCCATCGCCGCCTGCCACGCCGCCGCTCCCGCGTGGGAGGCCACGAACTGGTCGCGCATCGCCGGCCTCTACGCCGCGCTGGAGGCCGTCGACCCCTCGCCCGTCGTCCGCCTCAACCGCGCCGTGGCGGTCGGCTTCGCCGAGGGACCCGACGGCGGCCTCGCCCTCCTCGACGCTCTGGAGGCCGAGGGACGCCTCGCCGGCTACCACCGCCTCCCCGCGGCGCGCGCCGGACTCCTCTCCCTCGCCGGCCGCACCGCCGAGGCCGCCACCGCCTTCGCCGCCGCCGCCGCCCTCGCCCCGAACCCCCGGGAGCGGGAGTGGCTCCGCCGGCGGGCGGGGGAGTGCGGGGAGTCGACGTAGCCCGGCTACCGCGCCGGTCCCAGGAGCACCTCCACGACGCCCGTCCCGCGATCGAGCCGGCCGAGCGCCTTGCCGAGGACGGTGCCGGCTCGCGGGTCCGCCGACGACTTCATCGCGTGACCGGGCAGCGACGCGGTGACCAGCAGGTCGCCGGGGCCGATGGAGCCGCCCTCGTCGCACACCTTCACGGGAACGATGCCGACGACCGCGAGGGGGACTTCCTCCGCCGCGGCGGCCTCCCCGCCGGCGACGGCGCCGTTGCGGAGGAGCAGGCCCGGACGCGTCGCGAAGACGCCGGCGACGAGTCCCGATGCGGGCACCCGGGAGAGAGCGAATCTCCGCGTCCCGGTGATGTCGATGACGAGGACGTCCCCGGGCGCGAAGGCCGCCCTGGGGCCGTCCACCGCCACGCTCTCCGCCACGTCCGCTCCCGACGTGGCCGTGCCACCGTTGAAGTAGCCCTTGCCCGTGTTGTCGATGCGGGCGACGTTGTTGATCCCGACCTTGCCCACGAGGATGTCCCCGGTGGACAGGGTCCTGGAGAGGTGGGCGAGCAGCGCGGTACCGTTCCCGGTGCCGGAGTGCTCCGCGTACACGCCCGCCGCCTTCGTCGACACGGCCGTCCCCCACACGCCGTAGGTCGTGTCCTGACCGCCGGTGTAGGCCGACTCGCCCTTCACGCCGACCCCGTTCGCGACCCCCGCGGCGAGCGTCGATCCGTAGACTCCGAGCGCGCCACCCTCCCCCCAGACGCCGGTGCCCTGGCTGCTGTCGGAGTAGCCGTGCACGCCGTACCCCGTGCCGGTCCCGTTGATGTGGCTTCCGTAGACGCCCGCGCGGCCGTCGGCGCTGCCCGCGTCCGTGTTCCCCCACACGCCGTAGGTGTTGAAGGCGTCGCCGTCGCCGTAGACACCCGCGCCGCCTCCCACGCGCGCGACGCCGTGGATGCCGAACATCCCCTGCCCGTACACGCCGACGCCCGTCGCGTCGACCCCCACGCCGCGGACGCCGCTTCCGGTCGCCGTGTTCGTGCCGATGATGGCGGCCGACGTCGCCGTGGCGCCGGCGATGGACAGCGACAGGGGCGCCGACACCGAGCCGGTCCCCCACGAGGGGACGCCGCCCGAGAGCATCAGCACCTGCCCGTCCGTGCCCGGCGATAGGGCCGCCCACGCGGACCCGCTGCTGTAGAGGATCCGCCCCGCCGCGCCGGGCGCCGGGGGGACGCGGGAGTCGTTGCCCTGCACCGCGGTCGCGGCGGCGCTTCCGTAGAGAACGGAAAACGTGTTGGCGGACAGGTTCAGCCCCGTGCCGGCTGCGTAGCCCGACGCGATGGCAGCGGGGACGTTCTTCAGCCGCGACCAGTCCACCGGGTTCGTGGAGGTGTTGAGCGTCCCCGCGGAGGAGAGTTCCGTCTCCGTGAAGTACCGGTCGTCGTGGAGGTGGTTGCCCGCCGCCACCTGCGCGGAGCCCGTCCCGACGTCCCCCGCCGCCTGGAGGCTGTCGCGCGCGCGGTAGCGCGCCGGGTCCAGGGTCCCCGCGTCGATGTTCACCGCGTTCGTGTACCAGTCGCCGTCATGGCCCTGGAGGGTGTCCGCATCCGACAGGTCGTCCCGGAGCCCCGTGTCCAGCGAGTCGGGGAGCACAAGGGCCGTGTCGACGTAGCCCTGCGTGATCCTCACCGGGACGGGATCGCCCAGGTCGACGCCGCGTGCGTCCAGCATGCGCAGGCGGTACGTCCCCGGCAGGTCGAACCCGGATTCCCTCGTGAACCCGGCCGGCAGCGGGAACGCCACGAGGGACTTCGTCCGCAGCGACGGCGAGAGCACGCCGACGACCTCGGAGGGGTCGTCCGACGTCTCCAGGATCCACTGCTTCGACTTCGTCAGTCGGCTGCCCGCCACGAGGAGCACGCGCTCCCCCCCCGCTCCGACCCCCTCCACCGCGGCGTACACCTCGGGCGGGGAGGCCGCCGCGGCCCCGTCCCCCGACAACGCGATCGCCGCCGCCAGCAACCCCGCCACGATGAACCCGCGCGCCGTGATCCGCATGCGTCCCCCTTTCACCGATTCCCGCCGCACCGCGGCGGTCCGCGAACCCCTGCTACTTCGCCTCCCGATCCAGCGCGACCCAGAGCGGCCACCACCCCCGGTCCTCGAGGCCGGCCTGCTTGAGGACGGCGAGGCCGGCCTGCGCGACCTCGCGACGTTCGCCGAGGACCTCCCGCAGCGAGACGGCGCGGTCGTACGCCTCCTCGTGGAGTCCCCGCGACAGGAGGAAGTAGACCTCGAGGAAGGGCAGCGATCCGCCGCCCTCGGGAAACCGGTCCGTGACGCTTCGCCACTCCCGCGCCACGCGTTCCCGCGTGGCGTCGTCCACCACGGTGAACACGCAGCGGTCCCGCTCGCGTCCGGAGTCGTCGAGCAGGCGCAGGCGGAACTCGCCCCCGGCGTCGAGCCGCTCCCGCAGTGCGTCGTCGAGGGCGACGTCGACGCGGGAGTCCGTGGTGGCGGCGAGTTCGCGGGAGAGGAGAGTCTCGCCCGCCTCGCCGGCACGCTCCATCGCGAGTTTCCATCCGTCGGCCACGTCGTCCACCCAGAGCCGCACCCGCGGGGGCGCGCGGAGCGTCCGGCCACGGGGGAACAGGAGGGTGAGCGGCACGCCGCCGGGCGACGAGCGCGTGACCTCGACCTTCACCTCGGGCACCTGCAGCCCCACCGACGCCGCCAGGGCGCGGAGCGCCACGGGGTCGGCGGGATCGAGGGGCTGGAGGCTCCGGTCGATCTCGAGATTGCCGCCGCGCTCCAGCGTGAACGGTCGGACGAAGGTGGCGAACCGGTCCCGGACGAGACGGAGTTCGTGGTCCCCGGGAGCGATGCGATGGGCGGTCAGCGGCGTCGTCGCGATCTCCTTCCCGTCGAGGAACAGTTGCGCCGGGGGGATGGAGGCGACGGTGAGCGTCGTCGGCCGCGAGAAGTGCCACCCCGCCGCCGCGAGGACTGCCGCGGCGGCGACGCCCCAGGGAAGGCGGTGGCGGCGCAGCGCGTTCAGCGTGCGCGCGGTCGCGGAGAGCGGGCGCACGCGCACCGGCTCGCCCCGCGTGAAGCGCTCCAGTTCGTCCCGGAGCAGGACCGCGCTCGCCACGCGGTCCTCCCGCCGCCGCTCCAGGCACCGCCCGATCAGCGTCTCCAGGTCCTCCGGCACGGCGGGATTGAACGTGCGCACCGGCGCCACGCGGCGCGCGAGCTTCAGGCGCACGGTCTCCAGTCCCGTGTCCCCCTCGTGGGGAAGCCGCAGCGTGAGCAGTTCGAACAGCGTCGCCCCGAGCGCGTAGAGGTCGGTGCGACCATCCGGCGTCCTGCCGTCGGAGACCACCTGCTCGGGGCTCATGTAGGCCGGCGTGCCCATGCTCTGGCCGGTGCGCGTGATGCGCTGGTCCCCCCATCGCACCAGGCCGAAGTCGGCGAGCAGGACGCGCCCGCGTTCGTCCACGAGGAGGTTCCCCGGCTTGATGTCCCGGTGGAGGATGCCCCGCTCGTGCATGACCGCCAGCGCGTCGGCCACCCCGACCAGCGCCGCCGCCGCGCGCAGGGCGTACTCCTGCTCCGGGCCGAGCCCGGCCCGGGCCGCGGCCGGGATCCCGAAACGGTCCAGCACCTCGCAGGCCCGCGCGCCGGGAGGGGTCTCTCCCGTCGCGCGCACGGCGCGGGCGATGTCGCCCAGCGAGGAGCCGGGAAGCAGCGGCATCGTGTAGTAGAGGTCGCCCTCGAGCGTGCCCGCGTCGAAGACGCGGACGACGTGATCGTGGCTGAGGCTCGCGAGCGCCTTGACCTCGCGGTGGAACCGCTCCACGAGGTCCGGCGACGCGCCGAGCCCGCCCTTCAGGACCTTCAGCGCCTCGTGCCTGCCGTGCTGCCGATGGACGGCCTCGTAGACCACGCCCATCCCGCCGCTCCCGATGGATCGGAGCACGGTGTAGTCGCCCACCGTCCGGGGGAAGCCCTCACTCGCCGGCCCACGGTCGCCGGGGACGGGGCCCCGCGCTCCGGGAGGAGGTGTCGCGGCGCCGGGCAGCGCGGTGATTGCGTCGAACTCCCGTAGGGGCTCGGCGGGCGCGGCACCCGCAGCGCTGCCGCGCGCCAGCGCCACCACCAGCGCCCGGCACTCCGCGCAGGAGGAGATGTGCCGCTCGAGCGGCTCCCGCTCGGCGCCCGGTCCTCCCTCCGCGGGGGCGCCCTCGGCGAAGGCGGCGAGGGCGTTCGCCTCGGGGCAGTCCCCGGGCGGCACCGGCCCGTCCCCGGCCCGGGTCACAAGGAATCGCACCGCGTCGTCGCCCATGTCGCCGCCCCCGGGATCCGCCCGCACCGGTTAGTCGCCGTTCAATGACAGGTGGAACGCACCGAGGCCCAGCGAGAAGCCCGCGGGCAAGGCGCGAGGAGGGCCGTGGCCCCTCGAGGGCCACAACCGACGAGCAACGCAGCCCCCGGGCTTCGTAGCGGGCCGAATGCTTTCAGTTGTTGTTGAACGGTGACTTAGAGCCCCGCCGTTCGCGTTCTTGCCATCTCCGCCCGGACGGCCTCCTCCAGCGCGCGCCAGGCGGCGCCGTCCCCGTCCGCGGGGTAGGGAGGGGTCTCGCGGAGGCGGCGGCCCACCTCCTCGCGGAGGCGCCGGAGGCCGGCATCGAGGAGGCGGCTCACGCGCGGCTCGCCGACGCCCAGCAGCCTCGCGATCTCCTTCTGCGGGAGGCCGTCGCGAAACCGGAGCAGCACGGCCAGGCACTCCCGCGGCGTGAGCGTGCCCCAGGCGTCGTGCAGGGCGTGCTCCAGGCGCGCGGCCTGTTCGTGCCCGACCGCCGATTGGAGGGGCGTCGGCGCCGGATCCACGGCGCCCCCCGGAGTGACCGCGGGCCCCGGTGCGGCCCGCACGGCGCGGCGCTCGCGCTGGAGCAGCCGGAGCGCCACCACCGCCAGCCACGTGAAGAGCGCGCTGTCGCCGCGGAACGTCCCGATGCGGGGCGGCGCGCCAGCGCCCCGACCCCGCTCCCAGAGGTGGCCGGGCAGACCCTCCCGCACCGTCGCGGCCTCGGCGGCGGTGGCACCGCGTCCCCGCAGGAACGCCTCCACGCGGGGGAGCCAATGGTCGCGGAGGGCCGCCCAGGCTTCGTCCGCACCGGCGGCGCAGGCCTGGGCGAGGTAGAAGTCGGCCGCGCGCTCCGGCGGCAGCGCGTCCTCTCGAAGGGAGGCGAGACCGACGGCGAACAGGTCCAGGGCGAGCGGAATCTCCGGGTGCGCCGCACGCCCTGCCTCCCAGGCGGCCGCGGCGGCCGCGTCCCTCGCACCCCTCCCGGAGTCCCCCGCGCTCACGCCCGCCGCACCTCCGCGTCGTCGCCGGCCGGGCGTGCCAGCGCCTGCATCTCCCGCGCCAGCGCGACGTCCAGCGCCGTGACGCCGCCGGCGGAGTGCGTCCGCAGCCGCACGCGCACGGTGCGCCAGGAGTTGCTCCAGTCGGGATGGTGACCCATGGCCTCGGCCCTCACGGCGACGGCGGCCATGAACCCGAACGCCGAGGGGAAATCGGCGAACGTGAACTCGCGCGAGAGGGCGCCCTCGCGGAGGACCCAGCCGGGGAGATCGGCGAGGGCCGCGGCGAGGCCGGCGGCGTCGAGGGGCGGGGGACGGCTGGGCATGGGGGCTCCGCGGCGGAATGCTACCCGGAGAGGGACGCGTCCCCCCGGCAGACCCCGGGAGCGCACCGGCGGACCGGCTACCATGCGCCGATGGGCTCCCGTCCCCCCGCGGAACTCCCCCGCACCCTGGGCGCGCTGCGCGCGTCGGGCTGGCGGTCCCGCCCGGTGAAGGACGAGGTGCGGGAGAACCTTCTCGCGCTGCGCCGCGCCGGGAAACCGCTGCTGCCCGGGGTGGTCGGATTCGACGCGACCGTCGTGCCGCAGATCGAGAACGCCGTCCTCGCGCGCCACGACTTCATCCTGCTCGGTCTCCGCGGCCAGGCGAAGTCCCGCATCCTGCGCGCCCTGACGACCCTGCTCGACCCCTGGCTCCCCGTGGTGGAGGGCTGCGAGATCCACGACGACCCGCTGGCGCCCGCCTGCCGCCGCTGCCGCCGCCTCGCCGACGAGCGGGGGGACGACCTCCCCGTGGCGTGGATCCCTCCCGCGGAGCGGTACCGGGAGAAACTCGCCACCCCGGACGTCACCGTGGCCGACCTCGTCGGCGACATCGACCCGGTGAAGGCGGCCGTGGAGCGCCGCACCTACGCCGACGAGGAATCCATCACCTACGGGATCGTCCCGCGCACCAACCGGGGCATCTTCGCGGTGAACGAACTCCCCGACCTGCCGGCGCGCATCCAGGTGGCGTTCCTCGACATCCTGGAGGAGCGGGACCTGCAGATCCGCGGCTTCCCCGTGCGCCTGCCGCTGGACCTGCTGGTCGTCTTCTCCGCCAACCCCGAGGACTACACGAACCGGGGCAGCATCATCACGCCGCTCAAGGACCGCATCGATTCCCAGGTCCTCACCCACTACCCCCGCACGGTGGACGACGGCCTCGCCATCACGCGGCAGGAGGCGTGGACGCGGCGGGACGGGCCCGTCGAGGTGGTCGTTCCCGAACTGGTGGAGCGCGCCGTCGAGGAGGCGGTGTTCGAGGCGCGCCGGAGCGAGTTCGTGGACCCCGCCAGCGGCGTCAGCCAGCGGGCCGCCATCAGCGCCATGGAGTGCGTCGTCAGCAACGCGGAGCGCCGCGGCCTCCTCGCCGGCGAGTCCCGCGTGCAGGCCCGCGTCATGGACCTCTACGCCGCCGTGCCCGCGCTCGTCGGCAAGATGGAACTCGTCTACGAGGGGGAGCAGCAGGGGACCGCCGCCGTGGCCCGGCGCGTCCTCGGCGCCGCCGTGCGGCGGGCCTTCGAGTCGCGGTTCCCGACCGTGCACGGGACCCCGAAGCGCGGCCGCGGGAAGCGCGGCGCCGCCGACGCCCCGCCGGTGGAGCCCGACGACGCCTACCGGCCCGTCGTGCGCTGGTTCGCCGCCGGGAACACGGTCTCCACGTCCGACGCCTCCACCGCCGTCGCCCACCGCGCCGCGCTGGAGCAGGTCGACGGCCTCCTCCCCCTCGTCCGCGAGACCGGCGCCGCCGCCCACGCCGACGACGAGACCCTCCTCATGGAACTCGTCCTCGAGGGCCTCCACCAGCACTCCGTCATCGCCCGAGAGGACCTCGACGGCGGCGTCTCCTTCAAGGACATGCTGCGGGAGATGCTGGCGGGGATGGAGGGCGGGGACTGAGGGGCCCGCGGTGCAACCCGGTCGCGAAGTCGGGAATGTCCGTGAGTGCCGCAATCTCGATGCTTCCCGAGGGCGGCAGCGTGACGCGACCCGCCCGAACCCGGCGTCCCGGCGCGGCCACGGTCAGCACCCGGGTGTCACCGGGCTCCGCGGCGCTGCGCGGCAGGCGCCCGTCCTCGATGACGAAGGAGCCTCCTCCCCCCGTGCTGATGGCGTCGTCGATGACGATGCCGAGCGAGACCGTCGCCTCCCCGAAGGGGGGCGCGCCATCCCGGGCGAGTTGCCAGTCGTCGCCGTCCCGGGGGATCCGTCGCATGACGACGGGGCGATGCCGCGCGTCGGCCGGGTCCTCCGGCGCGAGCCTCAGCCCGGCGTGATCCTCCGCGGTCACGAGAACGACCCGGCACCTGGTCGCCTGGTGGGCGTCATCCACGACTTCCGCCGCACCCTCTGCGTCGGTGATCCCGCGCGGCGTGAACGCGAAGGTCGTCTGCCCCCGCTGATCGCCGGACCCGCCGGAGGCGCGGGGCAACCCCGCCGCGACCCTGTCCCGGGCGGTCACGCCGCGTCGACTCCCCCCATTGCGCGCTCGCCTCACGCTGCTCCCATCCCCCGGCCAGGGATCGCCCCCGGGTTCCTGGACTGCGGTGCGCCGGGGCGAGCGTACCGCGGGCGGGAGCGCATCGCCCTCGCCGCCGGGAACGGCGCAGGGAACGTGCCCCACGGAGGCCTCGGCTACCATCCCCTCCATGCGCTTCCTCTACTCCGCCCTCGATCCCCGACTGCTGGACGCGCTCCGCGGGCTCGACGCGCTGCGGAAACTGTTCGACGATCTCGTGCTGCGCACGTCGGGCGACGTGGAGGAGGCGCTCCGGTGGATGCGGGAGCTCCAGCGGCGGGGGTACATCCCGGCGGAGGTGGATCTGGAGTCGTTCGCGGGGCGGCTGGAGAAGGAGGGGATCGTCCGCATCGAACTGGGGCGGCGGCGGCTGGCGCCGCGGGGGCTCCGGGACCTCCGCCGCGGGGCCTTCGACCTGATGTTCCGGAACCTGCGCGGCGGGCCCGGCGGGGACCATCGCACGCCCTCCACGGGCGAGGGGGGGGAGCGGCTGCCGGAGACGCGGCCCTGGCGGTTCGGCGACTCCCCCACCTCCATCGACTCCACGGCGACGCTCCGGGAGGCGCTGGCCCGCGGCGGCATCGACGACGTCTCCCTGCGGCAGGAGGACCTCCGCGTCCACGAGACGGAGCACAACGCGTCCTGCGCCACGGTGCTGCTGCTGGACGTCAGCCACTCGATGATCCTCTACGGCGAGGACCGCATCACGCCCGCCAAGCAGGTGGCCATGGCGCTGGCGGAACTGGTGGAGACCCGCTACCCGAAGGACTCGCTGGACATCGTGCTCTTCGGCGACGAGGCGCGGCCGGTCAAGGCGGCCGACCTCCCCTACGTGAACGCGGGGCCGTACCACACGAACACGCGGGAGGCGCTCCGCCGCGCGCGGATGCTGCTGCGCCGCCGCCGCCACCCGAACCGCCGCATCGTGATGGTCACCGACGGCAAGCCCTCCGCGCTCACCGAGGGGGGGATGGTCTACAAGAACCCCTTCGGCCTCGACCCCGTCATCGTGTCGAAGACGCTGCGGGAGGCGGTGCTCTGCCGGCGGGAGCGCGTGGCGCTCACGGTCTTCATGATCGCCGAGGACCCGACGCTCCGGCGCTTCGTGGAGGACCTGGTGCGCACGGCGAAGGGACAGGCCTACTTCGCGGCGCCCGACGATCTCGGGAGCGCGGTGTTCGTGGACTTCCTGCGGAACCGCAGACGGCGGGCGTAGGGGAACCTCCCGGAGGGGGGTCGTTTCGGCGGCCGGAACGGCGCGCCGGATGCCTCCGGCCGCTACGATCGGGACGTGGCGAACACCATGTCCGCGGACGAACTGACGCGCCGCCTCGAGCGGGCGATGGAGGCGCGCCGCCTCCTTCGCGAAGCGACGCTGGCGTGGCGCGCGGCACGCACGTCCATCTTCGAGGAGCTCCGCCGACGTGAACTGGGCCGACCCGAACGAGGCGATCGTCCGCGTCGTTGAGGCGCTGACGACGGCCGGAATCCCCCACGCCGTCCATGGCGGCCTGCTGCTGGCGGCCTACGGGGACCCCCGGGAGACGACGGACGTGGACCTCGCCGTCGGCGACGCGACCCGGGACCAGGTCCGGGACGCGCTGGACGCCGCGGGCATCGGGACACGGCCGGCGTTCGAGGGACTCGACTTCGGCGCCGTGTCCGTGGACCGCCTCGTGCTGCTGGGGGCCCCCGACGACACGGGACTCAACTGCGTGGACCTCGTCCGCCCGCGGAGCGGTCGATTCCGGGACGGGATCCTCGGGCGCGCGGTCCTGGCACAGGTCGCCGGCGCCCGGCTGCGCGTCGTCACGCCCCAGGACTTCGTGCTGCTGAAGTGCCTCTCCTCGCGCCCCCACGACGCCCGCGACGCCGCGTCGGTCCTGCGGACGAGCGGCGAGTTCGTCGACCGCGAGGCGCTCCGGCGCGAGGCGGCGCTGCTGGCGGCGGAGTACCCCGCCTCCGACCCCCGCCCCAACCTGGCCCTGGCGGAGCGGCTGGCGGACGACCCCCACGGGATCCGGTAGCAACGGAAACGGGGCGCGGCCTCGCGGCCGCGCCCCGTGGGAACGCCCATCGCTGCGGCGGGTCGGAGACTAGAAGCCCATCCCTCCGCCCATGCCACCCATGCCGCCCATCCCGCCCATGCCACCCATCCCGCCGCCGCCACCGCCACCGCCGGAGTCCTTCTTGGGATCGGGGATCTCGGAGATCACCGCCTCCGTCGTGAGGAGCAGCGTGGCCACGGACGCCGCGTTCTGCAGCGCCGTGCGGACGACCTTGCGCGGATCGATGACGCCGGCCTTGAGCAGGTCGCCGTACTCCTCCGTCTGCGCGTTGAAGCCGTAGTTGAAGTCCTTCTCGTTGCGGATCCGGTCCACCACGATGGACGGGTCGACCCCGGTGTTCGCGGCGATCTGCCGGATGGGGGCCTCCAGGGCGCGGCGCACGATGTCCACGCCGGGCCGGATGTCGTCGTCGACCTTGAGGGCGTCGAGGCCCCTCTGCGAGCGGAGGAGCGCCACGCCGCCGCCGGGGAGGATGCCCTCCTCGACCGCCGCGCGCGTCGCGTGGACCGCGTCCTCGACGCGGGCCTTCTTCTCCTTGAGTTCGACCTCCGTCGCCGCGCCGACGTGGATCTCGGCGACGCCGCCGGCGAGCTTGGCGAGCCGCTCCTCGAGCTTCTCGCGATCGTAGTCGCTGGTCGTCGTCTCCTTCTCGCGGCGGATGGCGGCCACGCGGCCCTTGATGGCGTCCTTGCTGCCAGCGCCCTCGATGATGGTCGTGTTGTCCTTGTCCACCACGATGCGCTTCGCGCGCCCGAGGTCCTTCAGGTCCACGTTCTCGAGCTGGATGCCCAGGTCCTCGAAGATGGCGTTGCCGCCCGTGAGGATGGCGATGTCCTCGAGCATGGCCTTGCGGCGGTCGCCGAAGCCGGGGGCCTTGGCGGCGCAGACGTCGAGCACGCCGCGGAGCTTGTTCACCACGAGGGTGGCGAGCGCCTCGCCCTCGAGATCCTCGGCGATGACCAGCAGCGGCTTGCCCGCCTTGGCGACCTTCTCCAGCACGGGGAGCAGGTCCTTCACGGCGGAGATCTTCTTCTCGTGGATGAGCACGTAGGCGTTCTCCAGGACGCACTCGCCGTCCTCGGGACGGTTGATGAAGTGCGGCGAGAGGTAGCCCTTGTCGAACTGCATGCCCTCGACCCACTCGACCGTGGTGTCGAGGCCCTTGCCCTCCTCCACCGTGATGACGCCGTCGTTGCCGACCTTGTCCATGGCCTCGGCGATCTTCGCGCCGATCTCGGTGTCGTTGTTCGCGGCCACGGCGGCCACGTTGGCGATGAGGTTCTTCTTGTCGCGGACCGTGGTGGAGTTCTTCTCCAGGTTGGCGACCACGGAGGCCACGGCGGCCTCGATGCCGCGCTTGATCCCGATGGGGGAGGCGCCCGCGGTGACGTGGCGGAGGCCCTCCTCGAAGATGGCCTCGGCGAGGACGGTGGCCGTCGTGGTGCCGTCGCCGGCCACGTCGGAGGTCTTGGAGGCGACCTCGCGCACCATCTGCGCGCCCATGTTCTCGTAGGCGTCCTCGAGCTCGATCTCCTTCGCCACGGTGACGCCGTCCTTGGTCACCGTCGGCGCGCCGAAGGACTTCTCGATGACGACGTTGCGGCCGCGGGGACCGAGCGTGACCTTGACGGCCCGCGCGAGCTGACGGACGCCGCGGCGGATGGACTCGCGAGCGTCCTGGGAGTAGGCGATCTTCTTGGCACCCATGGGGGTCTCCTTCCTGGTGGAACGTTTCCTTCGTGGGAGCGGCGGGCGCGCGTCCTGCCCGACGCCACCCGGCCGGGGCCGGGCCCGGCCTCTACTCCAGAACCGCGAGGATGTCGTCCTCGCCCATGATCACGTAGTCCTGGCCCTCGAGCTTCACCTCGGTGCCGGCGTAGGAGGAGAACAGCACGCGGTCCCCCTCCTTCACCTGGAACTCGACGATGGAGCCGTCGTCGAGGCGGCGGCCGGAGCCCAGCGCGACGACACGACCCTCGCGCGGCTTCTCCTTCGCCGTGTCGGGGATCACGATCCCGCCCGCCGACTTCGCCTGCGCCTCGACGCGCTTCAGCAGCACCTTGTCGCCCAGCGGCCTGACGCCGGGGCCCGTCTTCGTCGCGGTGGAAGCCTTGCTCGCCATCGTTCGATACCCTCCTCGCCGGACCCGCGGGGCCCGGACAACGCCACTCTCTGAATCCTAGGTCGTTCCGCCACCCACCGGGGCCGCCCCGCCCGCGGGGGCATCCCAGACGTGCAGCGCGCGCTCCAGCGTCTCCAGCACGACGTCCACGCGCAGCGGCTTCCAGAGCAGTTCGAACGCCCCGGCGGCCACCACCTCGTCGCGGCGCCAACGATCCCGGTCCGCGGTCATGGCGACCACGGGCAGGATCTCCTCGATGCCGTGCAGCGCGTGGACCGTCTCGAGGCCCGACAACCCCGGCATGTGGAGATCCACCAGCGCGACCCGGACCACCCGCACGCGGAGCAGGTCCACGGCCTCGCCGCCCTCCGTCGCCGTCAGCGTCTTCCACCCCGCGCGCGCGAGCGCCTCCGCCAGCGACTCCCGGAGGCCGGGGTCGTCGTCGGCGAGCAGGACCGAGCGAGCGGGGTGGGAAACCACGGAGTCACCGCAAACATGCGTAGCGCCAAGGGAGCAACCCCTGTGCCGGGGGCGGTGTGTACGCGCAACTCCATGCCCGGCCGCCGGTTGCGGACCGAACCCCCGGCCCCGCCGGCGGTGTCAGCCTGACAGGGAAGGATGGGGCCGGCGCGCGCCGGCTGCCGGAGTGACAGGCGGGGCTAGTCGTCCCATTCGTCGATCTGCAGGGGCAGGACGACGGTGGTGTTGATGCGGACGACGGAGACCTCCGGCAACTGGAGCCGCACGGGGCTGGAGAAGCCGCCCAGGCTCGTCTCGAAGGTCTGGATGGGGCGCTTCAGGGTCACCCACTGGGCGCGGACCTCGACGGTGGCCCGGGCGCGCGCCTCTGCGAGGGCGGCGTGGACGCCGTCGTAGTAGGCGCGGACCTCCGGGGCCCGGGCCTCCAGCACGGCGTCGCCGCGCTCCCTTGCCACGGTGACGAGGTCGCGCTCGCCGGCGGCCCGCTCGCGGGCCTCGGCGCTGGCGAGACGCCGGAACGCGGCGTTGATGGCGCGGCGCTGGCGCCCCTCCGCCGCGCGGGCCTCCAGCGCCGCCCGCCGCTCCGGCGGGATGGGGGCCTTGCGGAGAGCGTCGGCCTCCTCGGCGGCGACCCACGCGCCGTCCACCTGGACGAACCCCCGCTCCTTCATCAGCGCCGCCTCGTCCCGCCACTTCCCCTCCCACTTGACCTGGCCCAGCGCGCGGCGGGCGCCGGCATGGTCCCCGTCGAGGGAGACGGCCTTCTCGTGCGCTTCCCGTGCCTCGGCGGCGAGTCCCTTCGACGCCGCCCAGAGGCCGAGCCGGTGGTGGGCCTCGGCGTCCTTCGGGTCGAGGCGGGAGAGGCGCGTCGCCAGTTCCTCGCGGGCCGTGGGCGCGCGGCGGATCTCGGCGACCTCGTCCCGCCGGAGGTCCATCCGCATCCCGGGGCGCTCCAGCACGACGAGGTCGCCGGACTCGGTGACCTTCCCGGAGAGCGTGCGGCCGTTCTTCAGCACGAGGTCGTCGGCGCCCGCCGACGGCGCCGACGCGACGACGGCGGCGGCCAGGGCGAGGGCGGCGACGGCGGGGCGACGGGTCACGGAAGCCTCCTTGGGCGGCGACGGGGACGGTCCCCATCGTACGGATGCCGGCGCCCTGTCAAGCCCCCGACTCCAGCCGCTCCAGTTCCACGCCCGTCTGCCAGGCCCACTTCCCGTCGAGGTCGTGGCGGACGCAGCGCCGGAACGCCCGCCGGGCCCGGCGTCGCTTCCCGCGGCGGGCCTCGATGCAGCCGTACCAGAACAGGGCGTCCGCGTCCCGGGCGTCCAGCGCGAGGCAGGCGCGGAACGCGGTTCGCGCCTCGCCCAGCCGTCCCGCCGCGTAGGCGCGCACACCACGACCCGCGAGGGTCCTCCGCTCCTCCGCCCGCTTCTCGTAGTCGCGGAAGAACGCGAGGCGCGCCATGTCGAGGAAGGCGACGAGCCAGACCAGGCCGGCCACCGCGATCCCCGCGAGAAGGAGGTCGGCGGCCCAGTCCACGTCCAGCAGCCAGCGGGCCGCGACGACGGCGTCGACCCCGGCCATGAAGATCAGGAAGTAGGCGGTCCCGACGCCGGGACGATCCAGGACGAGCACGTGGGCCAGCCCCGGCACCAGCCCGAGGACCGCCGCCTTCACGCGTCGCCCGATTCCCGGCCTCGCCTCCGCCGCCATGGCTCCTCCGCGCGGCGCCGGTTTCCCGGTCCGCGCACGGATTGTAGGATCTCCCGCCCATGACGGCCCCTTCGTCGCGCCGGGAGCGGCTTGCCGCGGCCCGCCTGTACCTGCTCGCCACCACGGCCCACGCCCGCCTCCCGCTGGTGGAGGCGGTGGCCGCGGCGTGCCGCGGCGGCGTCTCCGTGGTGCAGGTGCGGGACAAGCACCTGGCGGACGACGAGTTCCTGGCGGTGGCGCGGGATCTCCGCGCCGTCACGCGGGAGGCGGGGGCGCTGCTCCTCGTGAACGACCGGGTCCACCTCGCCGCGGAGTGCGGCGCCGACGGGGCCCACGTGGGGCCCGGTGACCTCCCGCCGCAGGAGGCGCGGGCGGCGCTGGGGGCGGAGGCGATTCTCGGCGTCACGACCCACGACCTCGAGCAGGCGCGCCGCGCCGCGGCCGGCACCGCCGACTACGTCGGCATCGGGCCGGTCTACCCCACCGCCACCAAGGGGACGCCGGTCCGCGTCATCGGGCCCGAGGCGGCGGGCGCGGTGTCGCTGCGCCTCCCGCTGCCGGCCTTCGCCATCGGCGGCATCACCCCCGCCAACGTGCGGCGGGCCGCCGACGCGGGCTGCTCGCGCTTCGCCGTCTGCGCGGCCCTCCTGGGTGCCGACGACCCGGAGGGGGCGGCGCGCGCCCTGCTGGCGGCGCTGGATCGGCCGGCTCCGGCGCCCGGCGCGGAGTCGACCACGGGCCTCCCGCTGGAGTCTCCCTGAGTCGCCCCGCGTCTACTCGCGCCGGACCCGTGCCACGATGCGGTGGGAGAACGCGACGTCCTTCGGGTCCCCCGGGGGGCTGAACACGAGGTCCAGTTCCATCACGTGCTCCCCGTCGAGGAGGCGGCCCGAGGCGGTCTCCACGCGCGCGAACCCTTGGAAGGTCCCCTTCGTCAGCCGGAGGAGATTGCGGAACGGGAGCAGGGGTTCGGGGATGCCGGGTGCCCCCTCCGGCGGGTCCAGGACGACGTCGCCGGCGACCTCGATCCGCGCCACCCCCTCCGTCACCGACGCCAGCCGGCCCGTGCCCATGCAGTAGAGCACCGCCGGGAGGCCCGCGCTCTCCGCCGGCAGGAGCCGCACCTCCATGTAGGGCCACGGCTGGGCGGCCGTGACGGGGCCGCCGGGGAGGCGGACCGGCGTGCCCAGGAGGAGCCGGAGGGACGCGGGCTGGAGGAACCCCTGGAGGAACGCCCGTTCGGGGGAGTCCGGCGGGAGTCCCTCCGCGGCGCGCTCGCGCGAGGACTCCAGCCGATCGAAGGACTCGATCTCGCCGGTGGGACCGCTCCACACGTCCAGTTCGGTGCCCACGAGGCGCCGCAGCACCGCGGCCCGACCCTCGAAGGCCGCGCCGCCGGTCGATGCCGACGAGTCCCAGCGCTCCGTCGCATCGCTCCCGTCCGCCTTCCGCTCGGCGACGATGCGTTCCACGCGGAGACCCCGCAGCGCGCCCTGGCCGGGGGGCGCCTGGAGGATGGTCTCGCGGACCGTGAAATCGGCGCGGAGCAGTCCGCCGACCCCGGCGATGGTGCCGCCGGAGGACTCGGTCCCGTGGACCCACGTCGTGACGGCGCCCTCCTGCCATCGGAGGGAGCAGTCCTCGCCGCCGCCGCCGCAGGCGGCCAGCAGCACCGCCGCGGCGAGGAGCGCGCCGCCGCGGTTCGCCGTGGGACCCAAGGGGCCCTCGCTACGGCTGCAACTCCTGCTTCATCGACATGGTCATGTGCAGTTCCATGGCCGCGTCGGGGTCCATGGGGTTGGGCATCTCCATGATCATCGTCGAGGAGGTGGTGACGCGGACGTTCACGCCGCGGGCGAGGTCCATCACCTGCTCCCCCTTCACGGTGCCGTCCCGGATCTTCATGTTCTTCATCGCCTCGCGGAGCGCCGCCGCCTGGGGGTCCTCCCCGGCCCCGCCCTCCGCGGGGGCGGGGTCGGTCTTCAGTTCGAGGACCGCCTCCACGGCGACCGTTGCGGACTTGGCGGCCGGGTCCCACGCGGTGACCGTGGACTTCCCCTTCGTCGTCATCTTCCCGCCACCGGGCATGTCCGCGACGGAGTCGACGGACCACGACAGGCCCGTGCGCACCTCGTCGTCGGGCAGGCGGCCCGCGGAGCCGGCGAGCTGCTTGAAGTCGATGCCCATGCCGGTCCCGCCCAGCGCGCCGAGCATCTCCTCCATGCCCCGGATGTCGCCGATGGTGCCGTCGGGGCGCATGGTGATCCGGACCTTGGTGCCGGCCATCCGGGGGAGCGCCAGCACGGCGGGCTGCATCTGCGCAAGCACGCTGTTGCCGAACTCCTCCACCGTCTCCGGCTTGCGCGTATCGAAGGACAGTTCCCCCATCATCATGTTCGTCATCTGGAAGCGGAGCGCGTCGATGGTCTGCTCCACCACGGCGGCGCCGTCGGGGAGGGTCTCGACGACGCGCTGCGTCATGTCCATCCCCATGGCCGTCTGGGTGTCGGCGGCCTCTCCCATGGCGGGCATGCGGATGGACTGGTCCATGGTCATCACGTAGCGGAGTTCCCGCCCCATGGGGAACCGGAGCCGCAACTGCACCGGGGGCGGAGGGGGAGGAGGGGGCGGGGCCTTGACGACGGCGGGCGCGGCGGCGGCGGCGGGCGCGGGCGCCGGGGTGGCGCCCGGGGAGCCGGCCTTCCTCACCGCGACGGGCGTCGTGGGCACCGCGGCGGCCACCACCGCGGAGTCGCGGTCGGTCACGACGGGCGGGGTGCCGGGCGTGGGGTCGAGGCCGAACGCGAACATGGGGCCCCGCTCGAGGCCCGACGGGATGGGGCTCAGCCCCGTCGTGAGGCCCCCGCCCCGGGAGACGACCTCGGGCCGCGCGGAGAGTCCCGTACGGAGGCCGCTGCCGCGCTCGACGACGGCCGGGCGGGCGCTCAATCCGGTGGAGAGGCCGCCGCCGGTCCCGGACGTGCCGGGCCAGGGGTTGAGCCCGGGGCTCAGGCCCGACGAGCCGCGCTCCACGGTCCCCGGTTGGGGGTGGAGCCCGAGGCAGCCGGACAGGACGACGCCGGCGGCCAGGCCGACGACGGTGCGCACGCGGTCGTTCACGGGATGCCCTCCTCGCAGGTCCGCGGTCAGCATACCGCGCGGGCTGCCGGGGACGGGGAATCCTCAGTCCGCCGGCGGCGCCCCGGAACCCCCCGCGAGCCGGAGGAACTCCTCCTCGTCCAGCACGGGGACTCCGAGCGCCCTCGCCTTCTCCACCTTGCTCCCGGGGGCGTCGCCGGCGACGACGAAGCCGGTCTTCCGGGAGACCGAGCCCACGGCCTTCCCGCCCAGCCGCCGGACCATCGCCTCCGCTTCCTCGCGGCCGCACCGCGCCAGCGTGCCCGTGAACACCACGGTCTTCCCCGCGAAGGGCCCCGCCGCCGGCGGCGCCTCCTCCACCGGGGGCTCGATGCGCGCGTCCTCCCGCAGCCGGCGCAGCACGTCCAGGTTGCGCGGCTCGCGGAAGAACCCGTGCACGGAAGCCGCCACGACGGGACCCACGTCCGGCGCCAGGAGGAGATCCTCGATGGTCGCATCGCGGAGGCGATCCATGGTGCCGAACTGCCGGGCCAGATCGCGGGCGGTCGCCTCGCCGACGTGGCGGATGCCGAGCCCGAACAGGAGGCGCGGCAGCGTCGCCCGGGCCCGCGCGGTCTCCAGCGCGACCACCAGGTTGGCGGCACTCTTCTCCGCCATGCGTCCGAGACCGGCGAGGGTCGTGCCGTCCAGCCTCCAGAGGTCCGCGGGATCGCGGACGAGCCCCCGGTCCACCAGTTGATCCACGAGTTTCCCGCCGAGCCCCTCGATGTCGAGGGCGAGGCGGGACGCGAAGTGGAGGATGCGCCCCTTCACCTGCTCGGGACACGCGATGTTGGTGCAGTACGAGAGGGGCTCGTCGTCGGTGCGCTCCACGGAGCCGCCGCAGGCGGGGCACGCCTCCGGCCACCGGAACAGCGTCGACGCGGCGGGACGCGACTCGCGCACCACGTGGACCACCTTGGGGATGACGTCCCCGGCGCGCTCCACGACCACGGTGTCCCCGACGCGCACGTCCAGCCGCCGCACCTCGTCCTGGTTGTGGAGCGTCGCCCGCGAGACGGTCACGCCGCCGATCCCGACGGGGCGGAGGTGGGCCACCGGCGTGAGCGCGCCGGTCCGTCCCACCTGCACCTGGATGTCCTCGACCACCGTGGTGCCCTGGCGCGGGGGGAACTTGTACGCCACCGCCCAGCGCGGCGAGCGGGTCCGGCTGCCCAGGCGCTCCTGGAGGGCGACGTCGTCGACTTTCACCACGACACCGTCGACCTCGTAGGGCAGCGCGTCACGCCGTGTCTCGGCGGCGCGCAGGTACTCCGTCACCTCGGCGGCGCCCCGGCAGAGCCGCGCGTCGTCGGGGACGGGGAGACCCCAGTCCCGGAACGCCTCCAGCAGGGCCCCGTGGCCGCGCGGCGGATCGTCCGCCTCCAGCAGGCCCGCGGCGTAGAACACCACGCGCAGGGGCCGCGCCGCCGTGACCGACGGGTCCTTCTGCTTGAGGGAACCGGCGGTGGAGTTGCGCGGGTTCGCCTTGCCCTCCTCGCCCGCATCCAGAAGCCCGCGGTTGAGCGCGAGGAAATCCGCCTTCGTCATGAAGCACTCGCCCCGCGCCTCCAGCAGCCGCGGTACCGGGCGGCGATCGCCGCGGAGCGGGCGACGGACCGCCTCGATGGTCAGGAGGTTGAGGGTCACGTCCTCCCCCTCGAACCCGTTGCCTCGCGTCAGTCCCGCCTCCGCGCGCCCGTCGCGGTAGACGACCTCCACGGCGACACCGTCCATCTTCGGCTCCGCGGAGTAGTCCACCACGCGGTCCGGCTCCCCGAGCCACGTCTCCCGCACGCGGCGGTCCCACTCGAGGAACTCCGCCTCGCCGAACACGTTGTCCAGGGACACCATGGGGAGCGAGTGGGGGCGCGTCGCGAACGCGCGGAGGGGCTCCCCGCCGACGCGACGCGTGGGCGAATCGGGCACGGCCAGCGCCGGGTACGTCTCCTCCAGTCGGCGCAACTCGTGGAAGAGCGCGTCGTACTCGCCGTCGGCGATGACCGGCGCGTCCAGCACGTGGTAGCGGTAGTCGTGCTCGCGCACCTGCCGGCGGAGTTCCGCGGCGCGGGCGGCGGCGTCTCCGGGAGGCGGTTCGGGGGCGGGCTCCGGCACGGGCGGGATTGTAGACCCCGTCACGTCACGAGCATGGCGTCCCCGTAGGAGAAGAACCGGTACCGCTCGCGGACCGCCTCGGCGTAGGCGGTGCGCACCGGCTCCACGCCGCCGAACGCCATGACCAGCGCCAGCAGCGTCGACCGGGGGAGGTGGAAGTTCGTGAGCAGCGCGTCCACGGCGCGGAACCGGTAGCCGGGGAGGATGTAGAGCGCCGTGTCGCCGCGGCCCGCGGCGGGGAGTCCGTCGGAGGACGCCGCGGCGGCGGCCTCGAGGGTGCGCACCGCCGTCGTCCCCACGGCCACGATGCGGCCCCCGGCGGTGCGCGCCGCGCGGACGGCGTCCGCGGCGGGCGGGGGCACGCGCCACCGCTCCGCGTGCATGCGGTGCTCCTCCAGCGTGGCGGCCTTCACCGGCCGGAACGTCCCGGGCCCCACCGCCAGGGTCACCGCCACGGAGCCGATGCCCCTCCCCGCGCATCCGTCCAGGACCGCGCGCGTGAAGTGGAGCCCCGCCGTGGGCGCGGCGACGGCCACCGGGTCCCCGGCGAAGATGGTCTGGTACCGGCCGCGATCGACGGCGTCGCGGGGGTCCCCGTCCCGGTCCCTGCGGATGTAGGGCGGGAGCGGCACCCGCCCCGCGCGGTCCGCCAGGGCGCGCACGTCCGGGACGCCCTGGAACCGGAGCAGCCAGGAGCCGCCGCTCCGCCGCTCCACGAGGATCGCCGAGGCCCCGCCGCCCCTCTCCACCAGGAGCCGCTCCCCCGCGCGGAGTTTCCCGTGGGCGTTGACCAGCGCGACCCAGGCGAGGGCGTCCCCCCCGGCGTCGGGCTCCAGCAGGAGCGCGTCGAACCGGCCTCCCGTGGCGCGCCGGAGATCGAGCCGCGCGGGGAACACGGCGGCGTCGTTGAGGACCAGCAGGTCCCGGGGGCGGAGGAGGTACGGCAGGTCGCGGAACCGCCGGTGCTCCACCGCCCCGCTCCCGCGGTCCAGCACGAGGAGGCGGGAGCCGTCCCGCTCCGCGGCGGGTTCCTGCGCGACGAGTTCCGGCGGCAGGTCGAAGTCGAGTTCCTCGATCCGCACGGCTGCCGGTCAGGGAGCCTTCAGGACGCCGGGCTTCTTCTCCGTCCACGTGGCGTCCCGGTCGGTGTCGATGCGCCCGCCCTGAAGGGTGATCCCCACCTCGCCCCCGGGCGGCGCGCCGAACTGCAGCCGCGTCGCCTTGAAGGACCACGTGCCGCGGCCGGGATCGAGGACCAGGTTCAGGATCGGGAAGGTCTTCTTCGGGCTCTTCCACTGGAGTTTCGTCCCCTTCACCTTCCAGCCCGCGTCGCCGGCGCCGATCTGCAGGGCCACGGGGGCCTCCCCGTCGCCGAACCAGAACGAGAGGTCGTCCCCGGCGGGATCGAAGGGCGCGTCGCCGGCTTCCGCGCCGAGGGTGATGGAGCCCCTGGCGTTGAAGGCGTCCTTCCCCTCCTTCGTGGAGTCCTTGAGCACGCCCTTCGCGACCTCCAGCACGGCCGTCGCCACGTGCGTGTACGCGGAGGGATCGAACCGGGCCACGATGGCGTCCACGGAGCCGGAGTACTCCGTCCCGGGCCCCGTGGGGGACGGGAGCGATTCGCCGGTGCCCCCCACGACGGGCTGGCCGTTCACGGGGTCCAGCGCGATGCACTGCGCCGTCTCCAGGCCGGCGCCTCCCAGGTAGCCGAGGTAGGCCCAGCCCCGACCCGCCGCCTTCAGTCCACCCACGAACGCGTCGCGGAAGCCGCCGTGCGCGAGGCCCGGCCCGCCGCGCTCGGGGAAGGTGGACGCGTCGCTGGTGGTGGTGCCGGCGATGAGCACGCCGCCCGCGGCGTCCACCGCGATGCCGCCGACCTCGTCGTCCCCGGACCCGCCCACGTAGCCGAGGGCAGCCAACGCACCGCCCGCCGACACGCGACCCACGAGGGCGTCGCGGCCGCCGTTGTGCGTGAGATCGGGCACGCCGGTGACGGCGACATCCTCGGAGTCGGACCAGCCGGCGAAGTGGAGCGAGTCGTCGCCGCCCGCCGCCACGGCCCGCACGCGATCCGCAGCCGACCCGCCCACGAACCCCGACCAGGCGAGACCGGTGCCGTCCGCCGCCACCGCGGCGACGAAGCCGTCCTCGCCGCCCGACGCCACGGGGCCGACCCCGCCGACCACCGGAAAACTCGCGGCCGCGGAGGTCGTCCCCCCGCCCACCAGGATCCGTCCGGACACCGGCGCCACGGCCACCCCCCACGCGCGGTCGTCGCCCGTCCCGCCGAGATAGCCGCACCAGAGGACGGCGTCCGCGGTGGACGCGATCTTCGCGACGAAGGCGTCCGGTCCGCCGCGGTGGATCAGGCCGGGACCGGTGAGGACCGGGAACGTCGCTGCCGAGGAGTACGTCTCCCCCGCGAGGACGATGTTTCCCGTCGCGTCCAGCGCCAGGGCGTGACAGAGGTCGCTCCCGGCCCCGCCGAGGAATCCCGACGAGAGGAGGGTCGCCCCGTTGGCGGCGATGCGGGCCAGGAACACGTCCTGGTTCCCCGCGTTCACCGCGAAGGGCCCCACCACGAAGGGGAACGTCTCCCCGTCGGAGGTCGTCCTGCCGCCGAGGACGACGCTCCCGTCCGCGGCCAGCGCGACGCAGGTCGCCTCGTCGAATCCCGCTCCCCCCACGTAGCCGCACCAGGCGAGCCCCGCGCCGTCGGCGGAGACCCGCGCCGCGAAGCCGTCGAGGGCGCCGGCGAACACCGCCTGCGGCCCCACCTTCACCGGGAACGTGTCCTGGGGGGAGGTCGTGCCTCCGACGACGACGGCCGAACCGTCCGCCGCGGCCGCCACCCCGAGCACTCCCTCCGAGCCGGCGCCCCCGACGTACCCCGAGTACGCCGGGAACGCGGGGTCGATCACCAGCGGCAGGGACGGGTCCACGGGACCGAGGAGGAACGGGGCGCGGAAGGACAGGTCGGCGCTCCGCACCGGCACCCCCCACGCGGCGGCGACTTCGCGGCGTCCCCCCGCCGGGAGCTCCTGCCAGGCCCGCGGCGCGGACTCCTCCCAGCTCCCCGCCGGCGTGGCGATCTCCACGGTGCCGCGTTCCGTCCGGCGGACGGACGTGGCGCCGGCCCAGGCGACCGTGGGAGCGGCCACGTCGGCGCCGGGCGCCGCGCGCAGCGAGTACTCCACGGCGCCGGGGCGGGCCTCCACCACGAGGTCCACGCCGGGGAGGAGATCGCGGCAGCGGGCGAGGGTCGTCGACGGCACGTCCGTCGTCGAGCCCCGCGGGCCTCCGCGGTGGAAGTGGAACCGCGTCCGCGCCTCGGACTCCATCTCGAACCGCAGGTCGGGCCGCGCGCCGGCGAAGGTCTGCCGGACGGCCCACGCCGTCCCGTCCCGCACGAGGAGGCGCGTGAGCCCGTCCCGGCCGAGGTAGAGGGCGCCGTCCCGGAGGGGGGCGTAGAGATCCACCCGGGGATGGGCCTGTCCCCGGTTGGCGATGAACAGGACGGGCGGACGGGTCGCCGCGACGGCGGGCCCGAGGGAGGGCTCCGACGGGGGCACCCCGCGCGGCCGCCGCCCGTCGCCCAGCGCCGGCAGGCCGACGACGGTCACGGCCAGCAGCGCGCCGAGGGCGGCGCGAGCGAACGTTCCCGGGACTGACATGCGATCCCCTCTCCCCGCGGCGGGAAGGCCCGGTGCGGCCGTCCGGCCCGCGGACTCCACAGGGTAGAGGGGCGCGCGCGGTGCGCCAACGAGTCACCCGCTGCGGTCGCCGCCGTACGATGGGGGGATGCCGAAGGCCCCGGTCCCGGTCCGCGAGTCCGACACCCGGACGGAGTCCCGCCTCGCCCCCCCGTGGCAGGTCGTCGTCCACGATGACCCGGTGAACCTCATGTCCTACGTGACCCACGTCTTCATGACGGTGTTCGGCTATCCCCGCCCGAAGGCGGAGACCCACATGATGGAGGTCCACCGGCAGGGCCGGAGCGTCCTCTGGACGGGCGACCGCGAGCGCGCGGAGACGTACGCCGTGAAACTGCTCGCCGCCCACCTGCGGACGACCCTCGAGAGGGTGGAGTAGCCTGCGGGCGCGCCGGATCCGGAAGTCGGGCGCCCTCGTCCTGGAGGGGATGCCGCCGCTGGCCACGGCGGCGGTGCTCGCCCTCCCCGCCATCCTCGACGACACGGCCCCCGGCGTTCCCGGCCTGCTCGACCGCCGCGTTCACGCCGACGGTGGCGAGGAGCAGGAGGAGTGGGAGCGCCTCGCGGCGCCGGAGGTCCGCCGCCTCTTCCAGTCGGCCCGCGAGATCGTCCGCGCCGATCTGGCGGGGCTCCGCCTGCGCGCGGGCGTCGCCGCGTCGCGCGGCCGGCTGTCCATCCCCGCGGGCAATGAATCGGCCTGGCTCTCCGCCCTCGCCGCCGCCCGCGTCTCCCTCGCCGACGCGCACGCCCTGGAACCCCAGATGCTCGACGGCGCCGACGACCTGGCGTCCCTCGACCGGGAGAAGGTGCGCGCGTACGTCCTCATCGAGCATCTCGGCTGGGTGCAGGAGGTCATCGTGCGCGCGCTCTCGGGTTGAGCGGTCGTTCCGCGCGCCCCGTGACCGCGGTCCCGCGCTGTGACCGGAATCGCGGCCCCTCCGGTGCGCGCTGGCACCTAGGATTCCCTCCACCATCGGAGGGCGACGGGGCGTCCCGCCCGGGGCCGGGTCGGGGCGCGGCGTCGCTCGAGGCGGGGGCCCCGCGGGGGCGCCGTGTTCCGTGCTCCCCCGACCCGCCGTCGGCGTGGTGGCCGCGCACCTTCCGGTCCCGACCCGACGGCGCCCCGCTCCCGACCTGAAGGGCCGTGAGGAACCCCTCCGTGAGCCGCGCCGGGTCGAAGGGCCGGCGGGCCGGGGCGGAGGGGGAACCGGACTCGACGGAAGGAGTCCATGACGACCGACAGCGCGGGATCGCGCCAGCCACGGGACGGGCCCACGGGGTCCCGGCCCGGACTCCCGGCCCGCGAGGCGGCCGCGCGTGGTGGCTCCACGGCCTCCGGGGGGGGAGGTCGGTCCCCATGACCCTGCGCCAGAAGGTGCTCTGGATCCCGGGCCTGACGCTCCTCGCGTTGAGCGCCCTCGTGGTCTCCGTCGTGTGGACGCTCTGGATGGGCACCCTGCGGGACCTGGAGGCGGACGCGCTGGGACGGACGGCTCGATCGCTCCGCAGCGCGGTCCAGGAGGACCTCGCCGCGCTGCACGCGACCGCCGGCGACTGGTCGGAGTGGGACGACTCCTTCGAGTTCCTCGCGGGGACGCGGCCCGACTTCGCCGAGGTGAACCTCCAGCCCGACAGCCTGGTGAACCTCCGCGTCGACGCGGTGCTGCTCGTGGACGCGGCGGGTCGGCTCGCCTGCGCGCGGTGGGTGCCGCCCGGCGCGTCGGCGCACGGGGAGCCGCCGGCGGGACTCCTGGAGCGCCTGCGCGCCGCGGCCCACAGGGGCGCCCGCCCGGGCGGCGCGCGGGGGGTGGTCTCCGCGCCGCCGTGGGTCGTCCTCCACGCCAGCCGCCCCGTGCTCCGCAGCGACGTGTCGGGGCCCTCCCCCGGTTCGCTGCTCGTGGCGCGGGTGCTGGACGACCGCGTGCTGTCGCGCTACTCCGCGCTCGCCGGGGCGTCGGTCTCCGTGTCCTCACAGGCCCCCGGGGACTCCGCCGCGGAGGGGGATTGGCGCGCCGTCGTCGACGCGGACACCATGGAGGCCGCCGTGCGGCTGTCGGACGAGGCCGGCTCCCCCTCGGCGATCCTGGCCGCGCGCGTGGACCGCCGGCTGATGCGCGAGGGGCGCGCCGCCCTCGGCTACCTCGTGGCCGCGATTCTCGTCTGCGGCGTCGCCATGGCGACGGCCGTGGTCGTGCTCCTCGATCGCCAGGTGATCCGGAGGCTGCGCACGTTCGGTGCCGACGTCGAGAGGATCGCCCGTCCGGAGGACCTCGGGCACCGCATCCGCCTGGAGGGCGCCGACGAACTGGGCACCACGGCGGCGGCCGTCAATCGCATGCTGGACTCCCTGCAGGCAGCGGTGGCGGAGAGGGACGCCGCCGACCTCGCGCGGCGGGCCGGGGAAGCGCGGATGCAGGAGATGGAGAAGATGGAGGCCATCGGCCGCCTCGCTGGCGGCATCGCGCACGACTTCAACAACCTCCTCGTGGTCGTCCTCGGGCACGCCGAGCTGATCGAGGGCTCCACCGAGGATCCCGAACTCCGCCGTCACGCGGCCGCCATCCGGGGCGCCGCCGGCCGGGCGGCCGCCCTCACGCGGCAGTTGCTCGCCTTCGGCCGCCGCCAGGTGGTGCAGCGCCAGCAGATCGCCGTCGCCGGGTTCCTCTCCGACGCCGCCGCCCTGTTCGAGCGCGTGCTCGCGGAGGACGTCTCCGTCCACGTCGACGCTCCACCCGACGCCGGCTGGGTGCTCATGGACCCGGCCCAGCTCACGCGGGTGCTCCTCAATCTCGTGATGAACGCGCGGGACGCCATGCCCCGCGGCGGCACGCTCACCCTCGCGGCCCGCCGCGTCCCCGGGGAGGGGCCCGGGGGCGGGGACATGGTGCGGATCACCGTCCGCGACGAGGGCACGGGCATCGCGCCGGAGGTCCTCCCGCGCATCTTCGAGCCGTTCTTCACGACGAAGGGGCCCGAGAAGGGGAGCGGGCTCGGTCTGGCCACCGTGTACGGCATCGTCGTGCAGGCCGGCGGGACGGTCGCGGCGGACTCCGAGGTCGGAAGGGGCACGACCATCCGCGTGGACCTCCCCGCCGACC
Organism: uncultured Planctomycetota bacterium; assembly: GCA_964607145.1. GTDB lineage: Bacteria > Planctomycetota > JAJSAM01 > JAJSAM01 > JAKLKS01 > CAZSIX01. Next base: position 17,070 of record CAZSIX010000002.1, on the reverse strand, counting down.
CGGGGCCCGCGGTGCAGGAACCGGGGCCCGTCGAGCCCCCTCCGGCCCCCGCGCCCCGCGCCCGCCGCGTCCTCGTGGTGGACGACACGGATGCGGTCCGATCCCTCGTGCGCGCCACGCTGGAGGGTGCGGGCTACGCGGTTGCCGAAGCCTCCTCCGGCGAGGAGGCCCTGGACCGGTTCCCGGAAGGGGCGGACGCGCCCCCGCTCCTCGTCACCGACGTCGCGATGCCGCGCATGGACGGTCGCCGGTTCGCGGCGGAGATGGCGCGGCGGGTGCCCGGGCTCCGCGTGCTGTTCATCTCCGGCTACGAGGAGGCGGACGGGTCCGGGCACCCCCCCGCCTTCCCGTCGGCGTTCCTCGCCAAGCCCTTCACGCCGGCGGCCCTGCTGCGCGCCGCGGAGGAACTCGAGAGCCCGGCGGCGCTCCGCGGCTGACGCGTCGCAGCGGCGGCCTCCCGGGGCCCCCGCGTGCGGCGGATCGTGGCATCCTGTGGGGATGGGCTCCCCGGTCCCGACCCGCGTCCGCACCGGCGTGATGGCGGCGCTCCTCGTCGCGGCTCCCGGCTGGGCTCCCCCTCCGCCGGCCCTCGCCGGGGATCCCCCGCCCCGCGGGGCGGAGCGGGGCGGGCCGCGCGCCCCCGCGGACCCGGCCGTCGAGAAGGCGCTGGCGGCGGGCGTCGACTGGCTCGTCCGCCACCAGGGGGCGACGGGGCTCTGGGATGCGGACGGCTTCCCCCGGCGGTGCGAGGGAACGGCCTGCGACGGCATCGGAAAGGGGCACCACGGGGAGGACGCCCCGTGCCCCTTCGATCACGCGCTCTCCGCCATGGCGGCGCTGGCCCTCGTGCACGCCGGCGTCGTCCCCGACGCGGCGGGGGGGGACGACGCGCGGGCGCTGGAGCGCGCGCTGGCGGCCCTCGACGGCGGCGGCGGGGACCCGTGGGCGCTGGCGCTCTCCACCGCCGCCCTCGGCGACGCGGAGGCGCGGGAGGGGAAGGGTCGCTGGAAGCGGGCGGCGCTGGCGGGAGCGAAGCGCCTCCTCGACGCGCGGCAGAAGGACGGCGGCTGGGCGTACATCGCGGAGATCCGCCCCGGCTCCGACGTGCCGTACACGGCGTTCGTGGTGCAGGCCCTGGTCGCCGCGCGCGGCGCCGGAGCGAGTCTCCCCGAGGATCTCGGGCCCGGCGTGGACCGCTTCCTCGACTCCCTCGAGGAGAAGAAGGGCAAGCTCGCGTACCTCGTCGAGGGGCGCAAGTACGGCTACACGCCGACGACGCAGAACGCGCACAACGCGGCGGCCATCCGCGAACTGCTCGGGGTCGGGCTCCGGGGCGCACGCCACCGCGCCCACCTCGCGCTCGTGGACGGGCAGCAGCCGAAGTGGGAGATCTCCTTCCGCCGCGTGGACGTCCCCGGGCGCGGCGTGATGGACGTCCAGGTGGGCAACCTGTCGCTCTACCAGTGGTGGTACGGAACCATCGCGTCGTACGAGTCCGGCGGGGAGCGCTGGCGCGCGTGGTGGTCGAGCCTGCGCTCCGCTCTCCTCCCCCACCAGGGGAAGTCCGGTTGCGCGAAGGGTTCCTGGCCCCCGGAGGGCCTCTACGAGCGCACCGTCGGCGGCCGCGTGATGTCGACGGCGCTGGGCGTCCTCATGCTCGCCCAGCCCGCCCGCGACCGCCGCCCGTAGGGGTTGGCGCGCGCGCCCTGCCACGCCGCGGCAGGCCGGGCCGTGCTTGCGCGCCCCGGGACCACGGGGCGTTGTTCTCGCGGGCCACCGCGCCGGGACGGCCCGCGAGGGGCGGACGGGAACCCTCGGCGGCGAACACCGCCCCTACGCGACGCCGGCGGGGGCGACGAGGACGCGGCGGCGGAGGTTGGGGGCGACGCGCTCCTCCGGCGTGAGGATGCCGGTGAAGTTGAGGGGGTCGGCGGCGGCGACCTCGATGGGGCCCGGCGCCACGCGCTTCTTCACGGCGCGGAGCAGCGGGACCGCCTCCGGTAGCGCGTACTGCTCGCCGTCGAACCCCGCCACGAAACGCCCGCCGCGCACGTCGCCGCGCAGTTCCATGGCGCGGAACTCCCGCACCAGGTCCCGCCACGGGACGGGATGGCGCTCCCGCAGCAGCGTGCGGCGGAAGACGACCCCCGTGCGCCGGAGCATGCGCCGCGCCACCAGCGCGATCACCTCCGGCGACGCCGCCGCGGGCCGCCGGTCCTCCCCCTCCTCCCCCGGCGCGCGGAACAGGCTCCACCGCCCCACCGTGGCGGCCACGACCTTGCGCCGCGCCGCCGGGACGACGAGCCACCGGAGCGCCCCGTAGGAATCGCACGTCACCGCGCCCCGCCCGATGAGTTCCCCCAGCGCCCCCTCCAGTTGCACCGGGAGGAGCCGCGTGTCCCGCACCAGTTCCTGCGGGAAGCGGGCCCCGCGCGCCGCCAGGACCTCCGCCACCTGCGCCGCCGCCGCGGAGGCCCCGTCCATGCACGCCGCCGGCGCCAGCGACAGCCACGCCTCCATTTCCTCCCGGAGCACGAGGGACACGGGCGTGGACCGCACCGCGCCGGACCCGCCGCCCCAGAGCCGCCCCCAGGCCGCCTCGCCGGAGAGCGTCGCCTGGTCGAGCCATTCGCGCCGGTAGTCCCGCACGCGGGCCGGGAGGATGTGCGCCTCCCACGCCGCCGCGGGGGCCTCGAACGCGGAGAGTTGCGCCACCACCGCCGCCACGCCGCGGGGCCCCTCCAGCCGGTGCTCCCCGTCCACGTGCTGCCACGCCGCCAGGAAGCGGAGGAAGTCCTGCGCCGCCACCGGCTCGATGGCCCGGCGCAGCCGATCCACGGTGTAGCGGTGGATGCGCGCCAGCAGGCGCCGGTCGCACCAGAAGCGCCTCCCGTCGAGACGCACCCGCAGCGCCACGCCCCGCTGCTCCAGCGGGAGGAGGGTCGGATCGTCGGACTCCACGGGGCCCAGGGCCTCGAGCCGCCCGCGCCAGACCTCCACGGGATCGCGGGACGCCTCCGCCGCGAACCAGCGGTCCCCCTCCGGCGCGACGCGCCCCGCGGACGCCAGCGCCGCCAGCCACGGGCCCCACCCGTGCCGTGCCGCCTCCGCCGCGGTCACGTACCCCATCCAGAGGAGCGCCTCGTGGGCCTCCTCCGCGGACGCGGGCCGCGGCCACGCCTCCTCGCGGACGCGCTCCACGGCGTCGGGGTCCAGCGCGCCGAGGTCGTCGGCGGTGCGGACGTCGAGCGCGCGCCGCGTGAGCACCGCCTGCGTGCGTCGCTCCTCCAGCGGGGCGTCGTCGAGGAAGGCGTAGGGCCGCGCCGAGAGGATGGCCCGCGCGAAGGGGGACGGCTCCGGCAGGTCCAGCGCCACGCGCTCGATGGACCCGTCGCGCAGGCCCCGCAGCACCGCCAGGAACCCCTCGCCGTCCATGGCCTCGGTGAGGCAGTCCTCGACCGTCTGCCCCACCAGCGGATGGTCCATGGGGACCTCGCGGTCCTGGGAGTCCAGCGTCTCGGGGCAGGCCTGCGCCTGGGGGAACGCGGCGACCATGAGGTCCTGGGACCGCATGCGCACCAGCGGCGCCGGCGTGCGCTTGCCGTTGCGGAACCGCTCCACCAGCAGCGCGCGGGTGGCGTTCCAGCGCCAGCGCGTCTCCCACATGGGGGCGTCCAGCAGCGCCTGCACCAGCAGGTCGCGGGCGGTGTTGGGGTGGAGGTAGTCGAAGACCTCCTCCAGCGGGAAGGAGGTCTGCGGCCCCAGCGACAGGAGCAGCGTGTCCTCGTCGGCGGCGGCCTGGAGTTCGAAGCCGAAGCCGCGGCAGAACCGCTTCCGCAGCGCGAGCCCCCAAGCGCGGTTGACCCGACCGCCGAAGGGGGCGTGGAGGACGAGCTGCATGCCGCCGCTCTCGTCGAAGAACCGCTCCGCGACGACGCGCCGCTGCGTGGGGACGGTGCCCAGCGCCCGCCGCCCGGCGTCGAGGAACTCCGCCGCCTGGCGCGCCGCCTCCGGGGCGAGGCCGCACTCCCGCTCCAGCCAGTGGGGGCCGTCGCACTCCTCGCGGAGGCGACCCACCGCCGCCGAGAGTTCCACGGTGCGGGCCGGCGCCTCGCCCAGCCAGAAGGGGATGGTCGGGGGCTGCCCCTTCGCGTCCTGCACGCGCACGATGCCCGGCTCGATGCGCCGCACGCGCCAGGACGTGTTGCCGAGCTGGAACACGTCGCCGGCGCTGGACTCGATGGCGAAGTCCTCGTTCAGCGTGCCGACGAAGGTGCCCGACGGCTCCTCCAGCACGCGGTAGTCGGCGGTGTCGGGGATGGCGCCGCCGCCGGTCATGGCGGGGATGCGGGCGCGCTTCGTGGCGCGCACGCGGCCCCCGACGCCGTCCCGGTGGAGGAGCGCCTGCCGCGTCCCCGCGTGGAGCGCGAGGGTGCGGTCGAAGGACTCCCGCCCGAGGTCCCGGTAGGGCCACGCGCGGCGGAACGCGTCGAAGAGCCCGTCCTCGGTCCACTCCTCCGGCACGCAGGCCGCCACCGCCTGCTGCGCGAGGATGTCCAGCGGCGCCCGGGGCTGGGGCGTCCGGTCGAGGACGCCCTCGCGCACGGCGCGCAGCAGCGCCGCCCCCTCCACCAGTTCGTCGATGGTGAGGGGGAAGAGGCGGGCCTTCGGCACGCGTCCGACGCCGTGGCCCGCGCGGCCGGCCCGCTGGAGGAACGTCGCGACGGATCGCGTGCCGGCCACCTGGATGACCAGGTCGACGTCGCCGATGTCGATGCCCAGTTCCAGGGACGCCGTCGCCACCAGCGCGCGGAGCCTCCCCTCCTTCAGGCGCTGCTCCGCGTCGAGGCGCCGGGCCCGGGAGAGGGACCCGTGGTGGGTCGCGACGAGGTCCTCGCCGAGCAGGTCGGAGAGCCGCGCCGCCATGCGCTCCGCCATGCGGCGGGTGTTGGAGAACACCAGCGTCGTCCGGTGGGCGCGCACGAGATCCGCCATGCGCGCGTAGATCTCCTCCCACACCTCGTGGGAGCAGACCGTCTCAAGCGGCGACGGGGGGACCTCGACGGCGAGGTCCATGGCGCGGAGGTGGCCGGCGTCCACCAGCGCGCACTCGCGGCCCGTCCCCACGAGGAACCGGCCCACGTCCTCCAGCGGTCGCTGCGTGGCGGAGAGCCCGATGCGCTGCACCGGTCCCGCCAGCGCCTCCAGGCGCTCCAGCGACAGCGCGAGGTGGGCGCCCCGCTTGTCCCCCAGCACGGCGTGGATCTCGTCCACGATGACGGTGCGGACGGTGCGGAGCATCCCCCGCCCCCCCGCCGACGTGAGGAGGAGGTAGAGGGACTCCGGCGTCGTCACCAGGATGTGGGGCGGCCGCCGCACCATGCGGGCCCGCTCCGCCTGCGGCGTATCGCCGCTCCGGACGAGCACGCGGACCTCCGGCAGGAAGACGTCCCGGAGGCGGATGGCGTCCAGCGGGCCCATGAGGTTCTGGGCCACGTCGTTGCCCAGCGCCTTCAGCGGCGAGACGTACAGCACCTGCGTCCCGTCGCGGAGGTCGGGCCCCTGCCGCAGCAGCCGATCCAGCGCCCAGAGGAACGCCGCCAGCGTCTTCCCCGTGCCCGTGGGTGCGGCGATGAGCGTGTGACGCCCCTCCCCGATGAGCGGCCACCCCCTCCGCTGCGGCTCCGTCGGCTCCCCCAGCCTCTCCCGGAACCACCGCCCCACGGCGGGGTGGAAGGACGCGAGCGGGTCGACGGCCGGGCCGGCGGGCGGCATGGGAGGTTCAGGGTACTACGGGGGGGTGACCGGGGGGCGGGGGGAGCGGCCGCCGCCGCGCTCTCCGCGACGCGGCGATCCGCCCGGAGAGGCAGGTCTCGCACTCCGGGGGGGAGGGGTCGACTCCCTCCGGTGGCAGGGGCGTGCCGTGGAGTCGGCGGGGCACGATCCGCGCCGTCTCACACTCGCCGGGGCGCAGGCACCCGCAGAGGACCTGCGCAATGAGCGCACCTCGCGGTCAATCTCAGCCCCACCGCGGGTCGTCGCAGCTCCACCGTCGGGACGCCGAGCCTCGGCCTGCGCGCGATCTACCTGGCGAGAATGGCCTTGCGCCCGGTTTCCAGGTCCCCCGTGCGGAAGGCAGCCACCACACCGGCCCACCGACGGTTCATCCTCGCCTGCCGAGCCTGCCAGTCGGGATCGCTCCTCGCAGCGACAACTTCCTCCTCTTGAATGTCGCCGGCGACCTCCTGGAGGAGCGCCCAGTAGGCCCGCATGAAAGTCCGGAGCGCCTCGACGTCCTGGCGCGACCAGCCGTAGTGATGCAGCGCCCGATCCAGTCCATCCACGTCGAGTTGCTCCGGGGCGACCTTGCTATGAATCCGCCGGCCGAGTTCGATCGCCACGATTTCCGGTGGCCAATGGCGCTCGGGCCGGTACTCCGCGGCCCACCACACAGCGACCAACCCCAGCGCCAGCGTGACGCAGAGTCGCGCCGCCGACACCCGTTCCGACGCCCTGGCCGCCACACGCGAACCGGCGTCAGGCCCCTGCTCCGTGGACTCGGCGTTCATCTGGCCCGACCGATTCACACGCCCACCATGTTCGGACCCCTCTTGCTCCGGCGGTGCAGCACAGCGCCGACGATCGTCAATCGCCGATGATTGCGATGCACATGATGGCCTCTCCGGGCACCAATTCCAGCAGCTCGTCCACCGCCTCCGCCGACATCCACCGCGAGACCACAACGGTCGCCAGCGGTTTCGATGGATCGCTCGCGTCGTGACCGATGATCCGCCACGACTCCACGCCGTTTCGTCCGAACAGGAAACAGGTGTAGTGGCTCAACCGAGTTGGAGGCTCTCCAGGACGCAAGTCCCGCACCCGAAAGAGGACCTTGCGGGCCGGCTCGGCATCCTCCGCACCGGGGAGGGGAGGCCCTACCCTGAGCTTGGGAGCGCCCTGCGCTCCAGCTTCGTCCGGCTGGCGGGGCGGGGCGCTGCAACCGCCCGGACCGAGTCCCAACAGGACCATCGACGCGGCGGCCCAGAACGTTGCGGGCCGTGCGGGGCCAGCGCCGCGACCGCCACGACGAGTCATCGGCACTCCGGCCACCTCGGCTCCATTGCGGCGGGTGGCGCATTTCGGCGTTCCGTCATCACTGCACGCTGGTTGCTTGCATGTCACAGGTCGTCAGTCACAGGTCGTAGCACCCTCCACCTTCCGGGTGGTTTCCGGTGAGGAGCCGGGACCGCCCTCATGCGGGCCGCCTGATCCGCACCCGATGGCGACGAGCCCGAGCGCGCAGGCCACAACAGCGGCTCGCCTACTCGCATCGTTCCCCTGCACTACCTCTTCTCCGGTTTCGCGACTAGCAGGAGCCGACTACCCGTGACATCGCGCAGTTCGAGTACGGGCACACTTCCGTCAAGCACGACCAGCGAAGCCTGCGTTGCGTCCGTCGCTGGAGTCAACCGTATCCCTCCGACACCGCCGCCATCGAGGTCGCCGATGGTGATCTCCCTGCTGCCCTTCCCGGATCGAATCTGGATGAGCGCCGTTGACCACGGGTTGGCCCTGAGCACCACGGAAGCATCGCCGTTTGCCGACAGGAGCTTGAAGTCGACTCGATCTTCCGCATCCACGCCGAGCCGTGCGCGCACCCGTCCGCTGGAGTCCACGAGTTCGAGGGCCTGCACCCGCAGCGTGGACTCGGTCGCGCAACCGGATGCGCTCACCAGTCCCCCGACCAGCACGCAGAGGCTTCGCACACCCGACATCCCCGGCCCGAACCTCCATCCACTCTCGCTGCCGAGTGCAGGTGCGTCCTTGGCCACAAGAGCCGAACCCACGGTCGGCAGCGCCATCGCCGATGATTCCCTGCGCATTCCCGCCCCCTTCCTGCCGCGGGGCCGCCCCCGCAGTCCAGTTCGCGGGCGACCGCGGCTCCGAGCAGGAATCTATCGCCCGTCGCGTGGAGGTCAACGCGCCGGGGAGCGATTGGCGGCGTCGCGAAGTGCGCGCCTCGACGGTTCCGTCGCCGGCACCGATGAGCACCACCCCTCCCCCGGGACCCGGTCCGTGCCGGCGGGGTCACGCACCGGCGGCACCGCGCCTCCCCCCCTCACCACCGGATGGGAATCACCCACGCGAGCCGCACCTCCGTGCCCGCGGGGCCCGATTCCACGCGGAGGAGGTTCAGCGCGAGGCCGAACCGGACGTGGTGGGCGGGGGCGCGGTCGGCGGTGCGCCAGAACTCCGCCTCGCGGTGGAGGAGGAGGCCGCCGAGGAGGCGGAACTCCGTGGCGTCGCAGCCGGTGCGGGCGCGCAGGACGAAGGGGATGCTCACGGAGGCGTCCCGCTGGAGGTCCTCGCGAGGGGACAGTTCCACGGACACCGCGTCGCGGGGGCCCTTGACGGCGACGGACACCGGTTCGCCCGGCCTCCGCTCGCCCAGCGCGCGCGCGAGTTCCGCGGGGGATGTCGGCGCGGCGCCGTCCACGGACACGATGCGGTCGCCGCGCCGCAGGCCGGCGCGGTACGCGGGGCCGCCGATCACGACTCCGCCCACGAGCACCGCGGGCCCGTCGTCGCCGTAGATCGCGCGCGCATCGGAGGCGGGAAGCGCGACCGCCTGGAGGCCGGTCCGGTGTTCGTCGATGGCCGTCGGCAGCGTGGTCTCCGTCCCCCCGGCGTCGCCGGAGACGGGGGTCCGCACCAGGCGCCCGTCCTCGTGCAGCACGAGACGGACCGCGGACCCGCCCTCGCCGACGACACCCAGCGCGGCGGGGAAGTGGCCCGGCGGATCCTGCGTCGTGTGGCAGCCCGTCGCGGCGAGCGCGGCGACGAGGGCGAGTCCACTGCGGGAGACGGTCATCGTCCTTCCTCCTGGACAGGATTCGGCGACGCGTACACGGTCGGCGCCGGAACCAGGTGAAGCAAGCGAATGGTGTGCCGGGGAGCGCGTCGGAGAGCGGACCGCGGGCCGGGGGTCGAAGCCTGCCCGGCCCCGCCGCCCGACCCGGGTACCATCGCCGGATGGTCGAGGAGCCTCCGGCAGGAGACGACGCGCTGCGACTGGAGTCGATTCCGCGCAACGGGAGCCGGCCGGCTTCCTTCTGGCGGTTCCGCGCACCGGAACCGGGGAACGCGACCCCCATCCTCGCCATCCACGGGCTGGGTCTCGACGGTCGCGTGTTCGCTCGGGTCCCCCACCTGGCGCTGGGCCGGGACGCCGTGCTCGTGAATCTCCCCAACGAACTGCCCGCGGCCCCCCTGACGAGCATGGACGACCTGGCGGGGGAGGCGCTGGCGGCCCTGGACGCCGCGGGGCACGGGAGCCGGCCCGCGGTGCTGGTCGGCTCCTCCTTCGGCGGGATGGTGGCCCTCACGGCGGCGGTCCTCCACCCCCGTCGCGTGGCGGGACTCGTCCTCCTCGGGACCTGCGCGGCGTGGGAGGACGTCGCCCCGCGGCTCCGGCTCGCCGCGTCGCTCCACGGGCTCATCCCCCGCCGCGCGTACCCGCGCGTGTTCTCGACCGTCCTGCTCCCCCCCCACCGCGCCTTCGGAAACCGCGCCGATCGCGCCCTCCTCCGCACGCAGATGCTCCACCGGACGAAGGCGTTCGTCGGGGCCTCCCTCGCCGCGATGCGCGAGTTCGACGTGCGCCGGCGGCTGGCGGCGGTGCAGGTCCCGGCGCTCGTCGTGCACGGGAGATCGGACCGCGTGATCCCGGCCGGGCGCGCGCGGGCCCTGGCCGGGGCGCTCCCCCGGGGACGGCTCCTCATCCTCGACGGCTGCGGTCACCTGCCCCAGTTCACCCATCCCGCGCTGGTGTCCGGAGCGGTGGACGCGTTCCTGCGGGAGGCGGGGCTGTGAGCGGGCCGCTCGTCATCGCGCATCGCGGAAGCCGCGCCGGCGGGGCGTTCGAGAACACGGTTCGGGCCTTCCGCGACGCCATCGCGGCGGGGGCGGACGGCGTGGAACTGGACGTGCGCTCCACGCGCGACGGCCGGCTGGTCGTGTTCCACGACGCGGAGACCACACTCCCCGGGGGACGCCGCGTGCGGGTGCGGGACGCCACCCTCGACGACCTGCGCGACGGGAGCGTCGAGGCCCACGACCGCGTCACCTCCCTGGAGGAGGTCCTCCGCGCCCTCCTCGGCCGCACGGGCGTGGTGGTGGAGATCAAGGAGCCGGGGACCGAGGATCGCGTGGTCGCCGCGGTGCGCTCGATGAAGGCCGACGCGCGGCTTCCCTGGCTCGTGCTCGCGTCCTTCCACCCGGAGGTCGTCCGCTCGCTGGCACGCTCGGCGCCGGACCTGCGCCGGGGCCTCGTCGTCTCGCCGCGGGGGCCGGGCTTCGCGGGCTGGCTCCGCGGACGGATGCCGGCGTCGGCGTGGAGATCCTCCGGCGCCGACGACCTCCTCCCCCACGCGTCGCTGGTCTCCGCGGGTCTCGTGCAGCGCGTCACGGCGCAGCACGGGCGGGTCCTGCCGTGGACCGTGGACGACGCCGCCGCGGCGGCGCGGATGGCGGAACTGGGATGCGCCGCCGTCATCACCGACGACGTGGCGGCGGTCCGGTCGCGGTAGGGACTACACGCGGTCGCGCGCGGAGCGGCCCGGCTTGAGCGCGGGAGTCCCGGAGGGCGCCGGGGCGGCGGCGCCGGTGAGGTACTCGAACTCGGTCTTCCCGATGCGCAGCCGGTCCTTGTTCTCCAGCAGCCGCTTCTTCACCGGCTGCTTGTTCACGAAGGTCCCGTTGCGGCTGCCGAGGTCCTCCACGACCCATCCCGTGGACTGGAGGTGGAGCCGGCAGTGCTCGCGGCTCACCTTGGCGTCATCGAGGGTGATGCCGATGCCCGGCAGGCGCCCGACCTTGAACTCGCCCGACTCGGGGAGGGCGAACTCCTTCCCGACTTCGACTCCGGTGACGACGACGAGACGTGACACGGTGGGGCTCCTCCCGGGTTCAGTGGCGGGATTATACCCCGGGCCGGCGGGGAGCCGAGGCCCCGGGGAGGGTCCCTACTCGCCCGCGGCGGCGCCGTCGCGCTCCCGCTCGCCGGCGATGCGGTCGAGGACCGACTGGTCGACGTCGCCCGTGGGGTACTCGCCGTCCATGCACGCCATGCAGAACCGGCCGATGCCGGGGTTGCCCTCCTTCACCGCGCGCACCATCCCCTCCATGGTCTGGTAGGTGAGGGTGTCGGCGCCGATGGAGTCCCGGATGCCGTCCTGGTCCTTCTTCGCGGCGATGAAGTCCTGGCGGGTCTGCATGTCGATGCCGTAGACGCAGGGGTGGCGCAGCGGCGGGCAGGAGGAGGCGAAGTGGACCTCCGTGGCGCCGTTCTCGCGGAGCGTCTGCACGATCTGGCGGCTGGTGGTCCCGCGGACGATGCTGTCGTCCACGACGAGGACGCTCTTCCCCTGGATCTCCAGCGGGACCGGAGCGAGCTTCCGCGCCACCGACTTCGCGCGGTTCCCCTGCCCGGGCATGATGAAGGTGCGACCCACGTAGCGGTTCTTGAGCAGCCCCTCGCGGCACTTCTTCCCCATGCGGAACGCCATCTCCTGCGCCGCGGGGCGGGAGGAGTCGGGCACGGGAATGACCACGTCCACGTCCGCGTCCCCGTGCTTCCGCTCGAACTCCGCCGCCAGCTCCTCGCCCAGACGGAGGCGCGCCTTGTAGACGGAGATGTCGTCGATCTGGGAGTCGGGACGCGCGAAGTAGATGAACTCGAAGATGCACGGGTGGTGCGTCGGCGGCGCCACCTGGCGGGTGACGACGGAGCCGTCCTCCCGCACGAGGATCGCCTCGCCGGGCCGGACGTCGCGCACCACCCGGAATCCCGCCGCGGTGACCGCGCAGGACTCGGACACGAACATCCGCGTGGGGAACTCCTCCCCCTCTTCCGGCGCGCGCTCGCCCCAGATGAAGGGCTTGATCCCGAACGGATCGCGGAACGCGAGGAGGCCCTCCCCCGCGACGGCGGCCACGACGGAATACGTGCCGCGGCACCGCCGGAACACCTCCGCCACCGCGTCGAACGCCGCCTCCGCGAAGGGCTGATCCACGCGCCGCGTCAGTTCCTCGGCGAGGACGTGGAGGATGACCTCGGCGTCGCACGCGCTGCCCACGTGGCGGTGATCCCGCTCCTTCAACTCGGTCTTGAGCGGAGCGTAGTTCGTGAGGTTCCCGTTGTGCGCGAGGGCGATGCCGTGGGGTGCGTTCAGCAGGAACGGCTGCGCGTCGTCGGCGCCGCCGCAGCCGACGGTGGGGTAGCGCACGTGGCCGATGCCGTACCTTCCGCGGAACCGGCCCGGGGCGAGGGAGGCGACGATGTCGTCCACCATGCCCTCGTCCTTGCGCAGGTGGAACGAGGTGCCGTCGTAGAGGCAGAGGCCCGCCGCGTCCTGGCCCCGGTGCTGGAGGTTGAAGAGCCCGTTGCAGAGATCCGCGAGGATCTGCCGCGGCCCGAGGACTCCGATGACGCCGCACATGGGGAGGTCGATGGTACCCCCGCCGCGGAGGACCTACCAGCAAGGGAAGGGGAGGGGTACCTTCCCGCGATGGGACCCGCGGACGCAGCCCTCGCGCTGCTGTCGAGCCTCATGGCGCTCGGTCCCGCGTACGTCCTCGTGCTCGCGGCGGCGTCCCGTCGGCGCGCCGTCCCGCCACCGGTTCCCGACGGGCGACTCCCCTCTCTGGACGTCGTCGTGGCGATGCGGGACGAGGCCGCCATCGTCGCCGACAAGGTGCGCGAGGTGGCGGCGCTGGACTACCCGGCGGACCGGCTCCGCGCCTGGTTCGTCGACGGCGGCTCCACCGACGGCACCGCGGACCTGGCGGAGGCGGCCGCGGACGGGGACGCCCGGATCCGGGTCCTCCGCACGCCGGCGGGGGACAAGACCGCCCAGGTGAACGAGGCGCTCGCGCGGGCGCAGGGCGAGTGGGTGCTGGTCACCGACGCGGACGCCCGGTTCGGCCCCGGCACGCTCCGCGCGATGGTGGCGGAGGCGCTGGGCACGCCGGGGGTCCTCGTCGTCGGCGCGGAGGTCCGCCCCGCGGCGGCCCACATCCTGGAGCGCCTCCACTGGGAGGTCGCCAACGCGCTGCGGCGGTTCGAGAGCCGTCTCGGCTCGGCGTCCATGGTGACGGCGCCCGCGTACCTCTTCCGGCGCTCGGCCGTGGCCTTCCTCCCCGCGGACGTCGTGGCCGACGACATCCACGTGGCGCTGGCGGGTTCCGCCGCCGGCGGGCGCGTCCACATCGCCGAACCGGTGGTGACCGAACTGCGGGCCCCCCGCGACGTGGGCGCCCTCCTCTCCCACAAGCAGCGGAAGACGGACGCGTACCTGCGCGAGGTCTTCCGGTTCCTGCCGCGTACCTCCGGCATGCGCCCGTGGGCGCGGACGATCTTCCTCTGGCGCTCCGCGCACATCCTGCTGTTCCCGTTCCTGCTGGCGGCCTGCGCGGTGGTCATGGGTCGATGGCTGGCCGGGAGCGCACCGGCCGCGGCGTGGGCGGCGATGGTGGGGGGACTCGGAGTGCTCTCCGCCTGCATCCTCCTCGGCACCTCGCGCGGCCTGCGCGCGGCGGCGGGCCTGCCGGCCCTGGTGGCGGTCCTGTCGGGGGTCATCCTGGCCGCCGTGTTCCGCTACCCCTTCCGCCGCCAGACCGCCGCGTACCCGAAGGTGGGCCCCGCGCACGCCTACCGCGACGGGCCCAGCCGGTAGAGGGACGCGCCCGCCGTGCGGTAGGCCTCCAGGACATCGCGGGTCCTCCGGAGGTGCGCCACCAGCAGCGTCTCCTCGCTCCCGCGGACCCCGACGTGTACGTGCCCGAAGAGCGCCCACACGGGTCGATCGCGGGGGAGGGAATCGAGCACCGCGAAGTGGCGCTCCGGCTCCTCGCGGGACCGGAATCCGTAGGTCTGGCGGAGGAGGGGGAGCGGCACGCGCCGCTCGTAGTACCGGAACATCTGGATGGCGCCGTCGTAGACGAACAGCTCCTCGCCGGGCCCGGCGCGCGCGGCGAGCACCGAGGTCATCCGACCGACCTCCTCGCGCCGGATCGGCTCCCGCAGGGCCGCCAGCGCGTCCTGCGCACCGGGTGCGACGAGCGCGGCGAGCAACCCTCCCCGCAGGAGGGCCGTCACTCGAGGGCCCGCGACGCGGAGTCCGCCGACCGCCTCGCCGATGAGCAGCGCGGCGAGCGGCACCGCGAAGACGAGCAGCCGCCCGGCGAGGGGGTACGCGTGCATCAGGGAGGCGAGGACCGCGAAGAGCGCCGGCAGGCAGAGCACGAGGGCGGCGTGCCCGCCCCGGCGGGCCAGCAGGATCGCCCCCGCGACGAGCGCGCAGGCCCCCAGCCACGCCAGCTCGATCCCCACGGGGGACCGCAGGAACCCGAGGAACGCCACCGGGTACCACGCCGCGGACTCGACGGACGCCAGCGGGAACGGGGCGTGGGCGTACCGCCAGAAGTGATCCAGGTACTCGCTGCCGCGGGCGACGCGCAGCCGGACCACGTACAGCGCGGCGAAGGACGCGAGCCACACCGCGCTCACCGCCGCGGCCCGCGCCAGGGCGGCCCGATCGCGCGCCCGGATCGCCAGCAGGGTGGCGGCCGCGCCCAGCGCGCCGAGCACGAAGATGGCGGGGTAGCAGCCCCACACCGCCAGCGCCCCCGCCGCCGCCGCCGCCGCCAGCGCCCGGCGCGACGGGCTCGCGGTGAAGAGCGTCCCCCCCGCCAGCAGCAGCGCGAGCGTGACGGCGCCGTCGGGACCGTAGGGCTTCAGTTCGTTGGCGTAGTACAGGAACCCCGAGGACGTCACGAGCACCGCCATCGCCGCGGGCACGCCCCAGGGGGAGAGCAGGCGGCGGGCCACGGCGGGCAGGAGGAAGAGGCACGCCATCCCGGCCACCAGCGGGACGCAGCGGAGGGCGGGTTCGCCGGCACCGAACAGGGTCTCCGCCAGATCCGTCAGCAGGAGGAAGAGCGGGGGCGTGCCGTTGTGCCGCGTCAGGGGGCCGAGGACCTCCGCGGCGTCGAGGTCCAGGATCGCGTTGGCGAGTTTCGCCTCGTCGTGCCACAGGCCGCGCCGGGCGAAGCACTGGCGCAGGAGGAGGATGCAGCCCGCCACCTGGAGGAGCCGCACGGCGACGTCGGGACCCCGGGACGGGGCCGCTCCGGCGCGGGGGGACGCGGGGGGCGCGGCGACGGGGAGCGGCTCGGCGACGGGTTCCGTCATGGCGCCGCGATGATCGCGGGCGACGTCCCCCGGCGCGCGGGAAACCGCCTCAGGCCTCCGGCGCCGGGCGGACCTCCGCGGCGGCGTTCCGGACGTAGGCCCGCAGCAGCGCGTGCTGCACGTGGAAGTCCTGCTCCTCGACATCCAGCGGGCTCTTGAAGAACGGAGCCAGGTGGGGAAGCGGGCCCGCCTCCCCCCGACGGAGCGCCAGGTCCGCCATGCGCACGAGATCGAGGACGAGGGGTGCCGCGAGGGCGGAGTCGCAACCCTGCCAGGTGAACGTGAGGGTCATCCGCGCGCCGAGGAAGCCGCGGAAGTGGACGAAGTCGAACGCCGTCTTCCAGTCGTCCAGGGAGGGCACGTAGTCGATGCGGACGCGGGAGTGGAGCGCCGGGTCGTTGAGGATGCGGCGCAACGCGAGATCCTTGTCGGAGACCTTCGCCTCGCGCGCGTCGGGCTCGTCGAGGACCCGGCCGTCCCGGTTCCCCAGCATGTTGTAGCCCTCCCACGAGAGCACCCGGAGCCGGCGCGCCACGAACATCGGCGCGAGGACGGTCTTGAGGAGGGTCTCGCCGGTCTTCCCGTCGCGCCCCATGTGGGGCACTCCCCGCTCCAGCGCGCGCTCGCGCACCGCCGGAACGCCGCAGCCGGGGGAGGGCGTGAAGTTCACGAACGGCATGCCCTCCTCGACGGCGGCCCAGGCGTAGAGGACGCTCGCGGGCACCTCCGCGTGGCGACCCGTGGCGAGGGCGCGACGGAACGCGGTCGCGGAGCGGAGGCAGGCCGGCGGGGTGCGCGACCACGCCTCCGTGGACGCGAGGTTCACGAGCACCACGCGGTCGAGGCGGCGGCGGCGGGCGAAGGACCGGAGGTCGGAGCGGATGCGATCCACCGCGCGGGCCGGGGTCGTCGAGCCGTTGAGCGCGGCCGGGCCCGCCTCCCCCCGCACCGAGGGCCCGGCGCCGCAGAGGATTCCCGGTCGCACCTCCGCGTCGTAGCGGGAGAGATCCCGTGCCAGTTTCCGGCGGAGGTCGGCGGGGAAGAGCCCGTTGCGCGCGTCGAAGTCCGTCAGCGCCTCCATGGACGTGGTCTTGCGCACCTCGTGCCCGCCGAACACGAGGTCCCCCGGGGCGGCGAGACCGAGGGGCGCGAAGTCGGGCCCGGCGGTGACGAGGCCCGCGTCGTCGTCGAGCCACCCCCGCGCGAGGGCGCGGGCGCCGGCCACGGCACACAGCGCCACGTTGCCGTGGGCGCCGATGAGCCAGACTCCGAGCCGGGTGGACATGGGAGCCCCCTGTCCTATCCGCCGCCGCCCTCGGGCGGCGAGAAGTAGCGCTTCACGGCCTCCCGCGCCCGCGCCGGGACGGGGAACGGCGTCCCCTGGGGCACCCCCGGGGACGCGCCGTCGTCGCCCTCCCCCGCGTCGGCGCCGCCACCGGCGGCGGGCCCGCGGGACGGAGCCGATGCCGCATCCCCGGAGGGGGCGCCGTAGAGCAGTTCCGCGGCGCGGCGCGTGGCGTCCGCGGCGGCGGCGCGATCGCCGCGGGCGAGGGCCTCCCGCGCGCGATCCAGTTCCGCCAGCGCGTCCGCGGCGCCGCGCTCCCGGGCCCGGCGCGCGAGATCCTCGAGTACCCGGGCACCGTCCGCCGGTCGCTCCGCCCGGCGGACGGCATCGACGGCGGCGCCCCGGGCGGCGGCGCGGGCCGTCGGAAGCGACACCCCGGAGGGCGGGCCGGCGGCGGAGGCGGACGGCCCCCCCTCCCCGGCGGCACACGCGGCATAGAAGCCGGGATACGAAGTGCCCCTTAGGCCCACCC
>CAZSIX010000001.1:248420-293562 GCA_964607145.1 uncultured Planctomycetota bacterium | reverse complement strand
CAGCACCTGGTGGCGCAGTACTAGGTGTACCGAAACTTCTCGTGCGTGGCACTAGATGATGGTGAGCAGTTCGCCGATGGCGTCGTAGTAGGCTCGGTAGTTCACGTCGCTGGAGACGCGGGAGAGGACCGGGATGTCGGTCTTGTCGCCGACCTGGCCGAGGGCGACGGCGGCCAGGGCGCGGGTGAGCACCGGGAAGTCCGACCCGTTCTCGAGGATCTCGCGGAGCGGCGTGACGGCCCTCTGGTCCCCGATCTGGCCGAGCGCCATGGCCACGGAGCCCAGCACGAACTGGGAGGAACGGTCGTCCTGGAGGATGGCGACGAGCATGGGGACGGCGTTGCCGTCACGCAGGAGGCCCGCGGCGATGGCCGCGTCCACCCGCAGTTCGGGCTCCTTCTCGCCGAGGGCCGCGCGCACCGACTCCTGCGCCGCCCGCTCGCCCACGAGACCCAGCGCCACCGCGGCGGTGCCGCGCAGCTTGGCCTCGCGCTCGTTCTTGAGGATCTCCTCCAGCTGCGGGGCGGCGACCTTGTCCCGCAGCATGCCGAGGGCGATGCACAGCGCGCCCCGGGCCTCGACATCGCCCGACGTCCGGGCGAGGGTGTTGCGGATCTTCTCCTGCAGCGGAGCCTTCTCCGTCTGGTCCAGGTCCATGGCCGCGAGGCCGAGACCGAGGGCCGCGAAGGACCGCGTCTGCAGCTGGCGGCTGGAGTCCAGCGCCTTCAGCAGCGTGCCCAGCGCCTTCTCGCGGACGTCCGCGGGGCAGCCACCGCTGCCGTCAGCGGCGGGCTTGGCGCCGGCGATGCGACCCAGCGAGGCCAGGGCGAAGCACTGCGCCTGCGTGTCCATGTCCTTGCTGGTGACGATGTTCGACAGGATGGCGACGCAGTCCTTCTGGACCTTGGCGTCCCCCTGGGGGGCGATCTGGCCGAAGGCGATGGTCGCGGAGTAGGTGGTCATGCGGTTCTTGCGGCGGAAGACGTCCTTGAGCGCGTCCACGACCTCGTGGGACTCGGGGCCGCTGAAGCCGGGCTGGCCGATCTTGCCCAGCGCCGCCGCGACGTAGGAGAGCGTGAGGTCGTTGAACTTCTCGTTGCCGGCCTTCTCCTCCTGGAGCCACTGGGTGAGCTCCTTCACGGCGCCACGGTCCCCGAGGAGACCCATGGCGGACAGCGCCGAGTTGGCGACGTCCTTGGAGGACTGGGGCGTGGTGACGATGGTGCGGAGAGCCTGGAGGGACTCGGCGTTGCCGCCGTAGGCGCCCTCGCGGTCCCCGAGGAGACCCAGGGAGAAGATGGCGAAGCAGCGGGTGCGGTACTTGGCGTCGCCGTCCAGCGCGACCTCGGAGAGGAACTTCCGGACCGCGGCGTCACGGTTCTGCATGATGCCGAGGGCGAGGGCGGCGGACTCCTCGACGATCTTGTCCACGGCCCCGTCCTTGTTGCGCGCCAGCTCCTGGAAGTAGGGGACCTCTTCCTTGCGACCGATCTTGGCCAGCGCCAGGACCGCCGCCGACTGGATGTCGGCGTGGACCTTGGAGTCGCGGGCGAAGCGCTTCAGGACCGGGACGACCTCCTGCTCCACGGCCCGGGCGGTGACGTTCTGGATGGCGCCCTTGTTCTCGCCGGCACCGGTGACCAGCACGCCGGTCCCCGCGCCGCCGGTGACCGCGACGTCACGCAGGCGGGACTTCAGGTTGAGGATCTCGTCCTTGTTGTAGGCCCACCAGAACAGCCAGGACTCGTAGGAGGGACCCTTCCGCGCCTGCCTGCCGCCGGTGCGCGTGCCGGGGCCGGGACCGGCGGGTGGAGGCGTCCCGCCCGTGCCGGGGGCGGGCGAATCGGGCGGAGGGGACGGCGGCGGCGTGGGAGTCCCGCCACTGCCGTCGGGGGGCGGAGTCGGCGTGCCGCCGCCGTCGGGCGGCGGCGTCGGCGTGCCGCCATCGGTGTCCGGCGGAGGCGGATCCTCGGGGCCGCGGCTGTCCGGCGGCACCTCGCCGTGGGGTCCGCGGTAGTGGCCGCCGTGGGCGAGGACCGGCGGCGTGACGGTGGGCGACGCGAGGGCGAGGGCGATGGCGACGAGACCGAGCGTGAGCGTGCGCATGACACCTCCTGACGTGGTTCCCGGAGGGGCGGAGCCCCGTGCCCCGCACCGGAGCACGCAAGCGCAAAGGTGGTGCCGTCGCGACACGCCGGGCGCGCGGGGCGTGCCTCGCGGGTGACGCGCGCGAGCCGTGGTGCGGGGGTGACCCCGTCACCGCGCGGTGGCGGATGCGCGCGCGGCGTCGCGGAGATCCGGCGGGACGAC
Organism: uncultured Planctomycetota bacterium; assembly: GCA_964607145.1. Classification (GTDB taxonomy): domain Bacteria; phylum Planctomycetota; class JAJSAM01; order JAJSAM01; family JAKLKS01; genus CAZSIX01. The sequence continues at coordinate 291,252 of CAZSIX010000001.1, read as the reverse complement.
GGCGGCCGCGACGGCGTCGCGCCGTCCGCGGAACTCCGCGGCCACCTCGGAGTCCGGCCACAAACGAGAACCGCGTCCCGGATCCCGTGTTGCGGGGGACCCGGGACGCGGTGTGCGTCCCATCGATGCGGCGGTGTCTAGATGATGGTGAGCAGTTCGCCGATGGCCTCGTAGTAGGCGCGGTAGTTCACGTCGCGGGAGACGCGGGAGAGGACCGGGATGTCGGTCTTGTCGCCGACCTGGCCCAGCGCGACGGCGGCCAGGGCGCGGGTGAGCGCCGGGAAGTCCTTCTCGTTCTCGAGGATCTCGCGGAGCGGCGTGACGGCCCTCTGGTCCCCGATCTGGCCGAGCGCCATGGCCACGGAGCCCAGCACGAACTGGGAGGAACGGTCGTCCTGGAGGATGGCGACGAGCATGGGGACGGCGTTGCCGTCACGCAGGAGGCCCGCGGCGATGGCCGCGTCCACCCGCAGTTCGGGCTCCTTCTCGCCGAGGGCCGCGCGCACCGACTCCTGCGCCGCCCGCTCGCCCACGAGACCCAGCGCCACCGCGGCGGTGCCGCGCAGCTTGGCCTCGCGCTCGTTCTTGAGGATCTCCTCCAGCTGCGGGGCGGCGACCTTGTCCCGCAGCATGCCGAGGGCGATGCACAGCGCGCCCCGGGCCTCGACATCGCCCGACGTCCGGGCGAGGGTGTTGCGGATCTTCTCCTGCAGCGGAGCCTTCTCCGTCTGGTCCAGGTCCATGGCCGCGAGGCCGAGACCGAGGGCCGCGAAGGACCGCGTCTGCAGCTGGCGGCTGGAGTCCAGCGCCTTCAGCAGCGTGCCCAGCGCCTTCTCGCGGACGTCCGCGGGGCAGCCACCGCTGCCGTCAGCGGCGGGCTTGGCGCCGGCGATGCGACCCAGCGAGGCCAGGGCGAAGCACTGCGCCTGCGTGTCCATGTCCTTGCTGGTGACGATGTTCGACAGGATGGCGACGCAGTCCTTCTGGACCTTGGCGTCCCCCTGGGGGGCGATCTGGCCGAAGGCGATGGTCGCGGAGTAGGTGGTCATGCGGTTCTTGCGGCGGAAGACGTCCTTGAGCGCGTCCACGACCTCGTGGGACTCGGGGCCGCTGAAGCCGGGCTGGCCGATCTTGCCCAGCGCCGCCGCGACGTAGGAGAGCGTGAGGTCGTTGAACTTCTCGTTGCCGGCCTTCTCCTCCTGGAGCCACTGGGTGAGCTCCTTCACGGCGCCACGGTCCCCGAGGAGACCCATGGCGGACAGCGCCGAGTTGGCGACGTCCTTGGAGGACTGGGGCGTGGTGACGATGGTGCGGAGAGCCTGGAGGGACTCGGCGTTGCCGCCGTAGGCGCCCTCGCGGTCCCCGAGGAGACCCAGGGAGAAGATGGCGAAGCAGCGGGTGCGGTACTTGGCGTCGCCGTCCAGCGCGACCTCGGAGAGGAACTTCCGGACCGCGGCGTCACGGTTCTGCATGATGCCGAGGGCGAGGGCGGCGGACTCCTCGACGATCTTGTCCACGGCCCCGTCCTTGTTGCGCGCCAGCTCCTGGAAGTAGGGGACCTCTTCCTTGCGACCGATCTTGGCCAGCGCCAGGACCGCCGCCGACTGGATGTCGGCGTGGACCTTGGAGTCGCGGGCGAAGCGCTTCAGGACCGGGACGACCTCCTGCTCCACGGCCCGGGCGGTGACGTTCTGGATGGCGCCCTTGTTCTCGCCGGCACCGGTGACCAGCACGCCGGTCCCCGCGCCGCCGGTGACCGCGACGTCACGCAGGCGGGACTTCAGGTTGAGGATCTCGTCCTTGTTGTAGGCCCACCAGAACAGCCAGGACTCGTAGGAGGGACCCTTCCGCGCCTGCTTGCCGCCGGTGCGCGTGCCGCCGCCGGACGTCGGGGGTGGCGCGGAACCGCCGCCGCCCGGATTCGGATTGTCCGGTGGCGGGGAGGGAGGCGGAGTGGGGGTGCCGCCGCCGCCATCGGGCGGAGGGGTGGGCGTGCCGCCGCCGCCATCGGGCGGAGGGGTCGGGGTGCCGCCGCCGGTGTCCGGCGGGGGCGGGTCCTCGGGCTGGCGGCTGTCGGGCGGAACCTCGCCGGCCGGCCCGCGGTACTGACCACCGTGGGCGAAGGCGGAACTGAGGGCCGCGGGAGAGCCGAGCACGAGGGCCAGTGCGACGAGTCCAAGGACAAACCTGCGCATCTGACCTCCTGGTTGGGTTCCTGGGCAAGCGGGGCCCTGCGCCCCGCACGCCCCATTCTAGAGCAAAGGGTATGCCGCGGCGCGCGCCGCGGCTCCCGGGCGTGTCCCCGGCGAGCCGCCCCCCGGCGTGGAGAGGGCGTGACCCCGTTACCGTCCGGTAACACGCCCCCCGGGGCTGCGGGAGGGGTGCCCGGGGCACTGCCCCCCGTGGGACGCCGCCTCCGGTGCTACCGGGCCTCTACTCCGCCAGCAGCGTGCGTACCGAAACGACGGCCTCCCGGGAGCAGGCCCCGCAGTACCCGAACCGGCTCTCCAGGTTGCCCAGAGCCCGCCGGACCAGCCCCTGATCCTCCGCCGGAAGGCGCTCGAACTCGGGGGTCCCGAAGGCGAGCATCCGTTCCTCCGCCGCCCGGACCCGCGCGCGGATCCCGGCGAAGTAGTCCTCCCGGAGGGCCCGCAGGATCTCCGGGAACAGGGAGCGCCAGTCGGGCCGCTGACCGGGGTGGTCCACGCCGAAGGCGCCGATTCGGGCCACCAGGTTCCGCCGGAACGCGGCGGGGGAGTCCCGCACGGTGAGAAGGCGCTCCACGGAGCGCATCACGTCCTCGCTGGCCTGCTCCTGCTCGCCGGAGACGGTGTTGCGGACCCGCTCCCCCTGCGTGTAGGCCACCACGTGCTGCACATACGTCTCCAGCCGCCGTTCGTACCCGCCGGCGGGGACGAGGTCCAGCGCCTCCTGGAGGTCGTCCAGGGCCCGGCGCGCCAGGAACTCCCCGGCCTCGCGGGCGAAGGCGGGCGCGTCGTGGTACCCCTCGCGGGGCTCGACCTGGAGGAACCTGTACACGCTTCGATCGCGGAGCATCTCCGACAGGTGGCGGAGCACGATGCGCGGCGTCAGGCAGGGCACCGCCTCGGGATCCGCCGCGGCGGCGGCGAGGACGGAGCGGATCTCCCGGGGGCTGGCCCCCTGGCGGCCTTCGAAATCGGGGCCGCCCCGGTGTTCGTCGCGCAGCGCGGGGAGCGCCGCCAGGAGCGCCCGCCGCTCCTCCGGCCCGAGGCGGTCGGGGGTCTCCCCGGTGTCGTAGAGGCGGAGCTTCTCCACGGGAGTGATGCCGGCCACCAGTTCCCGCACCGCCGGCTCGTGGGCCTCCGGATCGGGGCGGTGGAGCCGCGTAAGGACGGCGAACCGGGCGAGGGCGTCGAGCACGTGGGGCGCGAGGTGGCGGCCCGGGGCCACGGCGGAGGCGAAGCCCGCGTAGATGGAGGTCTCCTTGGAGGGCTCCAGGAGGTAGGGGACGGGCAGGAGTTCCATGCGCGCCTTGAAGGACGTCCAGTCGGGGCTCTCCTTGAACGCGTCCAGGTAGAGCTCGTTGGTGGTGGCCAGCATCACGAGATCCAGTTGCGCGAGGAAGGGGCCCACGGACACGGTGCCCTTCTCCGTGGCGTGCAGGAGGTACTTGAACAGGTCGATGGGGCGCTTCAGGAAGTCGGAGAACTCGAGGACGCCGCCGGCGGCGTCCACCAGATCGCCGCCCACCTCCACCAGCGGGACGTGCTGCAGCACCGCCGGGAGACCGGCCAGGGAGTGGCCGGCGGCCAGTTCCCGCGCCCGCGCGTCCACGCTCCCCTGCGGCGGAATCACCACGGCGCCGGACCGGTAGCGCGGCGACACGAACCACCGCTCCACCTGCACGTGGCGGAGCAGGCGGCGGAGGTCCCCGTGGTAACCCGCGAGCAGCCCCTCGAAGATGGCGCGGCACTTGGGGCAGAGGTCCCCCTCCAGCACGTGCCGCAGGGAGCGGCGCGGCGGGCGGGCCTCGAGGACGGCTCCCAGCAGGGCTCCCCGCTCCTCGCGGGGGAGCAGCAGGAGGGGGGGATCGCGCATCTCGCAGGGCATGCGCGCGGCGATGTCGTCGGCCTCCAGGTGCGCGTAGGAGACGTCCTCCTCCGCGGCGGAGTCGCGGCGCCGCTCCCGGCGTCCGCCGCCGAAGCCGAGGCCCTGCCCCTCGCCCGAGGACGGGAAGACCCACTGGAACCGGTACGCGGCGCCCTCGGGAAGGGTCGTGTAGTGGGCGAGCCCCCGCATCAGCGTCTCCACGAGCGTGGACTTGCTGCTCCCGTTGGGACCGTGGAGGAGGAGGAGCCGATCGAGGCGCCCCTCCTCGGCGGCGGTGCGCAGGACGCGGACGAACCGCTCCTGCACATGCTCCTGGCCGAACACGGCGCCCCGGCCGGCGGCGAAGGGCGCGTCCCAGAGGGCATGGCGGCGGGTGGGGCCGGCGACTCCGGGCACCTCGCGCGTGCCGAAGTGGTCGATGGCGTCCACCAGGCGCTGCACGCCGCTGCGGAGGTTCTCGTAGGGCGCCGCCCGGACGAGGTCCAGGTAGGCGTCGAAGGAGAGGATCCGCCGGTCGCGATCAAAGGCGCCCCGCGCCCGTTCGCCGGCCCCGTCGAGGAAGGTGCGCACATCCATGGCGACGCTCTCCTGGACCGCGGCGGAGTGGAATGTACGGACGACGGCGGGATGTCCGCCACATTCGCGCCGCCGCCGCGGCGGGGGCCCGCCTACAATCGCCGCGCCGCCGCGGCGGCGCGACGCCCATGCCCGTCACCTACTCCCACTCCCGCCTCTCCCTGTTCGACGACTGCCGCCTCCGCTACCGCCTGAAGTACGTCGATCGCGTGCGCCGCGATCTCGAAGGCGTCGAGGCGTTCCTCGGGGTCCGCGTGCACGAGTCGCTCGAGTACCTCTACCGGGACGTCCTGATGGGGCGGCTCCCCGGCGCGGACGACGTCGTGGCCGGCTTCCACAGGCGTTGGGACGAGGAGTGGCACGGGGAGATCGTCGTGACCGACGAGCGGTACGGCGCCGCCGACTACCGCGCGGTGGGGGAGGACTGTCTCCGCCGCTACCACGCCCGTCACACCCCCTTCCGCGCGGACCAGACGCTGGGCGTGGAGGTGAAGATCGCCGTGGACCTCCCCGGCGGCGCCCGCCTCGAGGGCTACGCCGACCGCGTCGCCCGGGACCCCGACGGCCACCTCGTGGTCCACGACTACAAGACCTCCTCGACGCTGCCCACGCAGGCGGAGGCGGACCAGGATCGACAACTCGCCCTCTACCAGGCCGGTGTCGAACGCCTGTGGCCCGGCGCCCCCGGCGTGCGCCTGGTCTGGCACTACCTCCGCTTCGACGAGCGAATCGTCTCCTCCCGCGGCCCGGAGCAGATGGCGGCCCTGCTGCGCGAGACCGCCGCCCGGGTGGCCCGCGTGGAGGCGGAGACCCGCTGGGCTCCGCGGGTCAGCGATCGCTGCCGCTGGTGCCCGTACTGGGATCTCTGCCCGGAGATGCGCCACCGGTGGGCGCTGACCCATGCGGAGCCGGTGCAGCCGTCGCTCCTCCCCGCCGAGGCGCCCGGTGCGGAGGATGCGGGACGGTCCGCCGCCCGCGCGCTGGCGGCGGACCGGGAACTCCGCGGCGCGCTGGACCGCGTCCGGGAGTACGCGCGGGCCACGGGCGCCACCCTGATCACCGCCCCCGGGGGCGCCGTCCGCATCGAGCCCGCCGGGGAGGAGGTCCTGCCCGGTCCCGGCCAGCCCGGGCACGAGCGCCTCCGCGCGGCGGTCGTCGCCGCCGGTCTCTGGGAGCGCTTCGCCGCGCTGGACGTCGACCGCGTCCTGGAGGCGCTCCGGGCGGGGGACCTGCCGGGGGACCTGGCGGTGGTCGCGGAGAGTCTGGTCCGGCGGGACGAGTCCCGCTCCGCGCGCCTGCTCCCGGACGGGGCGGACTCCGCCGCCTCCCCCGAGCCCCGGGACCCCTGACGGACCCCCGCCACCCATCGGAAAGGGCTATTGCACAACATAAGATAGATTATGCGACGTTGTGGATTCCCGCCGCGGGGAGCGTAGAACGGGCGACAAGCGGCGGCGGAAGCCCGGGAGACATCCCCCGGCGGCGGGCGCGTCGCGATGCCGGACCCCCCTACCGCGCCTTCAGCACCTCCTGGTGCCAGAGGCGGTCGAGGCCGGCGAAGTCCAGGCGGAACCCGTCCTTGAGGGCGTCGGCGAAGGGGGTTCCGCGGCGGACGCGGCGGAGGAGGGCGCGGGTCGCCTCCGGGTCCCGGGCGCGGAGGACCTCGAGGAGGCTCCATGCCTGGACGAGCGCGTCGAAGGTGAGCGAGTTGAGATCCAGTGCGTTGAGGGTGGCGACGTCCTGGGCCCGCTGGGAGGCGGCCAGTTCGCGCGCCCGGGCGGGCCAGGTGCGGGTGTTCCGCCACGCCGTGGGGGGGCCGCCGGGACGGCCGTAACCGGTGGCGGCCAGGCAGTACGCGGGGTCGTCGGGGAACACGGGATTCAGCACGGCGTACGCGACGGCCTCGGCGATCCAGGGCGGGAGGGACACGCCGGGACTGGTGGCGTCGCGAAGGACCTCGTGCGCCACGAAATGGGCCAGGTAGGCGCGGTCCTCGATCTCGTTGACGCTGGCGGGCCACGCGACGCAGACCCGCTGCGGGCCCGGGGCCGGCGCGATGCGGGTGCGGCGGTAGATGGCCGCCTGCGCCGCGGCCTCGTCGGACGGCGCCGCGGTGGCGAGGTCCGGCAGCACCAGCAGGCGGAGCGCCTTCTCGTACTGGTCCTCGTCCGCGAGCAGGACGTGGATGGAGGGCCGCTCCCCCACGGGAGGCGGCTCCGCGAGGAGGGAGAGGACGGACTCGCGCACGCGCTCGAAGGTGTCCAGGTAGCGCCCGAGGCGGGGCTGGTCCATGTGGTTGGACTCGAGGAGGAACCGATCGGTGCGGCGGCGCGTGAGGCCGAGAGCGAGCAGCGTCTCCCGCGGGGTGGGCGCCGAGGGCGGCAGGGCCTCGCCGGTCTCCTCCGGCGGCGGCGTGTCCCCCGGGGGGACGACCCACCGGCCGTCCACGCGCGTGTGGCCGAGGGCGACGTGGGCCCGCGCGTGCTCCGGGTCGGCGGCGAGGGCCCGGAGGAACGCCCGGCGCGCCTCCGCCGGAAGCCCCTGGTCCCTTGCCCAGAGTCCGATCCGCAGCAGCGCGTCGGCGTCGTCGGGCCTCTCCGACGCGAGGTAGCCCTCGAAGTTCTCCCACGGGGTCTTCCGCGCCGTGCGGGAGCGGATCTCCTCCTTGAGGACGACCCGGCGGCCGGCGCGCGTACGGACCTCCAGGCGATCGCCGAGGTCGCGGAGTTCCTGCGCCTCCAGGGTCGTGCCGTCCTTGAGGACGAAGTCGTCGCCGCGGGAGACGGCGATCCCGGACCACGGGCCCGCGGCGGCGGCGGCCAGCAGGGCGAGGCGCGGAAGGGCGATGCGGCGCTTCACCCCCCCATCCTACGGCGGCGCGCTCGTCGCGGGGGGAACCAGCGGGGACCCGCGGAGGTCCCGCGCGTGGAGGGCCGCCAGGAGCCCGGTGCGGAACTCCCCCGCCACGGCCCCGCGCTCCTCGGGAGTCATGCCCGTGAGCGGGATCTGGCCGCCGGCCATGCTCCCGTGCCCGCCGGCGCTGCCCATGCCGCGGAGGACCCGGCGGAGCCTGCTTCCGGCGCGCTGACGGGCGGACGCGGCGCGCAGCGACACGTGCAGCCGATCGCCCACGGTGCCCATGACGCACGACCAGCGCATGCCCTGGAGCCGGAGCAGGAAGTCCGCCGCCTCGGGGACGATGTCGGGCCCGCCGATCTCGCCCACGTCGGACACGACCACGTGGTCATGGACCCGGGCGCTCCGGAGGGCTCGGGAGAACTCGCGGAAGTAGGCCGGCGGGGCGGACTCCCGTTCGATGCGCGCGAGGAGCCTCCGGTTGGCGAGCGGATAGAGCGCGGTGTACACGGCCTCGTCCCGGGAAGACGTCTCCCGGCCGAGGTCCAGCGTCTCCGCCTTGATGCCGAAGGCGAGGGCCGTGGCCACCTCCTGCCCCACGGGGACCCCGTTGGCGAGCATCATCTCCCCCACCAGGGTGCAGGTCGATCCCGCCCCCTCGTCCACCTCGACGAGGAGCGCGCCGGGGATCTCCGCCCGCAGCGGATGGTGATCGAACACGACGTGCACCGTCTGTCCCTCCGGCAGAGAGGCGTACCCGGTGACGGGCTGCGTGTCCACGACGCAGACGAGGTCGTAGCGGGAGTAGTCCACGTGGGCGGCCCGCAGGGGCCGGATGCGGAGCAGGCGCAGCATCGCGCGGTTCTCGCTCCGGCCCACGGTGCCGCCGTGGACGACGTCCGCGGGGATGCCGGCGTAGCGGGCGACGAGGTGGCGGAGGGCGACGGCGCTGCCGAGGCAATCGGGATCCGGGTTGTCGTGGGTCTGGATGAGCACCCGGCTCCGCCCGGCCAGCGCCGCGACGAACCGGGTCAGGCGCGCCCGGGGGGTCGTCGTCAGGACTCCCGGCGGGACCTCGCCTGGAGCCAGCGCACGAGGGTGCGCGGACCCACGCCGGTGGCACCCTTGCGGATGTAGTCCCGGTCCCGCGTGGACCACGCCGTGCCGGCGATGTCGAGGTGCGCCCACGGGACCCCTTCGGCGTGGGCCTGGAGGAGCGCCGCCGCCGTGCAGGAACCGGCGCTGCGGCCGCCCGTGTTCTTGTAGTCCGCCACGTCGCTCCGTATCTGCTCCGTGTACTCGGGATAGAGCGGCATGCGCCAGACCCGCTCCCCGGAGCCCGCGGCGGCGCACTGGAGTTCCCCGGCGAGCCCCTCGTCGGTGCTGAACAGGCCGCTGGCCTGGTCCCCCAGCGCCACGACGCAGGCGCCGGTGAGCGTGGCGAGGTCGACGATGGCGGCGGGACGGTACCGCTTCGCCCAGGTGATGCCGTCCACGAGGATCATGCGGCCCTCGGCGTCGGTGTTGAGGATCTCCACGGTCTTGCCGCCCATGGTGCGCACCACGTCGCCGGGCTTGTACGCGGTGCCGCTGGGGAGGTTCTCCGTGGCGGGCACGATGCCCACGATCCGCAGGGGGATCTTCAGCAGCCCCACGGCACGCATGGTCGCCAGCACGGCGACGCCGCCGCACTTGTCGAACTTCATCTCGTGCATGTCCTGCGCCGGCTTTATGCTGATGCCGCCGGAGTCGAACGTGATGCCCTTGCCCACGAGGCAGAGGGTCTCCAGGTCGGTGCGGGACGCGTTGTGCTCGAGCACGATGAACTTCGGCGGCTCCTGCGAGCCCCGCGCCACGCCGAGGAGCCCGCCCATGCCCTCGCGCTCCATCTCGTCGCGATCGAGCACGGTGAGCGCCATGCCCGTTGCGTCGGCGATCTCCCGCGCGCGCTCCGCCAGGTAGGTCGGCGTGCCCTCGTTGCCCGGCGTGTTGCCGACGTCCCGCGCCCAGACCGCACTCTCCGCGAGGACGCGACCCAGGGCGAGCCCCTGGTCCACGGCGTCCCCGTCGACGTCGCCGGCCAGGAGCGACAGCCTGGCGAGCGGGCGATCCTCCCTGGCCTCGTCTCCGCTCTTGTGGCGCCGGAACTCGTAGGCCGCCAGCGTGACCCCCTCGACGAGGGCGGCCACGCGGGCGCGGAGGTCGTCCCCGCCCGCGGGGGGCAGGACGGCGGAGAGCGCGTCCACGCGCGCCTTCTTCGCGGCCAGCGCCGCGGCGGCGGCGGCGCGGCGCAGGTTCTCGGGACAGGCGGTGTCCTTGCCGAGGCCCACCAGGAGCAGGCGTCGCGGTCCCCGCGCCCCCGCGTTGTGCAGGAGGACGGTCTCCCGCGCCTTGCCGCGGAACTCCCCCGACGCGCGCGCCGCGGCGGCCAGGCCCCCCACCGCGGCATCCAGCGCGGCGGCGGCGCCCTCCAGCGGGGCGTCGCCCTCGGGGAGGAACACGGCCACCACCGGCGCCTCGGCGGCCCCGGGCGCGTTGCGATCGATGTAGTACTCCACGGTGATCCTCCTGTGCTTCCTCGGCGGCCGGCGCGGGGGGACGGCTACGGGGGAGGTTCGTCGGCGGGGCCCGCGGGGATCTCCTCCGGCATCCGCGCGTATCCCAGCGTGCGGATGACGTGGAGGATCTCGCTCCACGTGGGGAACGGCCGCTGGAACTTGGTCTTGTAGTCCCCGATGGCGTTGATGAACTCCACCTCGTCGGTGCTGAGGGGGTAGTCGTTGATGTTCCGCTCGGGGCGGGGATGGGGCGTGAGCGCATCGTAGTGGCGGTGCGGCGTGCGCCGCTCGAGGCCCGTGCGGCGCTCCGCCTTGCGGCGATCCTCCCGCGCCCGGCGGTCCGCCTCGCTCCGCTCCGCCTCGGCCCTGGCGTCCGCCGCGTCCTTCCCCTCCGGCGAGTCCCCGACCATGCGCTGAGCCTCCTCGGTTCGTCCGTGCATCCTACCGGGGGGGCCCCGCCACGCCTACGCCGCTCCGCGCGCGGGAATCCCGCCGGCAGCGGAGCCGCGCCCGCGTCTGATGGAGGCGTGCGGGACAAGCGTTCGCTCTACGAGGGGCTGGCCAGCCTCGTCCAGGCGGGCATCCCGCTCGATCGCGCGCTCGCCTCCCTGGCCGACGGGGCGGGCGGGGAGCGCGGCGCCGTCCTCCGCCATCTCGCCGCCGGCGCCGCCGCGGGCCGGCCGCTCGCCGACGGGATGGCGGGGATCCCCGCCGCGTTCGAGCCCTTCGAGACGGAACTGATCCGCGCCGGAGAGTCCGTGGGCGGCCTGGAACGCGCGCTCCGCGCCCTCGCGCGGCGGGAGGAGGATCGGGCCCGGGTCCGCGGCCGCATCCTGGCCGCCTGCGCGTACCCGGCGTTCGTGCTCCTCCTCGTTCCCGTGCCCCTGAACATCGCCCACCTGGTGCGGGGGACCGTGGGGGGCTTCGTGCTGCGGTACGTGATGACCCTGGCTCCCGCGCTGGTGGCGGTGGCCGTGCTGGTGGCGCTGGATCGGACGCCCGCCGGGCGGCGACTCCTGCGCGGCGCGCTGCTCCGGCTTCCGTGGTTCGGGTCCATGGCGGCGGACCGGGCGTGGATCCGGTGGGCCCGGGCGTACGCCGCCATGGAGGACGCCGGTCTCCCCCCCCGCCGGGCGGCGGAGCAGGCGGCGCGCACCGTCGGGCTTCCCCGCCTGGAGGATCCGCTGCTGGCGGCCGCCGCGCGGCTGGATGGCGGTTCCACGCGGGCCGAGGCGCTGGCGGCGGCGGGCCTGCCGGGAGGTCTCCTCTCGGCGGTGGCGGCGGGCGAGGTGGCGGGGGATCTGACGCGGCAGCTGGAGCGGGCCGCGGACGCCGTGGAGGTGCGGGCGGACGCCCGGCTCTCCGCGACGCTGGCGGCCCTCCCCGTGGCGGCCATCGTGCTGGCGGGCATCGCCGTGTTCGCGGCGGCCTGGCGGATCCTCGGCGGCTACTACGGCCAGGCGCTCAGGTAGCGCGGCGTCGCCGGCGCGCCGGAGCGCGGCGCGGCGCCGGCACGGGACCGCTCTCCTCGCGGCGGTAGGAGTCGTCGTCGGAGTGGGTGGTGGAGAACTCGAAGAACTCCGTCTCCTCCATGCCGGAGAAGCGGTGCCACGTGCCCGGTGGCACGTGCTGCACCGCACCGGGCCCGAGGATGCGCCGCCGCATGCGGCCGCCGGGCCCCTCGATCTCGAAGAGCATCCTTCCCCGCGTCACGAAGAACGTCTCGTCCTTCACCTTGTGCATGTGCATGGAGCAGCGCCAGCCGGCGCGGAGCAGCATCTGCTTCCCGCAGTAGCGGGCGTTGTTGACGATCCAGCGCTCCTCGCCCCACACCTTGGGGACGACCTTCGGGCTAGCGGCCATGGGGGGAACGCTCCGGGGCGGTGGCGCCGGCGGACGGCGCGCGCCGCGCGAGCGCCAGTTCCAGCATGCGATCCACCAGCGCCGGGAACGGGATCCCCGCGGCCCGCGCGGAGCGCGGGCAGAGCGAGCCCTCCGTCATCCCGGGGATGGTGTTCGTCTCCAGGTACCAGGGCTCGCCCTCCACGAGGATGAAGTCGCTGCGGCTCAGGCCGTCGCAGCCCATGGCCCGGTGGGCCAGGACGGCGGCCTCGCGGACGGCGCGCTCCTGCGCGGGCGGAATCCGGGCCGGGCAGATCTCGTCGCAGGCGCCGGGCTCGTACTTGGCCACGTAGTCGAAGAACTCCCGCCCCCGGGGGACGATCTCCACCACGGGGAGCGCCTCCACCGGGCCCCCGCGGTTCCCGATGGCGGGGCAGGACACCTCCGTGCCCACCAGCCGGCGCTCCACCAGCGCGCGGTCCTCGTGATCGCGCAGCACGTCGTCGATGCGCGCGGCCAGCCCGGCCCGCGTGTCCGCCGGTCCGGCGCCCAGCGAGGATCCCCCGCCGGGGGGCTTGACGAAGGCCGGCAGGCCCGGGACCGCCTCCAGTCCGTCGAGGACGCGCTCCCGATCCCGGCGCCACTCCCCGCGCTCCACGACGCGACCGCTGGCGACGCGCAGCCCCGCCCGCGCCGCGACGTCCCGCGCCCGCGCCTTGTCCATGCAGAGGGCGGAGGCGAGGACGGCGGACCCGGTGTACGCCAGCCCCGCCGTCTCCAGCAGCGCCTGCACGGTGCCGTCCTCTCCGGCGCGTCCGTGGAGGGCGAGGAGGACGACGTCCACCTCCCCCACCCCGCGCAGCGCTCCCGCGGCGACGGGGTCCGTCGCCACGAGGGGGGCCGGGCCGGCGCCCGCCGGGGCCGCGGGACCGGGCAGACCCCCGGCGGCCCCGGGGGGCAGCAGCCAGGCGCCGTCCGCCGCGATGGAGACGGGGATGGCCTCGTACCGATCCCGGTCCAGGGCCGCCGCCGCGCAGGTCCCCGAGCGGAGGGAGACCTCCCGCTCGGAGGAGGTCCCCCCCATGAGCACGACGACCCGCAGGCGGCGCGTGGCGACGGTCACTCCCGCCACCGCCCCGCCGCCTTGAGCAGCGCGCGGCACGTGTCCGGCGAGTCCGTCCCGGTGGCGTTCTTGACGGGGGCGAACTCCGCCGCCCGGGACACCTCCAGCACGATCCCGCGCTCCGCCCGACGCAGGGCATCGAAGAGGAAGGTCTCGAACTTCCACGCGTTGGGAGCGGCGGGGACGGTCCTCCGCCCCGCCGCGTCGATGTGGGGGACGATCTTGCGGGCCCGGTGGAGCGGCAGGCCCGTGAAGGCGACGGCGGCGACGAACGGCAGGGCGAGGACGTGGGCCGCCATGTTGGCGTCGCCGTACGCCAGCGAACCGTCCGCCAGGCGGGCGCGGGCCAGCACGGGGGAGAGTTCGGAGTATTCGATCACGCCGGGCCTTCCGTCCAGTCGAACGACCACACCCACTCTTTCGTCCGGATCGGCCTTGGGGAACACCTTCGACGACATCTGCGCCCGGGCCAGCCGGTGGAGCCCGAGGAACAGGGGGTCCGCCGGGGGCGCCAAAGGGTTGTCCACCTGGAAGCAGGAGAGTTCCTCCACGCCCAGCGTGGCCAGCCACGCCAGGGAGCCCGAGTCCCGGAGAGCCCGGAGGAGCCCGCCGTGACCGTCCGGGGCGACGGCGATGCGGTCCTTCCGCTCGAGGAGGAGGTGGCCGTCGTCGTCCAGCACGGGGAGGGTCGCCTGGCAGCACACCCGCACGGCGGCCGCGGGGATGCCCGGCAATCCCCCCCGGCGGAGGTGGGTGCGGGTGGCCCGCTCCGTGGCCGGCGACACCAGGAGGACCCAGGGGATCGCGCGGCCCGCCCGCTCCGACGCGGCGGCCACCGCCTCGGCGTGGTAGTCGAACAGCGTCCGCCCCCAGGGCCCGATGGGGAAGCACCCCTTCGGTCCCGGATACCCGAGCCGCGTCCCCTGGCCCCCGGCCACGGTGACGAGGCCGAGGCGCCCCTCGCGCAGGAGGCGGTCCCCCTCCGCGATGGCGGCCTCGCGGCGCTCCCCGCTGGCGACGAGGGCTTCGCGCGCGATGCGCTCCTCCCCCAGGGGCTCCGGGGCGGGGGGCGGCGGGGCGAGGCCGCGGGCGAGGGCGAGGCGGGCCACGACCCGCAGGTCCACGGCGGCGGCGGACGCCGCCAGCCGCGCGCGCCCCGGGGCGTCCAGGTCGTCGTACCAGCGGAAGACGTGGCCCTGGCCCGCCTCCGCGAACCGCCGCCGCAGGGACTCGGCGTCGAACCCGTCGGGGGGCCCGTCCCTCTCCGCCGGGGCTTCCAAGTCAGCCCTCGTAGGCGCCGAGGACGAGACTGGCGTTGTGCCCGCCGAACCCCAGGGAGTTGGAGACCGCGCGGCGGATCCGCAGCGTCCGCGCCGCCCCGGGGACGTAGTCGAGATCGCACTCCGGATCGGGGTTCTCGAGGTTGGCCGTGGGGTGGACGGTGGACGCCCCGATGGAGAGGATCGTCACCACCGCCTCCACGGCGCCGCTGGCGCCCAGGAGGTGGCCGAGCATGGACTTGGACGAGGAGATGGCCAGGGAGCGGGCATGGGCGCCGAACACCGCCTTCATGGCCGCCGTCTCGAGGGGGTCGTTGATGGGAGTCGACGTGCCGTGCGCGTTCACGTACTCGACCTCGGAGGGATCCGTGGCGGCGTCGCGGAGCGCGAGGCGCATGGCCCGCGTGGCGCCCTCGCCCAGCGGGGCCGGTGCGGTGATGTGGTGGGCGTCGGCGGTCATGCCGAAGCCGAGGAGTTCGCCCAGGATCGCGGCCCCCCGCGCGCGGGCGTGGGACTCCTCCTCGAGGACCACGGCACCGCCCCCCTCCCCCATCACGAAGCCGTCCCGGTCGCGGTCGAAGGGCCGGCTGGCCCGCTGCGGCGCGTCGTTGCGCGTCGACAGCGCCTTCAACGCGTTGAACCCGCCGATCCCGAGCGGAGTGATGGCCGCTTCGGAGCCCCCCGCCAGCATCACGTCGGCCTCCCCCAGCCGGATGGCCTGGGCCGCGAGGCCCAGGGCGTGGGCGGACGACGCGCAGGCGGAGGCCGTCGCGTAGTTCGGGCCCTGGAGCCCCCAGCGGATGGAGATCTGCCCCGCCGCCGCGTTCATCATGATGCGCGGGATGAAGAACGGGTTGATGCGTCGCGGGCCGCGATCCCGGTAGACGTCGTGCTGGGCCTCGATGTCCGTGAGGCCGCCGATGCCGACGCCGATGACGCAGCCGACCCGCGTCCGATCCTCGGCGTCGAGGTCGATGCCGCAGTGGCCCAGCGCCTCGTGGGCCGCCGCCATGGCGAAGAGCGCGAAGGGATCGAGCTTCCGCGCCTCGTGGGGCTCGAGGAACGGGGACGTGTCGAAGTTCCGGACCTCCGCCGCGAACTGCGTGGCGAAGGGGGCGGGGTCGAAGTGCGTGATGGGGCCCACGCCGCTGCGCCCCTCGAGGAGGGCGGCGAACGTGGACGGCGCGTCGGCGCCCAGGGAAGTGACGGCGCCGAGACCGGTGATGACGACGCGTCGACGGTTCATGGGCCGGCTGGCCTCCATCGATGCCCCGCCGCCCGCGGCTCGACCGGGCGACGCCCGGCGCGCCCCCGATCCTCCCGGCAGCCGCGGCACACGCCCGGCCCCTCGTTCCGCCGGTCGCGGACGGCGCCGGACACCGCCGGGCCGGCAGGCCCTGCGGACGCGCCGGACCGGCCGCGCGCCCCCGGGCCGGAGGAGGGCACCTCGACTACTTCTGATGCTCCTCGATGTAGCGGATGGCGTCGCCGACGGTCTGGATCTTCTCCGCATCCTCGTCGGGGATGTTCAGGTCGAACTCGTCCTCGAACTCCATGACCAACTCCACCGTGTCCAGCGAGTCGGCACCGAGGTCGTTGATGAAGGAGGTCGCGTCCGTGATCTTGTCACGGCTCGCACCCATCTGCTCGCACACGATGTCCAGCACCTTCTCGCGAATGTTCTGGGCCGCCAAGCCGATGCCCTCCGTTGCTGGTCTCCCACCGGCGGACTCGCCGGCCGGGGGGTACGCTACCCCTGCCCTTGGAGGCCGCCCAAGATATCCCGGGGGCTTGCGCGGAGCCGCCGCGCGGGGCGGGAATCGCGCCCGATCACGTGGTCATTCCGCCGTCCACGACGAGGATCTGGCCGGTGATCCACGCCGCCGCGGGAGACGCCAGGAAGAGGACGGCGCCGGCCACGTCGGACGGCTCCCCGGACCTCCCCAGCGGGATGCGCTGGACCAGCGCGTCCCGCGCCTCCGGCGGGAGCGCGGCGGTCATGTCCGTCGCGATGAGGCCCGGGGCGACGCAGTTCGCGGTGATGCCGCGGGGGGCGAGTTCCCGGGCGGCGGACTTCGTGAACGCGATGACCCCGGCCTTGGAGGCGGCGTAGTTGGCCTGGCCCGCGTTCCCCGTGATGCCGATGACGCTGGTCACGTTCACGATGCGGCCGGAGCGCGCCCTCATCATGGGCCGGGCGCACGCGCGCACGAGGTGGAAGGTCCCCACCAGGTTCACCTCGAGCACGCGGCGGAAGTCCCCGTCCCCCATGCGGAGGAGGAGACCGTCGCGCGTGATTCCCGCGGCGTTGACGAGGACGTCGATGCGGCCGTGGGCCTCCAGCACCGCCGCCACGGCGGCGTCCACCGCCGCTTCGTCGGCGACGTCGGCGGCGTGGGAGGTGGCCAGCGGCGCGCCCCGCTCCCGGCACGCCGCCGCCCCGGCCTCCGCACCGTCCGCCGTGGTGGCGAGGACCGCGACGGACGCCCCCTCCGCCGCGAACGCCTCCGCCACGGCCCGCCCGATGCCGCGGGACCCCCCGGTGACGAGGACGGACTTCCCCTGGAACAGGCTCATGCCCCCTCCCCTGCCTCGGCGTCGCCAACGCCCAGGGAGTCCGCGGTGTCGTGGGCGACCACGGTGATGGTCGGTGCCGCCTTCTTCGCGAAGCCCCCCAGGACGCGGCCCGGGGCGGGTTCCACGGCCTCCGTGACTCCCGCCGCGGCCATGGCCTCCAGCGTCGCCTGGAAGAGGACCGGGGACGTGATCTGCGCCCCCAGCGCGGCGCGGATCCCCTCCGGATCCCCCACCGGCGCCCCCGTGCAGTTCGCGTACACGGGGATGCGCGCCGGCCGCAGCGGGACGGACCGGAGGGCCTCGCGGAGGCGGACCGCCGCGGGCTCCATCACGGGGGAGTGGAACGCGCCGGCGACCTTGAGCGGCAGGACGCGGCGGGCGCCCGACCCGAGGGCCTCGCGCGAGGCCGCCTCCAGGGCGGCCGCGGCCCCGGAGATGACCACCTGTCCCGGCGAGTTCAGGTTCGCGACCACCACCGGGCCCAGCGCCCGTGCGCGGGCGCAGGCCTCCTCGCAGCCCTTCCGGTCGAGACCCAGCACGGCCGCCATCCCCGACGGGACCAGGTCGGACGCGGCCTGCATCGCCTCCCCCCGGAGGCGGGTCAGGCGGAGGGCGTCGTCGAGGTCGAGGCAGCCGGCGAACCAGAGAGCCGTGTACTCGCCCAGGGACAGGCCCGCCGCGCAGGCGAACCCCTCCGCGCCCAGCCCCCGCCGCACGCGGAGCACCTCCATGGTGGCGGCGGACACGATGAGGATGCCGGGCTGGCAGACGTCCGTCCGCCCGATCTCCTCCTCGCTCCCCTCGAAGAGCGTGCGGGAGAGAGCCATGCCGAGGACGGAGTCGGCCCGTTCGAACAGGGCGCGCGCCTCGGGAAACCGGCGGGCGAGGTCCCGCCCCATGCCGGGGAACTGGGCCCCCTGGCCGGGGAAGAGGGCGGCTCTCACGCCCCCGTCCCGGCGGGCGCCGCCGGCGCCGGAGGGGCGGGCTCGTCGCCCCCCGCGGGACCCGCCGCCGCCACGGCCTCCCGGATGCGCGCGCCGGCCTCGCGGGAGGCGAACTCGACGGCCCCGCGGACGGCGTTGGCCACGGCCTCGGGGCTGGAGCGGCCGTGCCCGATGAGCACCACGCCCTCGAATCCGAGCAGGGGCGCGCCTCCGTACGCCGCGTAATCGAGTCGCCCCTTGAGCGAGGACAGCACACCGCCCAGGGTGCGCGCCACGGCGGGGTCCTGCCCCTGCACCTCCCGGAGGCTCCCCTGGAGCAGAGCCAGGACGCACTCCGCGGCTCCCTCCGTGGTCTTGAGCACCATGTTGCCGACGAAGCCGTCGCAGAGCGCGACGTCCGCCATCCCGCGGAACAGCGCGTGCCCCTCCACGTTGCCGACGAAGCGCAGGCCCGTGGCCTTCAGGAGGGCGGTGGTCTCCTTGATGAGGCTCGTGCCCTTGCCCTCCTCCTCCCCGATGTTGAGGATCCCCACCCGCGGCTCCTGGACGCCCAGCACGGCGCGCGCGTAGGCGGACGCCATCACGGCGTAGTGCACGAGGTGCATGGGACGGCACTGGAGGTTCGCGCCGGCGTCGATCACCAGGCAGGGCCCGCCCATGGTGGGGAGCGGTACGGCGATCCCGGGACGCTTCACCCCGCGGATGCGCTGCAGGTGCATGGTGGCGGCGGCCACCACGCCCCCCGTGTTGCCGGCGGAGAAGACCGCGGAGGCGTGGCCCTCGCCGACCAGGCGGAGGGCGCGCGCGATGGACGTGTCGGGCTTGGCCTTCAGCCCCGCGACGGGGTTCTCCGCCATGCCCAGCGCGTGCTCGGCGTGGACGACGGAGAGCCGATCCCCCGGCTCGCCGTCGGCCTCCCGGAGGGCCGCCAGGACCCGCTCGCGATCCCCCACCAGGGCCAGCGAGACGCCGGGCGTCTGCTCGAGCGCCAGGAGGGCGCCGCGGACGACCGCCGCCGGGGCGTGATCCCCCCCCATGGCGTCAAGGGCGACGCACGTCGTTCCGCCCGCCGCTCCGCGGCCGATGGATTCCACTGGGTGCCCCCCGTCCGGCCCCATGGCGGGCCGGAAGCGTCGCCGGTACCGCCGCCCATGGGAGTCGGGTCAGACTACGGCGCCCCCGGGGAGCGGCTGGAGGATTTCCCCTCGCGGCGGGCCGCCGTCGCGGGGACTACTCGCCGGCGCCGGGAAGGACCTGGCGGCGACCGCGGTACCAGCCGCAGTTGGGGCAGATGCGGTGCGGCATCACGGCCTGGTGGCAGCGGGTGCAGTTGCCCAGGTGGGGCGCCACGAGCGCGTCGTGGCTGCGCCGGTGGCCCTGCTTGGAACGGGAAGTGTGCCTCTTGGGGACGGCCATGGCGGGTACCTCGCGGTCGTTTCCCCCGGTCCGGGGGCGGGAAACGGCGAAGCGTAGGCCCCGACCCCGCGGCGGGCAAAGAATGGGAGGCCGGGCCCGCGGCGCGCCGCGGAGGGCGGCGGGATCGGCGGGGGTCGCGCCGGGACGGCGGGTGACCGGGAACCGCGCCCGTCAGGCCCGCCCGGCGGCCCCCGCCCGGGCCCGGAACGCCGCCACGGCCGCCGGCAGGAGGGCCGGGTCCTTCCCCTTCCCCCGGGCGAGATCGGCCCTGCCGCCCCCGCCCCCGCCGCAGGCCGCGGCGGCGGCCTTCACGGCCGCCCCCGCCTGGAACCCCGCCGCCAGGGCGGCCGGGTTTCCCACGGCCACCAGCGCGACCCCGTCGTCCCCGGCGGCGTGGAAGAGGGCCACGAGGGGGGATCCGCCGTCCACCTTCACACGGTCCGCGGCGGAGAGCAGGTCCTTCTCGTCGGCCCCCGCCGCGTCCACCACGGAGACGGCCATGGATCCGTCGTCCGGCCGCGGGGTGGCCAGGGGATCGGCCATGCGGACCTCCGCCCGTCCCTGCCGACGGGAGGCGCGGGCGAGTTCCTTCCGCAGCGCCTCCACTTCCTCCAGCAGCGCGGCGGAGCGGCGGCGATCCTCCTGGAACTGGCGGACCGCCGCCTCCCCCGTCACCGCCTCGATGCGGCGGACGCCGGAGCCCGTGGACCGCTCCGCGGTGATCCGGAAGGACCCGATGTCCCCGGTGGCGCGGCAGTGCGTGCCCCCGCAGAACTCCCGGCTGTCGGCGGCGGAGAGGACCCGCACACGGGTGCCGTACTTCTCGCCGAACATGGAGACCGCCCCCGTGGCGCGCGCCGCCTCGAGGTCGTGGACCCGCGTCTCGACGGCGTGGTTGCCCAGGATGCGGGCGTTGACGCCGGCCTCGATCCGATCCCGCTCCTCCTCCGTGAGCGCGCGGGGGAACGAGAAGTCGAACCGCAGGTAGTCCGGCGCCACGAGCGAGCCGGCCTGGCGCGCCTCCTCGCCGAGGACGGATCGGAGGACGTGGTGCAGCAGGTGCGTGCCCGTGTGGTTGCGGCGGATGGCGTCCCGGCGCGCGCCGTCCACGTGGGCGGTCACGGCGTCGCCCACCCGCAGCGTGCCCGAGCGGAGCGTCCCCACGTGGAGGTGGAACTCCTCGCTCCGGCGCGTGTCCTCCACCGCGAACACAGCTCCGCCGGGACCGCGGATCTCTCCCGTGTCCCCCACCTGTCCGCCCTGCTCGGCGTAGAACGGCGTTTCGCGGAGGACCAGCGCCGCGGCGGTTCCCGCCTCCACCGAGTCGACCGGAGCGCCGTCCACGACGAGCTCCTCGACGATGGAGGTCCCCTCCAGTCCCGGGTCCCAGCGGTAGGACCCGTCCGGTCCCTCGGGGACCGCGCCGTATCCGAGGAACCGCGTCCCCGCGGAGCGGCGCTTGAGCCGCGCCAGCGGGCCCTCGCCGAAGATCTCCGACGCCATGGCGGAGCCGGCGCGGCTCCGCTCCCGCGCCCGGTCCATGGCATCGTCGAACCCCGGCCGGTCCAGGCGCAGGCCCTCCTCCCGCAGGACGTCCTCCGTGACGTCCACGGGGAAGCCGAACGTGTCGTGCAGCAGGAAGCCGTCGGCGCCGGGGAGCACCACGGAGCCGGCGGCGCGCAGCGCCGCGGTCATCTCCGCCAGCCGGGCGGCGCCCTGTTCGTAGGTCTGTCGGAACCGCTCCTCCTCGGCGCGCAGGACCTGCGCGATGGAGTCGGCCCCGTCCGCCACCGCGGGGTAGGCCCGGCCCATGACCGCCGCCACGTCGGCCACCAGGCGATCCAGAAACGGGCCCCGCGCCCCCAGGCGGATCCCGTCGCGCACCGCCCGGCGGACCACGCGGCGGAGCACGTACCCGCGGCCCTCGTTGGACGGGCGCACGCCGTCGGCGACGCAGAACACGGCGGCGCGCGCGTGATCGGCGATGCGGCGGGCGCAGACGATGTCCTCCGCGCGGACGGCGGCGGAGCCGCGGGTGGCGGACTCCACGGCGCGCACGAGAGGCGCGAAGAGGGGGGACTGGAAGTTGGAGTACACGGGGCCCGCCGCCGGGGAGTCGCCGGCGGCGAGGTGGCTCAGGACCATGAGCAGCCGCTCGAGGCCCATGCCCGTGTCGATGTTCCGCATCCCCAGGGGCCGGAGGTCGTTCCGGCCGCGGCGGTCGTACTGCTGGAACACGAGGTTCCAGACCTCCAGGTACCGCCGGCAGTCGCAGTCCACGCTGGCGGGGACTTCGGGGCAGCCCTCCACCGTGCAGGGCGCGGCCGCGCCCCCCCCCGCCCCGGGCCGGAACCCGAGGTCGAAGAAGATCTCCGAGCACGGTCCGCAGGGACCGTCGGGGCCGTCCTCGGGGGCGTTGGCGGGCCAGAAGTTGGACCGGGGCCCGAGGAACGCGATGCGCTCCCGGGGGATCCCCGCCACCTCGGTCCAGGCCCGCGCCGCCTCCTCGTCGTCCCGGTACACGGAGACGCGGAGTCGATCCGGCGGGATGGCCATCTCGACGGTCAGGAACTCCCAGGCCCACGCGATGGCGTCGGCCTTGAAGTAGTCACCGAAGGAGAAGTTGCCCAGCATCTCGAAGAACGTCTGGTGGCCCGGAGTGCGCCCGACGTTGTCCAGGTCCCCCGTGCGCATGCACCTCTGGGACGAGGCGGCGCGGCGGAAGGTGAGGGGCACGCGCCCCAGGAAGTGGTCCTTGAAGGGAGCCATGCCCGCGCCGTTGAAGAGGAGCGAGGGGTCGTTCTCGGGAACGAGCGGGGCGGAAGGAACGACGGTGTGCCCGCGCTCGCGGAAGAACTCGAGAAAGCGGGTCCGGATCGCGTCCGGCGAGGCGGTCCACGCGGCGGGCGGGTTCGGTGCGGCCATGGGGTCCTCCAGGCGGGACCCGGGAGCGTACCCGAAGGCCGGCGCCCGCCGGAGGGAAGGGGTGCGGCCGCGGCGCCCGGGACCCCGCCCGGGTGAGACCGGCTACCTCTCCTCCTCCTCCGGGGCCGGCTCGGCGGCGTCGGTGCTCGTCTCCACCGCCGCCGCGGCGCCCGGCGGGGGAATGCCGATCTGGTCGCGCACGCGCGCTTCGATGGCGGCGAGCACGTCGGGGTTCTCCTTCAGGAACTGCCGGGCGCGCTCCCGGCCCTGGCCGATGCGGGACTCGCCGAAGGAGAGCCAGGTGCCCGACCGATCCACCACGCCCCGATCCACCGCCAGGTCCAGCACGTCGCCGGCGCGGGAGATCCCCTCGTTGAAAAGGATCTCGAACTCGGCCTTGCGGAAGGGCGGAGCGATCTTGTTCTTCACCACCGTGGCCCGCACGCGGTTGCCGACCACTTCCTCGCCGTTCTTGATCTGGCCCGTGCGGCGGAGATCGATACGCACGGAGGCGTAGAACTTGAGGGCCCGGCCGCCGGGCTGCGTCTCCGGGCTGCCGAACATGACCCCGATCTTCTCGCGGATCTGGTTGGTGAACAGCATGCAGCAGCGGGAGCGGGCGATGGCCGCCGTCAGGCGGCGCAGCGCCTGGGACATGAGCCGCGCCTGGCGGCCCACGTGGCTGTCCCCCATCTCGCCCTCCAGTTCGGCCTTGGGAACGAGGGCCGCCACGGAGTCCACCACCACGGCGTCCACGGAGTTGCTCCGCACGAGGATCTCCGCGATATCGAGGGCCTGCTCGCCGTTGTCCGGCTGGCTGATGAGCAGGTCGTCGAGGTTGACCCCCAGGCGTCGCGCATAGCCCGGGTCGAAGGCGTGCTCGGCGTCGATGAACGCGGCCACGCCGCCCTCCGCCTGGACGGACGCGAGGATGTGGGACATGAGAGTGGTCTTGCCCGAGGACTCGGGGCCGTAGATCTCCACGATCCGGCCCCGCGGGACCCCCTTGCCGCCGAGGGCGAGGTCGAGGGACAGGGCGCCCGTGGAGATGCCCGAGATGTCGAGAACCGAGGACTCCCCCAATCGCATGATGGAGCCCTTGCCGAACTGCTTCTCGATCTGCTGGACCGCGTAGTCGAGGACCTGCTTCCGCCGCGGGTCCACCTCCCCCACGACCCGGCCCGTACCGCGCCGTGCGTCGGATCGATCCCCGCCGCCGGCCTCCGAGTCGCGGCTCCGCCCGCCCGTTTCGCCGTTCCGACCGCTCCGGTCCGCCACCGCAGCCCTCCTGTCCGCCATCCTCGCCTCCCGTTCGCTGGGTGCCCTGCGGCCACCGCCGGATCCCCCGGCGCGACCGCGACCCCCGGACCCGACCCGGCCATTCGTCCGAGACCTCCGCTGACCCGCCACGACCCGCCTACCCGACCCGACCCGTCGCCACGGGGAGCGCCTCGCCGCCGCCGGCGGTCGCGCCGGCGTCGCCCGTCCCCGTCGGCGGCCGGGCACCGGCACCCGTCAGCGGCCGCTCCGCCAGCACGGTGTGCTCCGCACCACCGGGGCGGAGCACGCTCCGGAACAGCGCCACGCGGCCCACCGTGAAGCGGGGCCCCCGGACCGCCTGCGCTGCCGCGGCCCCGGCGCCCCCGTTCAAGGACGCCGGCCCGTCTACACTCGGGAGTCTCCCCCGCTTGCCCGCCGCTCCCACGGCGGCCCCCCGCCCGCCGCCGGTCCCACGATCCGCCCGGGGCGGACGGGTCGCCCGGGCCACCGTCAGGTGGGCGAGGAAGGGGCGATCCTCGCCCGCGAGGCCCAGGGGGCGGAGGCCCCCCTCGAGGGCGTCGGCGAGCCGACGGAGCGTATCCGTCGGGTCCGACACGGAGAACGCGAGGACGTGGGGGCGACGGGGCGCGGGGAGCAGCAGCGTGCCGGCGAGGGTCACCTCGGCGGGGCCCGCTGAGGAACAGACGCGGGCGAGGAGTTCCTCCAGCGCGGGAAGGGTCTCCGCCGGCACGTCGCCCAGGAAGCGCAGCGTGAGGTGCAGGCGGTCCGGCGGGAGGGGTCGCCACCGCCCCGGCAGGGAGGGAATGAGGCGCCCCGCCGCCTCCGCCGCGTCGTGCGCGGCGGTGGCGGGCAGCGGTGCGGCGAAGAAGGCCCGGACGGGAGTCTCGACGCTCATGCGAACGGAAGACTAACACGCCGGGGGGACAGCGCCAAGTCCCCTCCACACGCGGCCGCGCCCACCCCGTCCGGGCCCCCGCCCCCGCGAGCGGCACCGCGCGCTCCCCGGCGGGGCGGAGGGACTCCCGCGAGGGGGCCGCTACGGCGAAACGAACTGCAGGAACTCCTCGAACCGGGCCTCGACGCCGACGGCACCGGTGGCCGCGATGGCCTCCGTCCCGAAGGACTCCACGGCGAAGGACGCGGCCACGGTCCCGTGCACCATGCCCCGCTTGATGTTGCCGATGGTGACGGCGCGGCTCCGCGTGAGCGATCCCATGAGGCCCCCGGCGAAGGAGTCCCCCGCCCCCGTGGGATCGATGACGCGGGAGAGCGGGTAGGCGGGAAGGGCGAAGAACTGGTACGTGGAGAACAGGAACGACCCGTGCTCCCCCTTCTTCACGATCACCACCTTGGGGCCCAGTCCGAGGATGTGCTTGCCCGCGGCGATGAGGTTGCGCTCGCCGGAGAGCATGCGCGCCTCTTCGTCGTTGAGGAGGAGGCCGTCCACCTGGCCGAGGAGGTCCAGCAGCGCCGGGCGCTCCGTCTCGATCCAGAGGTTCATGGTGTCGGCGAGGACGAACCGCGGCCGCTCCACCTGCGCCAGGACGCTCCGCTGGGTCACCGGGTGGGTGTTCGCGAGGAACAGGAAGTCGCTCTCGCGGAACGCGGGTGGAACCCGGGGGCGGAACGACCCGAGGACGTTGAGTTCGGTCCGCAGCGTCCGCGCCGCGTTCATGTCTCCCTCGTAACGGCCCGACCAGCGGAACGTCTTCCCGCCGGCGACGACCTCCACTCCGGCGGTGTCGATGCCGCGGCGCCGCCAGGGCTCCATCACGTCGAGGGGGAAGTCCTCCCCCACGGGCCCCACCATCCGGACGGGCCCGAAGTTGGACGCGGCCATGGAGAAGTACGTGGCGGAGCCTCCCACCACGGCCTCCGCGCGGCCCGCCGGCGTCTCGATGTCGTCGAACGCGATGCTCCCGACCACGAGCAGGGACATGGCACCTCCGGGGGATGCGGCCGGGGTCGGCCGCGGGGACGCGAGCATAGCGCCATTGCGTGCGGGCGGCCGAGCCTCAAGTCCCCCGGCGCCGCCTCGACATGACGGCCCCCGTGCGCAGGAGGAACACCACCCCTCCCGGCAGCGCCCAGAGGAGCTGGATGGTCCGCCAGAGGATGGACAGCGCCACCGCCTGGGCCGGGGGGACTCCGGCCATCCCGAGGAACAGCACGTACGCGGCCTCGCCGACGCCCCACCCGCCGGGGAGCAGCGGGATGGCGGAGACCACGAGGATGGCGGGGACGATGGCGAAGTAGGAGGCCGCCGGCAGGTCGATGCCGAGGACGGAGCCCAGCAGCGCGTTGATGGCGCAGACGCTCACGTGGATCGCCACGGAGATCCCGAGCACGGCGACGACGGTCCCCGCGCGGCTGCGGTAGAGGAGGACCGCCTGGTGGCCCTCGTCGAGGAACGCGCCGACGAAGGGCACACCCCGGAACCCCCGCTCCAGGCGGAGCCACCGCCGGACGCGCCGCGAGAACAGGATCCCCATGAGGACCAGCTGGGCCGCGATCACCCCGTAGCAGAGGAGCGCGGGGCCGAGGAACCGGCGATCCTCCAGGCGCGGCACCAGCGCCACGCCCGCCAGCAGGACCGCCCCCAGCAGGCCCGCCACGCGGTCCACGAAGATGCTCACCACGGCGGGTGCCGCGCGCTCGCGACCGCGCGCCGCGTAGACGGCCTTCAGGACGTCGCCGCCGACGATTCCTCCGGGCACCACCTGGTTGAAGAAGTTGCCGAGGAGCGAGAGGGCGGCGTTCTCCCGCAGGGGCAGCACGATCCCCTGCGCCTCCAGGAGCATCTTCCAGCGCACCACCGCCATGAGGAGCATCACCGCGTTGAGTCCCAGCGCGAGGAGCGCCGGGCCCGGCCGGATGCGGCGGGAGAGCGCGAGCACCCCCACCTCGAGGGAGGGCAGCCCCTCGGGCCTGACCGCCAGCAGATGGGGAGCCCACGTCTCGGGGGCGTCCCTCCCCGCCTCGAGGAACTCGACGCCCTCGCCGTCGCTGGAGAGCGCCTCCCCCGTCAGGACGCGGCCGTCGGCGAGGGAGAGGTGATCCCTCCAGGGGACCTTGTGGAGCACCAGGCCGAGGAGCAGCAGCCCGAGGATCGGGAACAGGACGTGGGCGGCGCGCCGCCATGCGGACCGCGGGGAGGGCGGCCCCGGGTCCGCGGCGGGGTCCCCGGCGGGGGCCCCCACGGCGGGGCTCAGCGGCTCCCGCGCCGGTGGTCGCCCCACCAGCGGGACCACGCGTCGACGTCCTCCCCCAGGTCCCTGCCGGCGACCGCGGCGAGCCCGTCGCGGGCGTTGAGCCGGACGCCGGAGTCCTCGTCGGAGAGCGCGCCCAGCAGGACGGGCACGGCAGCCTCGCGGGCCCCGTCGGTGCCCGCCGCGAGGAGGGCGAGGGACTGCACGATCTCCCTCCGGACGCTGCGGGATTCCTCCGAGGGCAGCGCGCGGACGAGGCCCGCCACCGCCTCCGCCGCGCCGAGGCCGCCCAGGGCATCGGCGGCGGCGACGCGCACCGCTTCGGCGGTGTCCGTCCGCAGCGACAGCACCAGGGCCGCCCGGACCGCCTGGGCGGAGGCGTTGACGATGGTGCGGGAGACGACCCTCCGGCCCTCCGGGTCCTGCTTCTCCGCGTAGTGGCCGCCCAGGACCACCAGGTTGACGACGCCGCGGAGTTCGGACATCCGCGCGCGCAGCGCCCCCGGCGGCGCGCCCAGGTCCCCCTCGGGGCGGTAGTCCCCCATGCGCCGGAGGATCTCGGTGCACTCGCGATCCGCGTCGGGGACCGACGGGTCGTGGCCGTCCCGCGTGTGGAGGGCCTTGATGCGCTGGAACCCCTTCAGGAAGTCGGCGTCCGTGGCGGGCGGTCCGGCGGGGGGATCCTCGGCCGCGGCGAGGAGCCGCCCGATGGCCGCCAGCGCGACGGCGGCCTCCCCCCGGTTCAGCGCCGATGCGTCGTCCACCAGGACCCGCGTGCCCATGTACGCCGCCAGGGCCACCTCGGCCCAGGCGTCGCCGTACTCCATGCGGCCCAGCGCGGCGACCTCGGACCGGCAGGCCTCCCAGGTGTCCGGCGTGTCGGGCTCGTGGCGGAAGGTGGCGGTGTCGTGGATCTGCGCCAGGCGCTGCACGCGGCGGAGCGGCGGCGTCCGGCCGAACAGGTCCGTGACCCGCTCCATGAACGCGTCCAGCGGGATCTCCCCCCTCTCGTTCCCGCTGACGCACCCCGGCGCCACCGCGAGAATGGCGGCGGCGGGCAGGAGGAGGCGGCGAGCGGAGGTCACGTGCATGGGACGAGACGCTACGGCGACCCTCGCGATCGCCTGAGGGGATTCGGCCGGCGGGCGGGTGCGGCGCTTCCCCCGGGCCTCACCGGCGGACCTCCACGAGACGCCGGTCCGCCGGGGCGAGCACCAGATCCTCCCGGTGGACGCCCGACGGCGGGGTGGTGCCGGGCTCGTCCGCGGTCCACCGGACGCCGATGGACCATGCGCCCGGCGTGAGTCGCAGGGCACCGGCGCCCACCCGCCGTCGGGACGCGACCGCGACCTCCGGCGCGTCGGGGTGCGCGGGCCGCGCCTCGATCTCCCCCAGCACCACGCGAGGGGCGCCCTCGTGGAGGGGCGGAGCCGCGGAGACCGTCACCACGGACCACGGCGTCAGCGGAACGGCCACGTGGCCGCCGCCATCGGGATCGGGGTGGAAGTCGAGCAGCGCCCAGCCCTCGTCCCCGTCGACGAGGAGCCGGATCCGCTCGGGCACGTTCCCCCGCAGGGCGAATCCCCGTTCTCCCCGGCTCCACCCGTCCTGCGTGATCCCGGGGCGGAGACTGGCGGGGTCGCGATCCACCACGCGCACCCTGGCGTCCACGGGGAGACCCTCGGGGGAGAGCACCACCCCCGTCAGGCTTCCCTCGGGACGGAGCCGGAGCACGCCGGCGTCGGACACGGCGGCGGGGCGGGTGTCGAGGACGCCGGAGCGGACCGCGACGCAGCCGTCCCCCAGCGCCCGGACGCGGTAGCGCCCCGGCGGGAACCCCCGCATGCGGAAGCGGCCGTGGCCCAGGCCCTCCACGCGGGACGGATCCTCCCGCTCCGGATCCTCGACGCTCTCCAGCGCCACCCAGGCGGGCGGGTCCCCGTCGCCCTCGAGGACGAGGACGCCGATGACCACGGGCCCCTCCTCCCCGACGGGCAGCCTTCGCCAGGAGGGATCCGCCACGGCCTCCGCCCAGGGGTCCCGGGGCGGCGGTGCCGGCGCCGCCGCGTCCGCCGGGGGCGGGGAGGGGCGCTCGCGGGGCGGGGTGCGGGGCATTGGAGCGCGCGGCCTGGGGCGGGGCACCGCCGGCGGCGGTCCCCCCCACGCGCCGAGGACGTGGCCGAACGCGGCGAGGAGGGCGAGGAGGACGAGGGCCGCCGGGACGGCCCAGCGGGCCCGGCGCGGGTTCACCCCCCGGGAAACGGAGGGGGCCGGCGGCCGGTTCACCGGGCCGCGCCCCGGGTCGCCACCTCGATGCGCGTGAGGGCCGGCTCCGGTCCCCAGGTGGAGATGCGCAGGCCGTCCCGTCGGAGCGGCGGCGCGGAGGCGCGATCCAGCGCCACGGCGCCGTCCACGAACACCGTGAGGAACCCGTCCACGCGCTCCACCACCAGCACGTGCTCCCGCCCCTGCCGCAGGGGCACCGACGGCTCCAGGTGGAGCAGCCGGTCGTACCGCTCCAGCCGCACCGCCGCGCCGTCGCCGCGCGGGGCGAGCACCACCGTCCACCCGGTGAGCCCGCCGGCGGCCTCCTCGGCGTCCAGCGTGAGCGCGATCTTGGCCTCGCCCTCCATGCGGATTTCCACCCGGAGATCCTCCCCCGCCTTCGCCAGCGCCCGCGGGTCGAGGGAGAGCGAGTTGGACGGCGAGTCCTGCGGGAACCCGGGCCGCACGGAGTACTTCCGCCAGGGGACGCCGCCCGACCGATCGCTTCCCCGCAGCGCCTTGTTGCGGTGGGCGAATCCGCCGGGACCGGACTTCCAGCCGGACCCGGGACCGCCCCGGGCGAAGTCCTCGCGGAGGAGGGTCCGCCACTTCTCCTCTCCCCGCGGCGGGGCTTCCCGCTCCGAGGGCGGCACGGAGCGGAGGCCGGCGATGCCGCGACCGCCGCGGTCCGTCAGCCGGAGCGCGAAGGAGGGGGCCCCGCCCTCGGCGACGACCTTGAGGAGGAGCCGGGAGCGCCCCGCGGGCAGCCGGATCTCGACCCGATCCCGATCCTCCACGGTCCACCCCGGGGCCCACTCCTGGAACTCCACGAGGACGTCGTCGGCGCGGAGGGACCAGCGGTGCGCCGACGTGATCCACGCCCACGCGTCCACGGCGGCGGGCACCTCCACCTCGGTCAGCGCGTAGGTGGCCGTGCCGTCGGGGTAGGCCCACTTCGCGGTCACGAGGCCGCCGGGCTCCCGCTCCACGTTCCCGTCCTCGCCGGGAGTGCGCCACCGGGCCGACTCCCGGGGCCCCGGATACTCCGCGGCGAACCGGGCCTCCCGCTCCGGCGGAAACGGCGTCGCGAGGGCGTCCCCGCCCTCCCCCGGGAGGAACGGGCCGCAGACCCGCCATGCCTCCAGCAGGCCCAGTTCCGCCAGCGCCTCGGCGCGGCTCTCGACCCCGAGGACGTCGGCCCGGAGCCGCCCGCGGAGCACCTCCGCCGCTTCGCGGGTGCCCGCGTGGTCGCGCACGAGCCGCGCCTGGGCCTCCCCGTCCCCCGCCCGCGCCTCCGCCAGCAGGAAGCGCCTCTCCTCCACGTCCCGCGCCACCTCCGCCGCGCCCCCGTCCAGCGGGAACCGGTGGGTCTCGAGGTCGGCCCAGACGGCGTCGCCGAACTCCCGCGCCAGCAGGTGGGCGAAGGTGCGGGCCACGGCGACGGGCGTCTCCGGCGGAGGCCGCAGCGCCGACCACGCGCGGAAGATGCGCCCGTAGCGGACCCAGTCGTAGCCGCCGCCGGCGACCCGCCCGCGCGTGTCGATCCAGTGGAGGAACCACCCCGCCGAGGGCCCGTAGGGGGCCATGCGCCAGAACCGCTCCTCCCGATCGAGGTAGTCGCGGCGGAACGCGTCGAGGTTGCCCCGCGCGGAGTGGAGCGGGTCCGTCTCCTGCTTCAGGACCTCGGAACAGAACGCGGCGCCGAAGTTCGCGATGCCCTCGGTCCAGCCGGGCAGGCCGGGGAGGTCGAAGACGCAGTGGGAGAGTTCGTGGTAGAGCAGCCCCGTGGAGACGAGCACCGCCGCCCTGCCGCGCGGGTCGGCGCGACCGATGTCGATGCGCTTCCCGCCGCCCACGCCTCCGCCGAAGTCCCAGAGTTCCTTGAAGAAGACGGTGACGCGGTCGCCCTCCGGGTTCGGCACGCGGCCGGCGAGATCCGTGAGGACGAGGTACGCCAGGTCGAACCAGTAGCGGCTGCGCTCGGGGATGCGGGCCAGCAGGTCCCCGTCCCCGATGAAGATGAACTCCAGCGACGGCAGCGCCTGGAGACGGTGGAACGCCGGCTGGCCCAGCGCCTCGTCCACCGCCTTCCGCTCCTCGGGTGCCATGTCCGCGAGGATTTCCGGCTCCAGCGTGGCCAGCGCGGCCCTCGCCCGGGCGCGCGGTTCCTCGGGAGCGGAGCCGTGGTAGACGACCTCGGTGAGGACCCGCCGCGCCGCCAGGAGGTGGCGGTCCCTGCGCAGCCCCTCCGCGGCGCGGAGCAGCCGCACCGGGTCCCCCTTCGTCTCCGCCACCGCCTCGTCGGCGCGACGGCGCTCCTCCGGCGGGAGGTCCCCGAGGATGCGGGCGCGGAGGTCGTCGGCCTCCCGCGTGCGGCGCTCCGCCGCCTTCGGATCCCCGAGGACCTTCGCCGTGGACTCCTCCTCGAGAGTGCCCCGCACGACCTCGAGGATCCGCAGCGCGCCCCGGAGGCGACCCGCCCCGAGCAGCGCGCTGGCGCGGTCCCGCAGGTAGCGGCTCCGCTCGTCGTCGATGCGGGCGACCACCACCGCCCGCTCCGCCGGCGTCAGCGACGGCGCGGGCGGCGTGGGGAGCGCGAGGAGCACGTCCCGCGCGGCGTCCTTGCCGGGCTGGTCGGGGCAGGCCCGCAGGGACGCGGAGAGGGCGGCCCAGGCCTCCGCCGGCTTCCCCTCCGCGGCCAGGGAGCGGCCCCGCGCGAGGAGGGCCGCCGCCTCTTCCCGGGCGGCATCCCCCACGGGGTCGCCGGGACCGGCGACGGCGGCGGGGGCGAGGAGCGCCGCCGCGAGCAGCGCCCCGAGCCCCGTGGAGCGCGCCACCGGGAGGAGCCGCCCCGGGAGTGCCACGCGATCAGTGCCCGGCCACGGCTCCGGCGGCGCGTCGTGCCTGCGCGCGGCGCGCGGCGTCGGCCACGTTGCGGTAGTGGAGGCCGTACTTCTCCAGGAGTTCGTCCGGCGTGCCGCTCTCGGCGAAACCCTCCAGGCCCACGCACTCCACGGGCACCGGACAGTGCCCGGCGAGGAAGCGGCAGACCTCCGAGCCCAGGCCGCCCTGCACCAGATGCTCCTCGGCGGTGACGACGGCGCCGCACTCGCGGGCCGCGGCCAGCAGCGCCTCTCCGTCCAGCGGCTTCACCGTGTGCATGTCCAGCACCGTCGCCTCGATGCCCTCGTCGCGGAGGAGATCCGCGGCCTTCAGCGCCTCCGCCACGAGGAGCCCGTTGGCGACGATGGCGACGTCCCCGCCGGCCCCGTGGACGCGGGCGCGGCCCAGAGTGAAGCGCTCCCCCTCGCGGTAGATGAGCGGCGCCTTCGGGCGCCCCGTCCGCAGGAAGACGGGACCCGCGTGGGCGGCGGCGGCGCGCGTGAGCGCGGCGGCGGCCACGGCGTCCGCGGGCACGCAGACGGTGAAGCCCGGCAGGGCGCACGCCAGCGCGACGTCCTCGATGGCCTGCTGGCTCGGCCCGTCCTCGCCGATGGAGATGCCGCCGTGGCTCCCCACGACCTTGACGTTCATCCCGGAGAACGCGACGGAGGTCCGCAACTGGTCGAACCCCTTGGCCATGAGGAACACGGCGAAGGAGGAGATGAACGGGATGCGGCCCGTGGACGCGAGTCCCGCGGCCATGGAGACCATGTTGGCCTCCTGGATGCCGATGTTGAAATAGCGGTCCGGGAAGCGCTTTCCGAAGACGGCGCTCTTGGTGGACTTGGAGAGGTCCGCATCCATGGCCACGATGCGCGGATCCTCGGCGCCCAGCGCCGCCAGCGTGTCGCCGTAGGCGTCCCTCGTGGCGGGCCCCAGGGGGAACTCGCGCACCGGCATCAACCACCCCCCGCGGCGGAGGCCGCCAGTTCCGCCAGCGCCCGCGTCCGCTCGTCCGCGGACGGCGCCACCCCGTGGTACCTGGGCTGGTTCTCCATGAAGGAGACGCCCTTGCCCTTGACCGTCCGCGCCAGGACCATCGTGGGTCGGCCCGCACACGCGCGTGCCGCCTCCAGCGCCGACGCCACGGCGGCCACGTCGTGCCCGTCCACGTCCAGCACGTTCCAGCCCATGGCGCGCCACTTGTCCCCCAGCGGCTCCAGCGGGATCAGGTCGTTGCAGAAGGTGTCGTTCTGGATGCCGTTGATGTCCGTCACGGCGCAGAGGTTGTCCACGCCGTGGGTGCCGGCCCAGAGCGCCGCCTCCCACACCTGGCCCTCGTTGGTCTCGCCGTCGCCGAGGAGGACGTACACGCGCGCGTCGGAGCCGTCCATGCGCAGGCCCAGCGCGGCGCCGACGCCGAAGGAGAGCCCCTGCCCGAGGGAGCCGGTGTTGGTCTCGATGACGGGGAGGAAACGGCGGTCCGGGTGGCCCTGGAGCGGCGAGCCGAGGCGACGGAGCGTGCGGAGGCTCTCCCGGGGGAGGTAGCCCGCCTCCGCGAGAACGGCGTACAGCGCGGGGCAGCCGTGGCCCTTGGAGAGCACGAACCGGTCGCGGCCCGTCCAGCGGGGCTCCGCGGGACGGTGGCGCATCTCGTGGAAGTAGAGCGCCGTGAGGATCTCGACGGCGGAGAGCGACCCCCCGGGGTGACCGGATCCGGACGCCGCCAGCATCTCGATGATCTCCACCCGCAGCCGCCGGGCGATCTGCACCAGCTCGGCCACGGGGCGGCCCTCGCCTCGCGCGCCCATGGGGGAACCTCCGGGGAACGGCGCGAGTCTACACGCCGCTCCGGACAGCGCCCAGCGCGGCGGGGGGAGGCGTGGGGAAAACGCGGGTCAGACCCCCATGGCGTGCATGCCGCCGTCCACGAACAGCACGCCGCCGGTGACGTTGCGCGCCGCCGGGGAACAGAGGAACGCCACCATCGCCCCCACGTCGGCCCCCTCGATGTTCCGGCGGAGCGGGGCATGGGCCTCGACGTGGTCGAGGATCTTCACGAAGTCCCCCACGGCGCTGGCGCTCAGGGTCCGGACCGGTCCCGGGGAGACGGCGTTCACGCGGATCCCCTCGGTGCCCAGGTCCCAGGCGAGGTAGCGGACCGTGGACTCCAGCGCCGCCTTGGCGACGCCCATGAGGTTGTAGTTGGGCACGACCCGCACGGCGCCGAGGTAGGTGAGCGTGACCACGGAGGCGTCCCGGCCCGCCATGAGGGGATGGAGCGCGCGGCAGAGCGAGACGAGGGAGTAGACGGACACGTCCATGGCGCGGTGGAACCCCTTCCGCGTGGTCCCGATGAACCGCCCCTTCAGGTCCTCCGCCGGGGCGAACGCGATGGAGTGGACGATGAAGTCGATGCCGCCGAAGCGATCCCGCAGGGCGTCGGCGAGGCGCTCCACGTGGCGGGGCCGGAGCACGTCGCACTCCAGGGCCGGGGCGTCGGGGCCCAGTTCCGCCGCGAGCCGCTCGGCGCCCTCCCGGAGGCGCTCCCCCTGGTACGTGAGCGCGACGCGGGCCCCCTGGGCCGCCAGTTCCCGGGCGGCGGCCCACGCGAGGGATCGCTTGTTCGCGACGCCGAGGACGACGCCGCACTTCCCGTCCAGCGGTCCCGCCACGGTCGCCCTCCCTTCCGCGTTGCCCCGCGCATGGTAGCCACAGGCGGCGGCGGGTCGCCGTTCTCGGCGCGCTACCGCGCCGGAGGCACGCGGCGCGTGAGCGCCCGGGCGATGAGTTCCGACGGCTCGAGCACCACCGCGGGTAGCCCCGTCGCGAGGAGCGTCACGCCGGAGACGAGCCGGCTCCCCCGCAGCAGGCGGGGGGCCTGCTTCAGCGCCACCTCCGTCTCCTCGATGACCTCGTCGACGATGAACACGGCCCGCGAGCCGGCGCCGCGGAGCACGAGGTACGTGGGAGGCGCGTCCCCCCTTCCGTCCGCCGGGAGGCCGAGCGCCTCCGCCATGGAGACGATGGGGAGCGGTTCGTCGTCGTCGGTGGCGGGCAGGAGATGGAGCAGCGCGAAGGACCCCACGCGGTCCAGCGCCGAGAGCGGGATGGCCAGGGTCTCCTCGCCCACGCGGAAGAGAAGCACCCGCAGCAGCGCCAGCGTGAGGGGAAGGCGGATCCCCACGCGCGTCCCGCCCCCCGGCGAGGAGCGGATCTCCACCGCTCCCCCGAGACGGGAGACGGAGACGCGGACGGAGTCCATGCCGACGCCGCGGCCGGAGATCTCCCCCGCCTTCTCCCGGGTGGAGAAACCCGGCATGAACACCAGGTCGAGCGCCTGCTCGTCCCCCAGGCGAGCCGCCTCCTCCGCGGACATGACGCCGCGGCGCGCGGCGGTCTCGCGGATGCGCACCGGGTCGATGCCCCGGCCGTCGTCCTCCACGTCCAGCAGGATGGAACCCTCCGCGGCCCGCGCGGTGATCCGGATGGTCCCGCGGTGCGGCTTCCCCGCGGCGGCGCGCTCCGCCGGACTCTCGATCCCGTGATCCAGCGAGTTCCGGAGGAGGTGGACGAGGGGTTCGCCGATCTCGTCCACGATCCGGCGGTCGATCTCCGTGGACGCCCCCTCGACGACGAGGTCCACGTCCTTGCCGAACCCGCGCGCGATCTCGCGGACCGACGCGGGGAACGCGTCCAGGAGGACGCTGAGCGGGGTGAGGCGGAGCGCCTGCACGTGCTCCCGCAACTCGTCGCTGATGGCGGCGCGGCGGGCCGCCGCGTCCTCGTCCTCCTCGACCGCGCGCCGGTGTCCCCGCTCCAGGTCCTGGAGCGCGGCGCGGAGGGCCGGGTCGGCCGCGGTGCCCGCCACCGCCCCCTTCACCCGCGAGACGGCGAGCCCGAGCCGCTCCAGCCGCGCGTGGCGGCGTCGGGCGCGGGAGTCCTCGACGCTCTGCTCCACCACGAGGGTGCCGAGGGCGTCGAGCCGCGTGACGGCGACGCGCACGCTCTGGCCTCGCGCGGAGGGCATGATCGGGGCGGGCGTCGCGGCGGAGGGGGGAAGGCCGGGCCGGTCGCCGTCGTCCGCGCCGCCGCCGGTGGGTGCGCGGGGGGGTGGCGTCACGGCGCCCGTGAGGGCCGCGCAGAGCGCCGCCGCGCTCACCGGGGGGCCCGGGTCTCCTCCCAGCAGGCGCTCCACCATGGTGCGGAGCCCCGCCGTGGCGGCGAAGAACGCGTCCATGGAGGAGGGATCCGCCGGACGGCGGCCCTTCACGACGTCCGAGAGGGCCTCCTCGAAGGCGTGCGCGACGTCCTGGACCTCCGTCAGCCGGAGCATGCGCGCGCCGCCCTTGATGGTGTGGGCCTGGCGCATGATCTCCTCGGCCGCGGCGCCGTCGCCGGGGGCCGCCTCGAGGCGCGCGAGACCCGCCTCGAGGTCGCTCAGCCGCTCCAGGGATTCCTCCGCGAACCTCCGGAGGAACGCGCCCATGTCCACCACGTCGTCCCTCCCGCGGCGGCTACCCGGTGCGGAACGTCCGGATGAGGCCCTCGAAGCGCTCCGAGAGCGCGGCCAGGTCGCGCACCGCGCGGCTGGACCCTTCGGTGCCTTCGGCCATCTGCCGCACGGCGCGCGCGATCTCCCGCATGGACGCCGCCACCGACTCGGAGTTCCGGCGCTGCTCGTTCGTGGTCTGGGAGATCTCGCGGGCGGCCCGCGCGGTGGAGTGGATCCCCTGGGTGACCTGCTCCAGCGACCGCCCGGCGACGCCCGCCGTCTGGGCTCCCTCCGCGGCCTCCCTCGCGCCCTGCGCGGCGGCGGCGACGGTGACCTCGGCCGCCTCCTGGATCTCCGTGAGGATGGCGCTGATCTCCTCGGCGGCCTGGCGCGTGCGCTCCGCGAGCCGTCGCACTTCGCCGGCGACCACCGTGAACCGCTTGCCATGCTCTCCCGCCGACGCGGCGGACTCGATGGCCGCGTTGAGCGCGAGCATGTGGATCTCGCCGGCGACGTCCTGGATGATCCGCAGCACCTCGCCGATGCGGCGCACCTTGTCGCCGAGGACCGACGTCTTGCCGCTGATCTCCGCGACGCGCTGCTGGATCCGGGCCATGCCCTCCAGCGCCGCCCCTACGGATCGGCTGCCCTCCGCAGCCGCGCGGGAGGCCTCCTCCGCGGTCCGCTCGACGCCCGCCGCCGCCACGGAGATGCTGGTGGCGGTCTCGGACAGGGCGTCGATGGTCCCCCGCACGCGCTCGACGACCTCCGCCTCCTCCATGGAGACGCGGGCGGCGGCGTCGAGTCCCGCGTGCAGCCGTCCCGAGGACCCGCGCACCTGGCCGCCGGCCTCCTGGATCTCGCTGAGGAGCCCGCGGAGGCTGCCCACCATCCGGTTGAACGCGAGGCCCAGTTCGCCGCCGCCGCGCACCTCGTGGGTGAGATCGCCGGCGGCCACCGCCTGCGCCTCGCGGGCGAGGCTGCGGAGCGAGCCCTGCATGTTGCGGAACGAGTCCGCCAGGCCCCCCACCTCGTCCTCGGAGACGTGGGTGATCTCCGCGGTGAGGTCCCCCTCCGAGATGCGGTGGGCGGCGGCGGTCATGTCCCGCAGCGGACTCACGACAGCGCGCGCGGTGCGGACGCTCACCCACCCGGCGATGAGCGCCCCGGCGGCGGCGCCCCAGAGCATCCAGTCCCGTCCCTGCTGGCGCCGGTGGTTCATGCTGGCCACGCCCTGGTCCGCCAGCTGGTTGAGGAGGCTCTCCAGCCCCTGCGCGCGCTCCATGACCGCCCCGAACGCCACCTGGACGCGGGCGCCGTCGCCGAGACGCTTGTCCGCGCCCACGTCCTCCGGCCGGGGGAGGTCCTCCACGGACATGGAGAACGTCTGGATGGCGTCGTCGAGGGCCGAGGGGAGCGTCGCCGTGGAGGCCGCCGCGTCGTCCGCCTGGGCCGTGACGGCGGCGACATCCCGGGCGAGTCCCACGAGATTCGGGCGCGCGTCCAGCACCTTCTGCGCCTGCTCGCGGAACTGGCGCGCCAGCTGGAGGACGTTGAGGGTGTCGTCGGACGTGAGGAGCGACTCCGTCCCGATGCGCCGCAGCACGGGGAGGTAGCCCTCTCCCAGGTTGCGGACGCGCAGCATGTTCACCAGCGGGCCGCGGGTCACCTCCAGCACGCGCTTGCCCTCGTCGTGGAGGGACTGGAGGAAGCCGTTGCCCACGACGCCCACCACGACGGCGATGCTGAGGGCGGTCCCGAAGGCGAGCCACAGCTTCTGGGCCGTCTTGAGGTTCAGGAACCAGCGCATCACCGTGGGATCCCTCCCGGGGTCCGTCCAGGATTGACTGCCGCGTTCGGGCGGCCGCGGCGCGCGCCGGCCGCGTCGCTCGTCGGTCGTGGCCCCGGAGGGGACACGCCTTCCTCGCGCCCTGCCACCGGCCGCCCCCCTGGCCCGCCGTGTGACGCGTCCATTCTCGCACGCACCCCGGTCCCCGGTGGCCTAGCCGACGGCGGGGATGCGGAAGTGGAACGTGGAGCCCTTCCCGGGCTCGCTCTCGGCACCGATGACGCCACCGTGGGCCTCGACGATGGACTTGCAGATGAAGAGCCCCAGCCCCGTGCCCTTGAGCTCCGCCTTCTTGCGCCCCTCCAGTTCGGAGTACTTCTGGAACAGCTTCGTCTGCTCCTCGGCGTTCAGCCCGGGCCCCGTGTCCGCGACCTCGAACCGCACCCACCGCTTGCCGCCCGTCCGATCCAGCGCGGCCCGGACCGTCACCGATCCCTTCACCGGCGTGAACTTCACGGCGTTGGTGACCAGGTTCAGGAGGACCTGCTCGATCTTCTCCCGGTCGGCGTCCACCGGCGGGAGCCCCTCGGGCACCTCCGCCTTGAGGTTCTGGGACTTCTCCCCGGCGATGAACCGGCTCTCCTCCACGGCGCGCCGGACCGCGTCGCCGGGACTCACGATCTCGCGGTGGAGGGAGAGCCGTCCCGCCTCGATCCGGCTCATGTCCAGCACCTCGTTGACGAGGCCCATGAGGCGGCGGGAGGAGCCCGAGAGGATGTCCACGATCTGCTTCTGGTCGGCGGAGAGCTCGCCGGCGAGCCCGCCCGTGAGGATCTCCGTCCCCGCGAGGATGCCCGCCAGCGGGGAGCGGAGGTCGTGGACGATCATGCTCATGAAGTCGGCCTTGACGGCCTCCATCTCGGCGTGGGTGGCGAGGTACGAGAGGACCGATGCCAGTTCGCGGAGCACCACGGCCAGCACCCGCTTCTCCTCGGCCTCGAGGGCCGTGGCGTCCTCCGCCAGGAGCAGCAGGAGGCCCTGCTCGCGGTCCCCGACCTTCACCGGCGCGACGGTCTTGCTCGCGAAGACCGGGAACACCGTCGAACGCTCCTCCCCGCCCCGCAGGGTCCAGGTCACCGGCTGATCCGCGAGCGTGGGGTCGCGCCTCTGGAGCTCCCGCCAGACGATGTCGCGGGCGCCGGCCCTGCCGATGCCCGCCTCCAGGTCGAGGATGAGATGCACGTTGCGGGGCGAGCGCACGAGGAGCGCCCCCACCTGGAACCGGAACAGCTCCCGCAGGAAGTCGAAGAGGCCCCCCGCCAGATCCGCGGGCGCGGAGGCGAGCCGGAACAGGTCGCGCACGCGGTTCGCCACCGTGGCCTCGAAGAGGAGCGTCTCGAGGATCGATCCCAGTCGGGTCTTGGCGGCGGACTCGGTGAGGTTCGCCGCGGGCACGGCGGCGCCGGGACCGCGGCCGCGCCGGCGCACCTCTTCGAGGAGCTCCCCCACCGCGTTCACGACCACGTCGATGCTCTCGTCCTTGATGACGTAGCGGTCCGCCCCCGCCTGTCGCCCCCAGAAGCGATCCCGCTGCTGGGCCAGCGAGGTCAGCAGGATGACGGGCGTGGACGCGATGGCGGCGTCGTTCTTGAGGATGCGGCAGAACTGGTAGCCGGACAGTTCCGGCATCATCACGTCGGAGACGACGATCTCCGGGCGGTGCTCGTAGACGCGGTTCATGGCGTCGAGGCCGTTCTCCGCCGTGACGACGCGATACCCCTTCTCCTGCAGCGCGGCGGCGACGAAGTCCCGCTGGAAGGGACTGTCGTCCGCCACGAGCACCAGCGCCTTCGCAGGATCCGTCATCCGTCCCCCCCCGTCTTCGTTTCCCCGGTCGCCGCGGCGGCGACGACCTCCTCCAGCGCGGCCACCAGCCGTCCCGCGTCCAGCAACCCCGCGGGCGGACCACCCGGCCCCGGTGCGAGCACGCCGCGGAACGCGGGACCGTCGAAAGGGACCGCCGGTGGCGCCGGGGCCCCCTCGTACTCGGCCAGATCCTCCACCACGTCCACGCGGAGACCGAGGAGTTCCGAGGAGCGGCCCGTGCCCGTCGAAGGCGCCCCCGCGACGGCGGAACGCGTCGTCCCCTCGCGGAGCACGGCCACGGCCCCCGGGCCGGCGGGGGCGGCGCCGGAGCGCCAGCCCAGCGCGAGCGCCAGATCCACGACGGTCACCATCTCCCCGCGCACCGCCATGAGCCCGCCCACCGGACCCGGCGACTCGGGCACGCGGACGACGGTGCCGCCGGGCACCACTTCGCGGATCTCGCGGGCGGGGATCGCCACCCGGTTCCCGGCGGCACGGACGAGGAGGATCGTCCGGGCGGCGGCGGTCGCCCCCTCCCCCGCGTCCCCGGCGTCGGCGACGGGGACTCCCGCGCTTCCACTCAGTTCGTGATTCACCGCCGGGAGTATAGGGGCACGCCGCCGTCGCGCCCAGCCAATCGGGGAACCGGCGGGCACCGGGGTTCCCGCGACGAAGGGCGCCCCGCTGGGTACCATCGGGGCGCCCCGGCGGGACGGCGTCCCGCCGCGGGCCGAAGGGGGCCCCGTGGGCTGGTTCGCGGCGAAGGTTCGATTCCGCGCGGTGCGCGCGGGCGGGGGTTCGGACGCGGAACTGCTGGAGGACTCCGTCTTCGTCTTCCGGAGCCGCTCCGCGGCGTCGGCGGTCCGACGGGCGGGGGCCATCGCCGCGGCCATGGTGATCGAACGGGTGGACGTGGACGAGCAGGGCCGCCGCGTCCGCTGGGCCGTGGATCGGGTCCATGACGTCGTGCAGGTCGGCCCCGCGGGCCTCGTCGACGGTGCCGAGGTCTGGCGCGATCGCTTCACCCGCGCCCGGCGCGGCGGCGGCGGCGCCGCCTGACCGTGCGACGGCCGCGGCCCGCCACCGCCGCGACAGGAGGGCAGGCATTGGCCGGTTCCAGGTCGACGGCGTCGCGCGGCGGATCCGCCGCGGTCCACGTGCGGAACATGACCCTCCGGGACATCGAGGCCGTGGCGGCGCTCAACCGGGTCGCGTATCCCACCCTGGCGGAGGACGACATCGTCTGGAGCCCCGCCCAGCTGGAGTCCCACCTGCGGGTCTTCCCCGACGGGCAACTGGTGGCCGTGGTGGACGGCCGGATCGTCGGGTCGGCGAGCAGTCTCGTCGTGCATCTCGGCCAGGATCCCTACCGGGATCACACCTGGAGCGGGGTCACCGACTCCGGCTGGTTCACCTGTCACGACCCGCGGGGGGACACCCTCTACGGCGCCGACGTCTGCGTGCACCCCGACACCCGCGGCAGGGGCATCGCCGCGACCATGTACGCGAGGCGACGGGAACTCTGCAGGAGCCTGAACCTGCGCCGCATCGTGCTGGGCGGGCGCCTGCACGGATACGGCAAGGTGGCCTCCCGCATGAGCCCCGAGGAGTACGCGCGCCGCGTGGAGTCCGGCGACGGCCGGGACCTGGTGCTCTCCTTCCAGTTGCGCCAGGGGTTCGTGCTCCGGAAGGTGATGCCCCACTACCTCGCGGACCGGCGCAGCCGCAACTACGCCACGTTCCTGGAGTGGCTGAACCCCGGGTGGACCGTCACGCCGGGCCGGCGCAGGACCGTCCGCGTGTCGTGCGTCCAGTACCGGATGAGGAAGCTGGCCTCGTTCAAGGGCTTCGAGGGCCAGGTGGCCTACTTCACGGACGTGGCCGCCGACTCGGGAGCGGAGATCGTCCTCTTCCCCGAACTCCTCACCGCGCAGTTGATGTCCTACCTCCGCGTCAAGGCGCCGCTGGAGGCGATCCGCCGCCTCACGCGTCTCTCGGATCGGGTGGACGCGCTCTTCTCCAGCCTCGCCGCCCGGCACGACGTGACCATCGTGGGCGGATCCCATCCCCGGGGCGCGGGCCGCGGGCGCATCGAGAACGTGGCGTCGCTCTACCTGCCCGACGGCACGGTGCATCGCCAGCCCAAGCTGCACATCACGCCCAACGAGCGGAGGTGGTGGGGCATCGACGGCGGCTCGACGCTGCAGGCGTTCGACACGCCGGCGGCCCGCGTGGGAGTGCTCATCTGCTACGACGTCGAGTTCCCCGAGACGGCCCGGGTGCTCGCCGACCAGGGGGCGGAGATCCTGCTCGTCCCCTACTGCACGAACGATCGCCAGGGCCACCTGCGCGTCCGCTACTGCGCCCAGGCCCGGGCCGTGGAGAACCACCAGTACGTGGCCACCGCGGGCAACGTCGGGAACCTCCCCGCGGTGGAGAACATGGACATCAACTACGCGCAGTCGGCGGTGCTCACGCCCTCCGACTTCGCCTACGGCCGGGACGGGATCCAGGTGGAGGCCAGCGCGAACACGGAGACCGTCATCACTTGCGACCTGGACCTGGACCTCCTGCGGGAGGGCCGGGAGACGGGGACCGTGACGCCCATGCGCGATCGCCGCAGGGATCTGTTCCGGCTGTCGGGGCCGGGGGACGCCGCCGGTGGTGCCGAGGCCGGGACTTGAACCCGGATGAGGTTGCCCCCACTAGGTCCTGAACCTAGCGCGTCTGCCAATTCCGCCACCTCGGCACGGGTGCGTGGAGGGGGAGACTTCGTACCGCGTCGCGGAGTCCGGCGACAAGGAATGCGCGGGAGCGCGTCCGGCGCGAGTTCGCGGAGTCCCCCGCGGGGCACG
>CAZSIX010000001.1:0-248320 GCA_964607145.1 uncultured Planctomycetota bacterium | reverse complement strand
ACGACGCCTAAGATCGCCCCGTGGCCCCCCGCGCCCCCGACGAGAAGGAACCCCGATTCCACGACGTGGCCCGCCACCCGCGGGCCCGCCACCTGTACGAGATCGTGGACACCTTCGAGGCGGGCCTGGTCCTCCAGGGGAGCGAGGTCAAGGCGCTCCGCGAGGGGAAGGCCCAGTTGCAGGAGGCCTACGCCCGTTTCCGGGGGACGGACCTCTGGCTGCTGAAGTG
Organism: uncultured Planctomycetota bacterium; assembly: GCA_964607145.1. GTDB lineage: Bacteria > Planctomycetota > JAJSAM01 > JAJSAM01 > JAKLKS01 > CAZSIX01. The sequence continues at coordinate 248,091 of CAZSIX010000001.1, read as the reverse complement.
CCACATCCCCGAGTACCGCCACGGCTCCTACGCGAACCACGAGCCCACCCGGCCGCGGAAACTGCTGCTCCACCGGCTGGAACTGGCCCGCATCCTCACGCGCGTACGCGAGAAAGGCCTGACCCTCGTCCCGCTGCGCCTATACTTCACGCCGCGGGGGAGAGCCAAACTCGAACTCGCGCTCGCACGAGGTCGCAAGCTCCATGACAAGAGGGACGCCATCCGGAAGCGGGAAGCGCAGCGGGACATCCGCCGCGCCTCCCGACGGTGACTCCCCCGTCGCGAACGGGGGCGAACTGGGCTCGACCGGGCGTCGTCGGAGCGCGGGACGCGCGCCGAGGTTCCAGGCGGCCTCGTAAAACACCTGGGCAAACTTCAAGTGCCAACGGCACCCAGTACTCCCTCGCGGCTTAGTCCGTGAGCGTCTCCCCGTCTTCCGCCCGCTGGGGCAGGGGGACGTAAGCAGCGGGCAGATCCCCCGGAGTCGCCGACCGGCCGGGGGCCGACATCAGGACGGCTGGCGCCCCTTCGATCCCGTCCGTGGGAACGAAGGGGGGCGATGACCTGAACGCGGAACACGCGCGTAGTGTCCCCGCCGAGACCGTCACGGGACGTGGGTTCGATTCCCACCGCCTCCACCGACTCCCCGGGTGCGCGCCCCGCCGCGTTCCGTACGCCGCCGCCGGCACGCCGACGGGATACACTTCCCCCCCGGAAACGGAGGGAGCGAAGTGGCGACGGTGCCGAACAGGATCATGGGTCCGTTCCGGCTGGAGGCGGAACTCGGCGCCGGCGGCATGGGGACGATCTACCGCGCCGTGGCGCTCCTCCCGGTCGGGGATCTCCGCCCCGGCGCCCGCGCCGCGGTGAAGGTGATCCACCCGCACCTCGTCTCCACCCCCGGGCTCGTGGATCGCTTCCTCCGCGAAGCGGACGCGGGCACCCGCGTCGTGCACAGGAATGTCGTCCGCACCGTGGCGTCGGGGCGCGCGGAACTGGACGGGCGGGCGGTCCCCTACATCGCGATGGAACTGCTGGAAGGCCTCGCGCTGGACTCGCTGCTGCGCGAGGTCGGACGCCTCCCCGAGGACCTCTGCCGGTCCGTGGGGGCGGATGTCGCCGCCGGTCTGGCGGCCATCCACGCCGCGGGGATCGTCCACCGCGACCTCAAGCCCGAGAACATCCTCGTCACCTCCGACGAGGTCGTGAAGATCCTCGATTTCGGCATCGCCCGCGTCCGGGAGGAGGCGCTCAGGCTCTCCGCCACGGGACAGTTCATCGGCACGTTCCAGTACGCCGCGCCGGAGCAGTTCCTCGACCCCGCGTCCGTGGATGGCCGGGCCGACCTGTTCGCGCTGGGGTGGCTGCTCTACGCCATGGCGGCCGGTCGCCACCCGCTCGCGGGTCTGGGGCAGCCCGCGGTGATCAACGCGCAACTGCACGAGCGCCCGGCGGCCCTGCGATCGGTGGCGCCGCAGATCTCCCCGTTCCTCGAGGCCGTCGTGCGGACGCTGCTGGCGAAGGACCCGGCGCGGCGGTTCCCCGATCCCGCCGCGGCGGAGCGGGTGCTGCGCGAGGGCGAGGCGTCGGCGTGGTGGCAGGGGCGACGGCCCGAGTCCGACACGGTCGCCATGGACGAGGGCGAGTTCCGCCGTCCCGCGGTGGCGCGCCGCACGGCGTTCCGCGGCCGCGGGAACGACCTGCAGGTCCTTCGCGAGGCGTTCGAGAGCGCCGCCGCGGCGGAGGGCGCGGCGGTGCTCGTGGAGGGCGGGCCGGGCATGGGGAAGACGCGCCTCGTGGACGAGTTCGTCGCCCGCCTGGCGGAGGAGGGACTCCCGTTCCGGTTCCTGTTCGCCTCGTTCTCCCCCGGGGGAACCTCCGGCGGGCTGCCGGGCGTGGCCGCCGCCCTCCTCGCCCACCTCGCCGGCGTGGACGGGGAGGATCGCCTGCGCCGCCACATGGCGGGTGCTCCCTGGCTCGCCCCCGCGCTGGCCGCGTTCCTCCGCGGCGAGTCCCCCGCACCGGGGGTGGAGCCCCTCGGGCCCGACTCCCTGCGCACCGCCGTGGTGCTCTCCGTCCGCGCATGCGCGGAGGAGCGCACGACGGTCCTCCTGCTGGAGGACCTGAACCACGCCGGCGACCCGGGCCGCGCCCTCCTCGCGGAACTCGCCGCGTCGGCCCCCGGGAGGCGGCTGCTGGTGGTCGGCACCACGGCCCCCGGTCCGCCGCCGGCCTTCCTCGCCGAACTGGAGCGGGGTCGGGGCTTCCGCCACCTGGTGGTGGGCCCGCTGGCGGTCCCCGACGTCCGCGATCTCCTGGCGGACGCCCTCGCCGCCGACGCCCCGCCGGAGGTCCTCGCCGCGGAGGTCGCGGAGCGCTGCGGCGGGAGCCCGTTCTTCGCGCTGGAGATCCTGAGGGATCTCCAGGAATCCGGCGGGCTCGTGCGGGGTGACGACGGCCAGTGGGTGCGGGCCTACCCCGAGGCCCCGCTCGCCCTTCCCCCCTCCGTGCGCTCCATCGTCGAGGGGCGGCTCTCGGATCTCGAGGAGGAGGACCGGGACCTCCTGGACGTGGCCGCGTGCGAGGGCGTGGAGTTCGACCCGGTGCGGGTGGGCGCGGTCCTCGGTCGCGGCCCGATTCCCACGCTCCGCCGGCTGGCGCGGCTGGAGGAGAGGACCCGGCTCGTACGGGCGGAGGGGGATCTCTACGCCTTCGCCGGGAGTCCGGTCCGGGACGCGCTGCTCGCGCGGCTGGCGGCGCCGCTGCGCCGCCAGTACGGCGAGGCCCTCGCGGGGACCGGGAGGGGCCTCCCCGGTGGCCGTCCCGGCGAGGAGGATCCCGCCGGGGAGGGCGACGGCGAGGCGACGGGTCCCGCCCGCGTGCTGGTGGCGGACGACGACGAGATGGTGCGCGGGCTCCTGGCGGGACACGTCGAAGCGCTGGGGCACACGGTGCTGGAGGCCGAGACCGGCATCGCGGCGCTGGCGCAGATGCGGCGGGAGCCCCCGGACCTCCTGCTGCTGGATATGCGGATGCCCGGGCTGTCGGGCAGCGAAGTGCTCTCGCGCCTGCGCGCGGAGCCGCGCCTGCGGGAGGTTCCGGTCCTGGTGATCACCGGCGTGGACGAGCCCGAGGCGGCGGCGGAGTGCATCCGCGCCGGGGCGGTGGACTACATCGTGAAGCCCTTCAACGGGACCCTGCTCCGCGCCCGCATCTCGGCCAGCCTCGATCGCCACCGGCTGCGCATCCAGGAGCGGCGCTACCAGCGGCGCATCGAGGAGTACAACCTCGACCTCGAGGCCCGGGTCGCGGCGAAGACGCGCGACCTGCAGGAGGCCCATCGTCGGCTCGGGGAGCGGGATCGGGCGAAGGACGACGTGCTCGCGCGGGCGGCGGAGGAGATCCGCGCCCCCGGGACAGGGCTGCTTTCGGAGGCGCGGCGGGTCGCCGCCACGGGGCTCGACGGGCAGGCGGTGCTCGAGTCCGTCCGGCGGCTGGACGCGCTGCTGGAGTCGGCCCTGACGCTGGGCGCCGCCCGGACCCCCGCCACGGGGGACGGCGAGTCGCGGGCGGGCCGCGCGGCGGCGCCTTGAGGACGGGTCCGGCGCGGCTCCTGCCCCCCGTCTCCGTGGCGTTCGTGGCGGCGGCCGCGGGATCCATCCTGGCGGCGGCGGCGCCCCGCGCCGATCCGGCCCTCGCGGCGGAAGGGGGATCCGCCTCGCCCTACCGCTGGTGGAGGTCGGGCGGCGACGGATCCCCGCGGGTCCTCGCCGGCGCCACGGTCCTCGCCGTCCCGCGCGCGGCGGCGGCGGTGTTCCTGGAGGACGGACGGCGCGTCCTCGCGGCGTCCGTCGACGGCGGGCTCACCGTCTTCGATGCCGGGGGGGCCGTCCTCCGCACGCTCCCCGGTCCGCGCAGGCCGCGGGTGCTCCTCCGGACCGGCCCCGGGGATCGGTTCCTCGTGGCCGGTGCCGACGGCGACGCCCGGCTGGTGGACGCGGACGGAGGGGTCGAACATCGCCTCGAGGGGCTCGCGGGCTGGGTCTGGTGCGGCGATGCCGCCCCGGCGGCGGGTCGCTGCGCCACGGGTTCCACGGACGGCTCGGCGAGCGTCTGGGATCAGCGGGGCCGGCCGCTCCTCCGCGTGGCGAAGGAGGGCGGGCGCGTGCTGGCGGTGGCGCTCTCGCCGGACGGCGGGACGCTGTTCACGGCGGACACCTGCGGGCGCGGGCGGTTCTGGGACGCCGCCGGCGCGCTCCTGCACGAGCGACTCCTGCCGGGCGGCGAGCCACGCGCCCGGTTCCTCGCCGACGGCTCCGGTGTCCTCCTCGTGGCGGGAGGGGCCGCGTGGATCCTCCCCGCCGACGGCACCGCCGGGACCCCGCTGGAGGGCGTCGGCCCGGTCCGGGTCGTGCGCGAGGTTCCCGGCGGCAGAGGAGTCCTCCTGGGCGGCGTCAACGGGCGCGTGGCACTGGCGGGGCGGGACGGGGTCGTGACGGCGTCGCATCGCGGTCACCGGGGGATGGTCATGGCGGCGGCGGTGACGGCGTCCGGGGACATCCTGACGGCGGCGCTCGACGCGACGGTGCGCCGCTACGGCGGCGGGCTGGAGCCCGGGGGAGTCGCCGAAGTCCCTCCCGGGGCCCCGTTCTCCCTGGAGGCGTCCGCCGACGGTGCGCGACTGCTCCTCGTCTTCACCGATGAAAGCCGCTCCCCGCCCCTCGTGACGGCGGTTCCCACTCCCCCCCCGCCCCGGCCGGGATCGGAGTCGACGGCCCCGCCGCGCGCGCGATGACGGCTCCCGGCACGGGGGTCGAGGCGGGCCCCGCGCCGCCCGCCAGCGGGAAGTAGACCTTGAAGGTCGTCCCCCGGCGTGGCGCGGTGTACAGCTCGATGTGACCCCGCATCTGGCGCACGATGCCGTAGACCGTCGAGAGCCCGAGACCGGTCCCCTTCCCCGCGCCCTTGGTCGTGAAGAAGGGCTCGAAGATCCGATCCCGGATGGAGTCCTCCATGCCGCAGCCGGTGTCCGTGACGGTGATGCAGGCGTAGCCGCCGGGCCGGAGATCCCCGTGGGGGCGGACGTACTCCTCGTCCAGGGTCACGGCCTCGGTGGAGATGGTGAGCGTTCCCTCCGCGGTCATGGCGTCGCGGGCGTTGACTGCCAGGTTCATCAGCACCTGGTCGAGGAACCCCCGGGCGACGCGCACCGGGGGCAGCGCCGGTGCGAGGCGCAGCACCATCCGGACCTGCTCGCCGCAGAGGCGCTCCAGCATCTGGCGCATGCCCGAGATCTGGGCGTTCACGTCGGCGGTCACCGGGCTGGCGGTGTCCAGGTCGCGCCGGCCGAAGGAGAGGAGTTGCCGGGTCAGCGCCTCGGCGCGCTCCGCGGCCTTCCGGATCTCCGCCACCTGGGCGGCGGTCCGGCCTTCGCCGGCGAGCCGCACCGCCAGCAGTTCCGCGTAACCGGAGATGACCGTGAGCAGGTTGTTGAAGTCGTGGGCCACCGCGGCGGCGAGTCTCCCCAGCGCCTCCATCTTCTGCGCCTGGAGGAACTGTCCCTCGAGGGACTTGCGTTCGCCGATGTCCGCGAGGAAGCCCACGAGGCGGACTCCGCCGGGGGTCGCGATGGCCACCGCCGTGTCCCGCACCCACACGCTGCGGCCGTCCGCCGCCAGCAGCCGGTACTCGCTCTGCAGGGTTCCCCGGGAGGCCTCCGCCGCCGCGAGAGCCGTGGCGACGCCCTCCCGGTCGGCCTCGGCGATGTGCGCCTCCCACCCGCCGCCGGCCCCCAGGTCGGCGGCCTCGAGGCCCGCCAGCGTGCGCAGCCGCGGGCCCACGTACTCGGCCTCGCGCCGCCCGTCCACGAGCCGGGCGGTGTAGTGGACCTCGGGCATGGCGCCCAGGAGTTCCCGCAGCCGGGCCTCCGCGTCGGCCGCCGCCGCGGCGCGCTCCTCGAGCGCCGCGGCCATGGCCCCGAACTCGCGCTGAAGGGCGGCGATCTCCTCGACCTCGTCGCCTCCCGGAGCGGCGCCCGCGGGCTCCCCGCGCGCCACGCGGCGGGCCGCCACCGTGAGCGCCGCCAGCGGCCGGGACACGGATCGCAGGGCCACGGCACGGGCCAGGTACAGCGGAACGGCGGCGATGACCAGCACCAGCAGCGCGTTCAGGAGGAGGGTGCGTCGGTGCTGGGCGAGGACCGTGGCCTCGTCCAGGCCCACGGCCACGGTCCCCGCCGTGCCCCCGCCGGTGGCGCCGAACGGGTGGAAGCCCCAGATGCGCACCACCCCGTCGCTGCCCGTCCGGACGAGGGGTTCGGCGGAGGGGATCGTCGTGCCCGAATGGGCCACCGGGAGGGCCCACGCGCTGCCCGCGGGGACCGACGGGGCGGCCGGCTCCCGCACCAGCACGGTGCGCCGCGCGTCCAGCACCACCAGGACGGAGCGCGGGGGCTCTCCGCCGGTCACGGCGAGGGAGCGGAGGCGCTCCAGCGCCACCGCCGCGAAGAGGACGCCCGTCGGGGCCCCGCCCGGCCCGTCCGCCAGCGGCAACCCGATGTTGAGGGAGGGCGCCCCCGTGATCCGCCCCACCTGGAACTCGCCCACGGAGAGACGGCCGTCCCGCATGGCGGCGCGGAACCAGGGTCGATCCCCCAGCGGCAGACCGTCATCGAAGGGCAGCGCCGACGCGACGCAGGAGCCGTCGGGGGCGGCGAGGCCGATGTTGAGGACTCCTTCCTCGGTGGCCATGAGCGTGCGGAAGAGCCGACGGCGCTGGTCGGCGTCCCCGTGGGAGACCTCCGGGCTGGCGGCCGCCACGCGCAGGAGGAGAGCCACGCTGTCGATGACGTGACGCTGTCGCAGCGCCGCCCCCCGCGCCGTGTGCCGGGCCAGGGCCGACGCCTCGAGGAAGGCGCTCTCGCCCTGCCCGTGGAGGAGCGCGGCGATGATCGCGAGCAGGGGAAACACCGCGAGGAAGACGATGGCCCGGATCCGGGCCAGGAGCGTCCGCGGCAGGAAACGAAACGCCCCGGCGTCGGGAGGCTCCCCCCGCTCGCCCCTGCCCGCGTCCTCGTCCGCGACCGCGTCCCTCGCCACTCCCGCACCCCCCTCTTCTCGTCAGGGCCGGATGTGGTTCCCGCGCGAATCACCACACCCGGGAGCGGGCGTCCTCCTGCCGGAAAGCGCGCTCCGACGGGAACAGTGGAACACGGGACATGCTTCGCGTCAATGGTCCGACGGCGGATTCTCCGGTCCGGGGTCCCCCGCCAGCAGCGCGAGCCGCCGGACCCGCTCCGGCTCGTCCCGGGAGATCCAGGGGTCCTTCGAGAGCACGCCGTGCGCCCGCCGGAACCAGGGGCGCGATTCGTCCGTCCGCCCCAGGGCGTGGAGGCACTCGGCGATCTCCTCGGGGACGAACCCGTCCTCCTCGCCCCTGGCCTCCCACGCGGCGAGCAGCAACCGCTGCTCCGCCAGCGCCTCCTCCGGGTGGCCCTGCATGCGCCGGGTCTTCGCCACGGACCACCGGGCGATGAGGACCTCCCGCTCCTGGCCCGCCGCGCGTCGGACTTCCAGGCCCCTGCGGAACAGATCCAGGGCCAGGTCGTACTCGCCCCGTTCGAAGCGGGTCCACCCCTGGTTGTTGCAGAGGGAGCCCAGCCAGGCGCGGGCCCCGGCGTCCTCCGAGGATGTGGCGACGGCGATGGCCCGATCGTTCCAGGCCAGCGCCTCCTCCGGCGCGGAGGCGATGGCGACCATGTGGAGCGCATCGACATGGAGTCCGCCGTGCCCCGCCGTCTCCGCCACGTCGATGGCCTCGATGAACAGCGGGCGGGCCCGCTCCGGCGCGCCGGCGCTGTTGAACGCCCTTCCGCGCTCCAGCAGCAGCCGGACCCGGGGTACCCCTCCGCGGCCCGCCCACATCGCCTCCGCCTCGTCCAGCGTCGCGTGCGCGTCCTCGAAGCGCCGTCCCAGTCCCCGGGCCCGGGCGATCTGGCTGAGCAGTTCCACGATGCGTCCGTCGTCGCCGGACTCGCGGTACCGCGGGAGGAGGTCGAGGAAGCGCCGCTCCGACGCCGCCGGATCGCCGAAGTCCCAGAGGGGCCGGAAGTCCGGGAGGGGCTCGCGCCCGGGAGCGCCCGGGGGCGGGGTCCCCGTCGCGGCGCAGGCCGCCAGCGCCGCCGCGAGCAGGACCACGGCGGTCACGGCCACCGCCGCCGTCACGCCGCGTCCCCGCCGGCGCCGATGAGGGAGTGCACCTCCTCGAGGATGCGGGCGGGACGGAAGGGCTTGCGCACGATCGCCGCCGCTCCCAGACGGCGCGCGACGGCGAGGCTGTCGAGCCCGAGGTGCGGGCTGCCACCGGAAATCGCGATGACCGGCGGTCCCGCGGCGGCGGGCTGCAGTTCGAGGATGGCCTCGATGCCGTCCCCCTCGTCCATGAAGATGTCGGTGATCACGAGGTCGAAGGCCCGCTCGCGGTGGAGGCGCACGCCCTCCCGTCCCCCCTCCGCCTCGACCACCTCGAAGCCGTCGCCTTCCAGCACCGTGCGCAGGAGGGATCGGACGCCGTCCTCGTCGTCGATGACCAGCACGCGCTTCATGTTCCCCCGGCGTGGGCGCACGGGCAGGTCGCAGCCCCACGGCCGTCAGAGCATACGGGCACGCTCCGCCGGTTCCAACCCGGGGAAGGGGGCCGCCGCTACCATGGGCGCCGTGGCCACCCGGGCTCTCCCTGCGGTCCTCCTTGCGAGCCTCCTCGCCGGCTGCGCCGCGGCGCGGCCGGCGGGTCCGCCGGACCCGCGGACGCGCGTGCCGCCCGGTGTGAAGGCGGAGTGGCTGCACTTCACCGACGGGACCGTCGGCGAGGGGGACCCGGCTCCCGACTTCGACCTGCCGCTGCACGACGGCTCCGCGCGGCTCTCGCTCTCCGAACTGCGGGGTCGGCCGGTGGTGCTTGTGTTCGGCTCCTGGACCTGAGGACCGTTCCGTCGCCGGTTCGGCGACATCGAGGCGATCCGGGACGAGTTCGCCGGCGTCGCCGAGTTCCTCCTCGTCTACGTCCGCGAGGCCCACCCGACGGACGGCTGGGAGACACCGGACAACGTCGCCGAGGGCATCCGCATCGCGCAGCCCGCGGACATGGACGCTCGCTGCGCGCTGGCCGCCACGTGCCGCGACGGCCTGGACGTCTCCTTCCCGGTGCTCGTGGACGGCATGGGCGACGCCGTCTCGCGGGCCTATGGCGCCTGGCCGGAACGGCTCTACGTGGTGGACGCCGCCGGGACCGTCATCTACCGCGGGGCCATGGGCCCCTTCGGTTTCGAGCCCGCGGAACTGCGACCGGTGCTGGCCCGGCTCCGCGCGGCGCCCTAGCCCGATCAGGTCCGGCGGAAGCGGCGCTCCAGGTCCTCCCAGGGGATGACCAGTTCCGTGGGTCGTCCGTGGGCGCAGTGGCCCCCCTCCGGCACGTGGAGCGCCTCCTCCAGGAGGGCCCGGGCCTCCGCCGCGGGGAGGGGATCCCCGGCGCGCACCGCCCCGTGGCACGCCATGGTCTCCAGAAGGCCCGCCACGAGGGAGGAGCGGGAGACCGCGGCGCCCTCGGCGGCCACGCGGCCCAGCGCCGCCAGCGCCAGTTCCCGCGGCGACCGCCCCGACAGCGCGGCGGGCACACCCTCCACGGCGACGGCGGCCTCGCCGAAGCGGCGCACCGGGAGGCCCACCGCGGCGAGGACCTCCGCGGCGGACTCCGCCAGGAGGGCCTCCGCGGGGCCGGTCTCGATGACTTCGGGGACGAGGAGGCGCTGCACCGCCGGCGGGCCGTCGTCGAGCGCGTGACGGAGGCGGTGGAGGAGGACGCGCTCGTGCAGCGCGTGCTGGTCCACGATGGCGATCCCTCGCTCCGTCCCGTGGACGATGTAGGCATCGCGCACCTGGAGGACGGGACCGACCGGCGCGGGGGCCGCTCCCGCCGGGGGAGCGGGCGCCGCCCGCGGGGACGGCCGGAAGGGGAGCCGCGGCTCCGCGGGCGCCGCGGCCACGCCGCCCAGGTACGCCTCCAGCGCGTCGCGGACCCCCCGCCCGGCGTCGGCGGTGCGGAGCGCCGGAGCGCGCTCCCCCGCCAGGATCGCCTCCCGCACGGCGGTCCGCACGGCGTCGTGGACCTCGCGCGGCCGCCGGAAGCGCACTTCCGACTTGGCCGGGTGCACGTTCACGTCCACGGCGCCCGGGGGGACCGCCACGTCGAGGACCCACGCCGGCTGCCGTCCCACGGTGAGAAGCCCGTGGTACGCCTCCCGCACCGCGTGGGCCACGGTGCGGTCGGCGACGGCCCGTCCGTTGACGGAGAGGTACTGCGGCGCCCGCCCCGACCCTGCTCCGTCGGGGGTGGCGACGAATCCCCGCACGGCGACGTCCCCGACGGCCGCGGCGACGGGCAGCAGGTCCCGCGCGCGATCGGCCCCCAGCGCCCGCTCCGCGCGGGCCCGGGGGTCCTCCCCCGCGGGAGCGCGGAACGCGGGGCGCCCGTCCAGCAGGAGGACGAAGGCGACGTCGGGCCGGCCCAGCGCGAACCGCACGACGACCTCGGTGATGCGGGCGGCTTCCGTGGCGGCGCTCCGCAGGAACTTGCGGCGCGCCGGAAGGCCCAGGAAGAGCGAGCGGACCTCCACGGTCGTGCCCTCGGGGCCCGCGGCGGGAGTCACCGCCCCCCGCTCCCCGCGCCGGTTCTCGACGCGGGCCGCCGCGCGCCCTCCCCGCGGTCGGCTCACGACGGACGCCTCCGCGACGGCGCCGATGCTGGCGAGGGCCTCGCCGCGGAACCCGAAGGAGGCCACCGATGCGAGGTCGTCGAGGTCCCGGATCTTGGACGTGGCGTGGGGAGCGAACGCGAGGGCGAGATCCACTTCGTCCATGCCGACGCCGTCGTCGAGGACGCGGAGCAGGCGGCGCCCCCCGTCCTCCGCGTGGACCTCCACGCGGAGCGCGCCCGCGTCGAGCGCGTTCTCCACGAGTTCCTTGACCACCGACGCCGGGCGCTCCACGACCTCGCCGGCGGCGATGACCTCCACGACCTCCGGTGCGAGGGCGAGGATGCGCGGGCGGACGCCGCTCAAGGGGCCGCCGCGTGGGCGAGCACCAGGGCCTCCAGGCGCGCCCGCTCGCCGCCGGAGACCCCCGACTTGAGTTCCGTCTCGAACCGCGTCAGGGCACGGAGGAGGCGATCCACCGAGGCCGGCGTGCTGGCGCGGACCACGGCGGCCCCGTCGCGGCAGCCGAAGCGGAGCGAGGGCGGGAGCGGCCCCGCGGCGCCCGCGGCCCGGTCCGCCAGGGCGCGGCGCACGTCCCGCGCCATCCGCCGCAGTTGCGCCAGCAGCAGGAACGTCACCGGGGTCTCCCCGCGCGTCGGACTCTTCGCCCCGTACGGCAGGGCCCCCTCCCGGTAGAGGCCCGCCGCCACGCGCAGCGCCTCCGCCCCGTCCTTTGCCAGCGCCCCTTCCACGAACCGCTCCACCGCCTCCGCGGGACCGCGCGGGGCCACGGCGTCCAGATCGCCCGCCGTGATGCGCCCGCCGTCCCGGGCGTGGAGCGCGGCCGCCGCCAGCGCCGCGTCGAGGACCGCGAGGTTGGTTCCCGAGCGATGGACCAGCAGGTCCGCGTCGGCGGGCGAAAGGGTGCGGCCCCGCTCCGCCGCCCGCGCCGCGAGCCACCGGGCGAGGGGGCTGGGACCGCCGCCCCGGGGGGGCTCGCCGGACGGGGCCACGCAGGGGATCACCGCCCCGGTGCGCCCCAGCTCCTCCAGGAACCGGCGCACGCCCCGCGGGGCCTGGCGGTCCGCCGGCGCCGCCGAGAGCAGCACCACGAGGACGCCCTCCCCCGCGGCGCGCGCGGCGTGGGCGAGCAGGGGTTCCGCCCCGTCGTTCACGACCCCGTCCGCCCGGCGCAGCACGACCACCTTCCGGTGCCCCGGCGCGAAGAGGTCCGCCGTGCGGACCTCGGAGAGCACGTCCGCCGCCGTGGGGGCGTCGGGCTCGCCGGCGCGGACGGGACCGTGGAGCACGGTGGCGTGCGGGGAGTCGGGGTCCCCGAAGGCGGCGCGGAGGATGGCCGCCAGGGCCCGGTCCTGGAGGAGGGCCTCCGGTCCCGCGAGGGCGACGACGGGCGGGAGCGCGACGTCGCCGGCGGCGAGGCGCTCCTCGAGGGAACCGCCGGTCCGGCCGCGACGGGTCACGTCGTCGGCGACGGAGGCGGCGTCGGGGCGCCGTCGCCGTCCAGCGCCCGGCGGGCGGCGGCGGCGTCGGGAAACTCGCCGCGGTCGAGGGCGCGCCAGACGCGGAAGACGTCGGCCACGGGGTCCGTCGCCGGTGCCGGAAGGCCCAGCGCGCGCAGGAGGGCGTCCCTGTAGGCGGCCTCCCCCACGGCGTCGTCCTCGTACGCGACCTGGAGTTCCGCCAGGGCGTTCCCCAGCGGCTGCGCCCGCCTTCCCGTGGCCCCGGCGCGCAGGAGCGCGTGGGCGGTCACCCGGTCCTTGCCCACGCGCAGCAGTTCCGTCTCGAGGACCGCCTGCTCGGCGGTGGCCCCGGCGAAGCGGCGCGCCAGGATCCGCCGGAGCGAGAGGGAGGTCGACGCGGCCCCCCGCGCGAAGGCGTCCTCGCGCGCGGCCAGCACCTCCTGGAGGCGGGCGGCGGACTGCTCCTCGCGGATGGCGAGCCGCCGCTCCTCCCGGCGCAGATCCTCCGGCTCCACCTCGCAGGGAGTCCCTTCGGCGGTGAACCAGCGGGAGAAGGACATGGGCGGGATCCTACCCTTCCCCGCCCCACCGCCGCACGTGCTCCGCGGGGACGCCCATGCGGTCGAGGATCTTCTGCACCACGTGGGCCACCAGGTCGTCGATGGAGCGCGGCGCGTGGTAGAAGCCCGGCGACGCGGGGAGCACCGTCGCCCCGGCCTCCGTCACCGCGACCATGTTGCGGAGGTGGATGAGGGACAGGGGGGTCTCGCGCGCCACCAGGACGAGGGGACGCCGCTCCTTGAGGGTGACGTCGGCGGCCCGCTCCAGGAGGTTGGAGGAGACGCCGTGGGCGATGCGCCCCAGCGTGCCCATGGAGCAGGGGCAGACCACCATGCCCGCCACGGGGTGGGTGCCGGAGGAGAGGGAGGCGGCGACGTCGCCGATGGCGTACCCCCGCACGAGGGGGCCCGCACCGGGGGCCAGGACCTCGGGATCGGGCGCCGCCGGATCCACCGAGATCCCCTCCTCGATCTCGAGGACGCGGGCGGCCCCCTTCCCCACCACGAGCGCCGTCTCCACGCGCGCCGCCACCAGCGCCCGCAGGAGGGCCACGCCGTAGCGCGCCCCCGACGCCCCGCTCAGCGCGACGATCCAGCGCCCGCTCACGGCGCCGCGGGCCCCCGCGCCGGCGGGAGGCCGTACTCCGCCCAGCGGCGCGTCACGTGGGCCTTCACCTCGGGCGACATCACGATGGGATCGGGCCACGGCCGGAGGAACCCCTCGTCCTTCCCCTTGCGCGTGGCGTCGACGCCCATCTTCGACCCGAACCAGGGCAGGCGGGAGGCGTGGTCCAGCGTCTCCACGGGCCCCAGCACGAACTCGATGTCCCGCTGCGGGTCGATGTGGTTGAAGGCCGTGAGCACCATCTCCGGGTAGTCCCGCACGGGCACGTCGTGGTCCACCACGACGATGCACTTGGTGAACATCGCCTGCCCCAGTCCCCACAGCGCGTGCATGACCTTCCGCGCGTGGCCCGGGTAGGACTTGCGGATGGAGACCAGCGCCAGGTTGTGGAAGATGCCCTCGAAGGGCATGTGGAAGTCCACCACCTCGGGCAGCGTCTTCCGCATGACCGGGAGGACGATGTGCTCGATGGCGCGCGCCATCCAGCAGTCCTCCATGGGAGGCTTGCCGACGACCGTGGTCTGGTAGATGGCGTCCCGGCGCCGCGTCACGCAGCGGACGTGGAACACGGGGTACTCGTCGGCGAGGGAGTAGAAGCCCGTGTGGTCCCCGAAGGGGCCCTCGGTGCGGCGCTCCCCCGGCTCGACGTGACCCTCCAGGACGATCTCCGCCGTGGCGGGCACCTCGAGATCCACCGTGCGGCAGCGGACCATGGGCACGGCCTCGCCCCGGAGGAAGCCGGCGAACATCATCTCGTCGAGGTCCGGGGGAAGCGGCATGGCGGCGCAGAAGACCGACGCCGGGTCGCCGCCGATGGCGGCGGCCACCTCGATGCCCTTGCCGGCCTCCTCCCCCTTGCGGTGGTGCTCGGCGCCGCCGTGGTGCCGATGCCAGTGCATCCCGGTGGATCGGGCGTCGTACACCTGCAGGCGGTACATGCCGCAGTTGCGGCGCCCCGTCTCCGGGTCGCGGCTGAAGACCATCGGCATCGTGATGAAGCGGCCCGCGTCCTGCGGCCAGCAGCGGAGCACCGGGAGCCGGCCCAGGTCCACCGTCTCCTCGACCACCTCCTGGCAGGCGCCGGAGCGCACCGTCTTCGGGAACACGTCGGAGAGCGACTTGAGCCGGGGCAGCAGGGCCAGCTTCTCGAGAATCCCCTGCGGCTTCTGCTCCAGGAGCCCGATGACCTCCCCCGCCCGCGACTCGAGATCCTCCAGGCGCTCCACGCCCAGCGCCAGGCACATGCGCCGCGCCGATCCGAGGACGTTGATGGCCACGGGGAGCGAGGAGCCCTTCACCTTCTCGAACAGCAGCGCCGGCCCGCCGGCCTTGGAGACGCGGTCGCAGATCTCCGTGATCTCGAGGTCCGGATCCACCTCCGCCTTGACCCGGTGCAGTTCCCCCTCCCGCTCCAGGACCTTCAGGAACGCGCGGAGATCGGCGTAGGCCACGGGGGGAGTCACGGCGCGGCCGCTCACGGCTTCACGCCGACGTGGACGGTGACGATGCCCAGCGAGAGGTCCCGGACCTGGACGTCGCGGAGCCCCGCCTCCTCCATGTGCCGCGCGAGGCGGTGGCGATCCGGGAACGTGAGCACCGATCGAGGGAGATAGCCGTAGGCGTTGCGGCGGCTCCCCGAGACCACGTTCCCCAGCAGCGGAAGGAGCAGCAGGAAGTAGACGTAGTACACGAAGCGGAAGACCGGGTTGCCCGGGCGCGTGAACTCCAGGACGAGCACGCGGCCGCCGGGGCGCACCACGCGCACCATCTCCCGGAGCCCGGCCCCCAGGTCGGCCACGTTGCGGATGCCGAACCCCACGGAGGCCGCCGCGAAGGACCCGTCGCGGAAGGGCAGGCGCAGGGTGTCCGCCACTCCCAGCCGGACCCCGGCCGCGGAGTCCCGCACCTTCTCCCTGCCGAGCCGGACCATGGCCTCGCAGAAGTCGGTCCCCACGACGCGGCCCCGGGGCCCCAGCGCCGTCGCCCACTCCACCGCGAGATCGGCGGTGCCGGTGCAGACGTCGAGCACCCGCTCGCCGGGGGCCACCCCCGCCGCCAGGACGGTGCTCCGCCGCCAGCCCCGGTCCCGGTTGGCGGAGAGCAGGTGGTTCAGCAGGTCGTAGCGGGGAGCGATTCCCGCGAACATGGCGCGGATCCGGTCCGGCGTCTGGAGGGGTGGCACGGGGCGGGCATTGTACGGGCGGCGGGATCGGGCCCCGCGTTCCGGTGGCCGGCCCGCGCCGACGGCGGCCCCGGCCATTCCTTGGCGGTGCCCCGCGGGTTCGGAATCATCGCGGCCCGGCCGGGGAAAGGCCCGTGGACCGGGAGTACCGGAGGAGTGTGACATGATCCGTCGCTTCGTTCTCGGCGGCCTCGCCGCCGCGCTGTGCGCCGCCGCGCTGCCGGCCGCGCCGTTCCGGCCGGCCCCGTTCCAGTCGCTGCGTGGCGAAGTGCGCCAGCGGATCGAGTCCGACTACTCCGGCACCCTGGACGCCGCGCAGAAGAAGGAACTGAAGACGCTGCAGAAGTCGCTCCAGACCATCGACAAGACCTCGAAGAACTTCGGTGTCGACCTGAAGAACGCCGGGAAGCTCGCCAAGGGCCTGGAGAAGGCCTTCCCCGACGAGTTCGCCGGGCCGGCGGTGGGGCAGAACATCCGTCTCGTCCTGGACCAGCTCTTCAGCGACCTCCACGCCCTCGTCGCCGGGGACCTCGACGATCAGGAGGGGAGGGACGACGCCCTCAGCGAGCAGGGGGCCGCGAAGGTGGACGCGCTCCAGGAGCGCGCCAGGGCGGCCATCGAATCCGGCCTCGGCACCGCCTACGCCGACTGGGCGAAGGCGCTGATCCTCGGCTACAAGTCGTGGCTCAAGGGCGAGAAGATCATCGCGAAGGACAAGGGGCCCGGTGGCAGCGGGGGCGGAGGCAAGGAGTTCCTGAAGGCGACCATCGCGGGCGCGAAGTGGGAGTCCGACGCCAGCACCCGGAGCGCCGTCGTCACGGGACAGCTGGTGGTGATCGCCGGCACGAAGCTCGGTCTGCCCGCGAAGATCCTCAACATCACTCCGCAGGCCGTCACCGGCGCCGGGACCTACACGATCTCCATCGCCTCCTACACGGAGGCGGGACTCCCGACGAAGTCGTACCAGGTCACCAACGCCGGGACCATCACGTTCACCACGTTCGACACCGTCAACCTGCGCATCGCGGGCACGTTCTCCTTCACCGCCGCGGGCACGCTGGGCACGCCGGGCAACGTCGACGTCACCGGTTCCTTCGACATCAAGTACGTGAACGGCGGGATCTGAGCTCCCGCTTCCCCCGTCGCGGTCCCCTGGAATGGAGGTCTCGATGATCCCTCGTGCCGTCCGCTCGCTCGCCGTCGCGTCGGTCGCCGCGCTCGCCGGGATGGTCGCCCCCGCCGCCGCCGAGTTCCGCGCGTCGGACATGAACGACATCGTGATGCACCTCGCGTCGCGCGAGGACCTGAGCGCCGCCCAGCAGAAGGTCGCCGACCAGGTGGCGGCGGCCGCGGGGAAGACCTACGCCACCTACTCGCAGGAACTCGCCGCGTGGGCGAAGCTCGCCGGCGCGCTCCAGAAGGCGTTCCCCGGCGATGCCCACATGCCCGGTCTCCTGGCGGCGCTCTGCGACGACGGGAGCGGCATCGACGACGCATTCTTCAACCTCGTGTTCGGGACCGAGGGGAAGGGCGCGGCCGCGGTCGCGCTCACCCAGCACTTCGGCACGTCGGACCCGAAGGCGGTGGCGAAGGCCGCCAAGCTCCTCTACGGGAAGGTGGACAAGCACTTCGTCAAGGCCACCAGCCAGTCGGACTGCGCCAAGAAGCTCAAGTTCTGGTCCAAGGCCGCCAAGGGCGCCGAGGGGATCCTGAAGAAGTACCCCCTGAGCACGTAGTCCCGTTCGTTCGACGATCTCCCCGGGGCCGGGCGGCCGCGCGCCGCCCGGCCCCGCTCGATTCGGGGCGGTGCTGCGCTGGAGGCTGTCCCTCCCCCGTCCGATACTGGGAGGAGGAGGTCCCCTGTCCGTGCCGAACCGCCCCGCCGAACCCCGCGCCGCGATCTCGCCGTCGGTGCTGCCCGACGAGGCGGCCCTCGACGCCGCGCTCCGCCCCCGCTCCTTCGACGGTTTCGTGGGGCAGCGGCGGGTGCTGGCCAACCTCCGGCTGGCGGTCGCGGCGGCGCGGCAGCGGGAGGAGTCGCTGGACCACGTGCTCCTGTCCGGGCTCCCGGGCCTGGGCAAGACGACGCTGGCCTGCCTCCTCGCCCGCGAGATGGGCTCCGAACTCCGGATGACCTCCGGCCCCGCGCTGGGGCGCGCGGCGGATCTGGCGGGTCTGCTCACCAACCTCCAGCGGGGCGACATCCTCTTCGTGGACGAGGTCCACCGCCTCGCCGCCGCCGTGGAGGAGTACCTCTACACGGCCATGGAGGACTTCGCCATCGACATCATCATCGACACGGGCCCCGCGGCCCGGTCGGTGCGGGTGCAGCTGCAGCCGTTCACGCTGGTGGGCGCGACGACGAGGGAGGGGCTGCTCTCGGCCCCCTTCCGCTCGCGGTTCGGCATCACGGAACGCCTGGAGCCCTACCCCGTGGAGGACCTGGCGGACATCGTCCTCCGATCGGCGGCCACGCTGGGCGTGGAGACCGCGCCCGCCGCCGCGTCGCTGATCGCCGGTCGGAGCCGGGGCACCCCCCGCGTGGCCAACCGGTTCCTCAAGCGCGTGCGGGACCTGGCCCAGCTGACGACGCATAACCGCATCGACGAGGGGGTGGCGGCGGACGCCCTCGCGCGCCTCGGCGTGGACGAGCGGGGCCTCACGGACGTCGACCGCCTGCTCCTGGCGGGCCTCGCGCGCTCGGGCGGAGGGCCCGTGGGGCTGAAGACCCTGGCGCTCCTCGTGGGCGAGGAGGAGGACACGGTGGAGGACGTCATCGAGCCGTGGCTCCTCCGGCAGGGGCTCCTGGAGCGGACCGCGCGCGGGCGGCGCCTCACGGCCGCGGGTTCCGACGCCGCGGGGCTGCCGCCCCCCGGCGGTGCCGGGGGGACGCTCTTCCCGTGACGCGCCGCCTCGCCGTCGCCACCGCCGTGGTGCTCGCCGCCGCGGCCTGTGCCGGCCCCGAGCCGGAGGCGCCGGCTCCCTCCGCGTCCGCCCCCCTCCCGCCGCTCCGCCCGATCCCCGGCGGGGAGGAAGGGACCGCTTCTCCGCCGCCGCCTCCGCCGCGACCGGCGTCCCCCGCTCCCGGCCCCCGCGCCGCCCCGCCGCCGGCTCCCCCGCCGGCCCCCCGCGCCGATCCGGCCACCATCGACGTGGCCCTCACCCGCGCCGGACGGCGTCCCGCCGTCCGGGTCGAGGTCCGGGGCCCATGGGAGGCGCGGGACGGAGCCACCGGCGCGGTGCTGGGGCGGGGGGCGGTGCTCGACCTGGAGGTCCGGGCCGCCGCCGACGGGATCCGGGTCGGCGACGCCGCCCCCTCCCGGCGGGTCCTCCTGGCGCCCGCCGACGCGCAGGGAGGCGTCCGCGTGGACGGCACCTCCTACGCCGGTGCCCTGCTCCTGGAAACCGCCTCCGACGGCACGCTGTCGCTGACCAATCGCGTGCCCTTCCCGGCGTACCTGGAAGGGGTGCTCGCGGGGGAGATGCCCGCATCGTTCCCGCAGGAGGCGCTCCGCGCGCAGGCGGTCCTCGCGCGGTCCTTCGCACTGGCCAATCTCCGCGCCCTCACCGACGACCCCGGCGTCTCCCAGGCCTACCCCGGGGCCCCGCCCGCGGCGGTTCTCGCCCGGCTGCGGGAGGCGGTCCGGTCCACGGAGGGGTTCCGTCTGGTGGACACCCGCGGTGCGGACCTCCCCGGGTACTGGTACCACTCCACGTGCGGCGGCCACACCGCCGCCGCGACCCCGGTCTTCGGCGTGCCCGACAGCGAGCCCTACCGGGGCGTGCCCTGCGACGGCTGCGGGGGATCGAAGTACTTCCGCTGGGAGGTCGAGTTGCCGGAGGCCGACGTGCGCGCCGCGCTGCGGTTCGGCTCCGCGGTGGCGTCCCTGGAGATCGTCGACCGCCTGCCCGACGGCCGGGCCCGCGCCCTCCGCGCGCGCACGGCGGCGGGCACGGAGCGCGAGATCACCGCCGTGGCCCTCCGCGGCGCGCTGGGCCCCAACCGCCTGCGGTCGACGCTCCTCGACGGCGTCGCTCCCGTGGGCCCCGCCGGGGGCCGGCCCGTGGCCTGGCGCTTCCGCGGGCAGGGCTGGGGTCACGGCGTCGGGCTCTGCCAGATCGCCGCCGGGGCGCTGGCGGAGCGCGGCTGGACGGCGGACCGCATCCTGGCGCGCTACTACCCCGGCTCCCGCCTCGTCCGCGGCGACGGATGAGCGGGGGCGAGGAGTTCCCCTTCCGCCTGGAGGCGGTGGATCGGGACTCGGCGGCCCGCGCGGGCACCTTCGGCACGCCCCACGGCCTCGTGGCGACGCCCTGCTTCATGCCCGTGGGGACCCGGGGCACGGTGAAGGGGCTGACGCCGGCACACCTCCGCGCCGCGGGGGCGACGATGATCCTCGCCAACGCGTTCCACCTCCACCTCCGACCCGGGGAGGCGACGGTGGCGGCGCTGGGGGGTGTCCACGGCCTCATGGCGTGGGACGGTCCCGTGCTCACGGACAGCGGCGGGTTCCAGGTGTTCTCGCTCCCCGGTTCCCGCGTGGACGAGGACGGCGTCACGCTGCGGTCCCCCGTGGACGGCGCGCCCGTCCGCCTCACCCCGGAGGGCGTGACGGCGCTGCAGGAGACCCTCGCGCCGGACGTGGCCATGCCGCTGGATCACTGCCCCCCGTGGCCCTGCGATGGCGCCCTCGCGGAGGAGTCCGGCGAGCGCACGCTGCGCTGGCTCCGCCGCGCGGCGGCGGCGCGCGGGAGCGCGCGCACGGCGCTGTTCGGGATCGTCCAGGGGAGCGTGTACCCGGCGCTGCGGCAGCGGCTCGCGCGGGAGACCGCCGCCCTCGACCTCCCGGGCTACGCCGTGGGAGGCGTCTCCGTGGGCGAGCCGGGGGAGCCGTCGGCGCTGGCGGCCCGCGCGGCGCTGGACGCGCTCCCGGCGGATCGGCCCCGCTACCTCATGGGCGTGGGCGACCCCGAGGACCTCCTGGATGCGGTGGCGTCGGGAGTGGACCTCTTCGACTGCGTGCTCCCCACGCGGAACGGCCGGAACGGGCAGGCGCTGACCCGCGACGGCGTCGTCCACCTGCGCGGCGCCGGACTGGCGCGGGAGACGCGCCCCCTCGACCCCGGGTGCCCCTGCCTCGCCTGCACGGAGTACCCGCTGGGCGCCCTCCGTCACCTCGCCCGCACGGGCGAGATGCTGGGCGCCACGCTGGCGTCGCTGCACAACGTGACCTTCCTCTGCGGTCTGATGGCGGAGGCGCGGGACGCCATCCGCGCGGGCCGGTTCGTCCCCTGGAGCGCGGAGGCGCGGCGGCGGTACCGCGACGGGTCGGCCCCCCGGTGACGGCGGCGCGCCACGCCCCGCCCGCGGACGGCCCCTCGTGGGGGGGGCCGCGCTCCCCGCGGTAGGATGGGCGCCGTGAAGGCACTCCTCGGGTTCCTCGGGCTGCTGGGCGTGCTCCTCTGCGGGGCCATGGCGCTCTCCCCCGCCGGGCCGCGCGGGGTGATGGCGCGGCTCACGGGCTACTTCAGCATCGCTCCCCGCGCCGCGGCGGCGGTGGAGGGGGGGGCCGCCCCGACGGACGCGGGCGCGGCGTCCCCGCCGGCGGCGGTGCCCGAGTGGCGGCGGCAGGAGCGCGAGGCGGTGCGCCTCTTCGAGGAGGCGCGGTTCGAGGAGGCCGCCGCCGCGTACCGCCGCGCCTCCGCGCTGAAGGGGGTGCCCTCGCGGGACGCCGTCGCCCTCCGCTCCTCCGGTGATCGGTGCCGGCTCTACGCCCTGCTCGATGCCGCCGTCCCGCGGACCGGTCCGACGGCGGATGCCGGGGAGGAGTACCTGCGCCGGGCGCGCGGGGCGACTTCCGGCGCGGCGTACCTGGACACGGCGGCCTTCGCCGCCGCGCGCGGCCTGCGCACCCACCTCCCCTGGCTCTACGAGCGGGCGTGGGAACTGCGCAACGACGGCGAGGCGGCGTTCGCGAAGGCGCTGGCGGAGGCCTACCGGGCGGCCCGGACCCTCAACTCCGCGGGACCGGGCCGGGAGGTGGCCGCGGCGGTGCTCCGCGAACTCCCCTCCGGCGAGGCCGCCGACATGGCGCGCGAGGACACGGGCGGCATCGGGGGCGTCGAGGACCGCGGATCCGGGGGCGACGCCGAGCGGGACGCCCTGCTCGAGGAGGCCCGCCGGCTGAAGCGGGAGGGGGACCGGGAGTACCGGCTGGCGGTCCCCGGCTCCGAGGGCGTCAACGCCCACCGGCGCGCGGCGCTGGACCAGTTCACGAAGTCCCGGGAAATCTTCGAGGAAGTGAAGCGGAAGACGGGGCGCACCGCCTGGGACGACGTGATCCACGACCTCAACCGCAACATCGCCGAGATCCGGAAGGATCTCCCCGTGGGGAAGTGATGGCGCGCGTCCGGTTCGCGGGGATCGCGGCGCTCCTCCTCGGCGCGGCGGCCGCCCTGGCGCCGCCGGGCCTCCGCCCTGCGCGGGCGGAGAGCCTCACGGGGATCCCCGAGTCCCTGGCGGAGGGCCTGCAGGAGGTCCGGGACGGACTCGATCCCGGGGCCGGGGGGACGACGGCGGCGCGCATCAAGTCCCTGGACAAGGCGCTGACCGTCCTGTCGAAGCCCTCCGCGACGGTGGACGCGGACATCTCCCTCCTCGCCGGCGCCGCGAAGGCGCTCCGCAAGGCCTTCGGGACCTCCGGCGACGTGCCCGATCTCGTCGAGGAGGCGGGTGTGCAGGTGGGCTTCGAAGTGGACTTCCTCCTGAGCACCGTGTTCCTGCGCAGTCGCGAGACCGACGACCTCGCCCTGCGGGCCGTCGCCGATCGCCTGCGGATGGCCGGGAACGCGCTCATGGATCGGGCGTCCCGTGCCGCCAGCATGACCGCGCGACTCAATCTCCTGCGGAAGGCGAGCAGGAAGGCGCGGAAGGCGCTGGACTACCTGGAGGGCCACGGCGTGGGACCTCCGCCTCCGCCGCCCGTGCGGATGACCGCCACCGTGGGTGCCTACGCGTTCAAGGACGCCTCGGCCGCGGGAACGTGGACCACGGCCTCCGGCGCCCTCGACCTCCGTGGGCTGGACACCTCCACCGCGCTGGTCCGCGATCTCCGCATCAACATCCCCGGCGGCGTGACCGGCCCGGGGACCTACGACCTCACCGGCGTGGCCAGCTACCGGGAGGGCTTCGGGTCGACCCCCTTCGTCTCCACCTCGGGCAGCCTCGTGATCACCGCGCTGGACGGCCCGGGCAGGCGCCTCACGGGGACGTTCTCCTTCACCGCCCAGCGGGAGGGTGGCCAGCGCAGCGTGACGGGCGGGGTCGTCGACTACCCCGATCTCAACGTCAAGTAGCCTCGCCCCCGTCCCCGCCGTCGAGGCCGTGGCGCGCCATGCGCTCGCGCAGCGTCGTCCGGTGGATGCCGAGGATCCTCGCCGCCTGCACCTGGTTGCCGCCGGTGCGCGAGAGCACCTCCCGGATCAGCGGGCGCTCCAAGCGCGCCACGAGGTCGGCGTGGAGCGTCCCGCCCCCGGGATGGGCGGCGACGAACCGGCGCACCAGGGCGTCCACCGTGGCCCCGTCGGCGGGGTCCTCGTCGGCGCCCCGATCCGCGGTGCGGAGGGACGGTGGGAGGTGGCCGGGGGCGATGGGCGCCCCCCGCGCCAGCGCCCGGGCGTGCTCCACCGCGTTGCGCAGTTCCCGCACGTTCCCCGGCCAGCGGTGCGCCGTCAGGAGGTCCAGGGCCTCCGCGGAGATGCCGGGGGCCGGATCCCCCATCCCGAGGAAGTGGGCGACCAGCAGGGGGATGTCCTCCGGTCGATCCCGGAGCGGCGGGACCCGGAGCGTGACCACGTTCAGGCGGTAGTAGAGGTCCTCGCGGAAGGTCCCCTCCGCCACCGCGGCGGCAAGATCCCGGTGGGTGGCGGTGACCACCCGCGTGTCCACGGACGTGGTCCGCTCGCCGCCCAGGCGTTCGAACGTGCGCGTCTCCAGGAACCGGAGCAGCCGCGCCTGGGAGGCCAGCGGGATCTCGCCCACCTCGTCCAGGAACAGGGTCCCGCCGTCGGCCCGCTCGAGACGGCCCGTGCGCCGCTGGAACGCCCCCGTGAAGGCGCCGCGCTCGTAGCCGAACAGTTCGCTCTCGAGGAGGGTCTCCGGGAGGCTGGCGCAGTCCACCGGTTCGAAGGGGCCCGTCGCCCGGCGGGACGCCCCGTGGATGGCACGCGCGACCAGTTCCTTCCCGGAGCCGCTCTCCCCCACCACGAGGACCGGCACGTCGCTCAGCGCCAGGGCGGCGATGCGGCGGAAGAGATCCTGCACGGGAGGCGATCGGCCCACGACGAGCGCGGGTCCGGATCCCGGCTCCCCCCCGGGGAGCGGCGTCCCGGCCACGGTGGCGCGGATGACGGCGGCCGCCACCTGCTCCAGATCGAGGGGCTTCGGAAGGTAGTCCACGGCGCCGCGGCGGAGCGCCTCCACGGCGACGTCCAGGGTGCCGTGGGCGGTCATCACCAGCACCGCCGGAGGCGCGGGGAGGGCCCGGAACTCCCGCACCGCGTCGAGGCCGGACATGCCGGGCAGCCGCACGTCGAGCAGCACGACGTCGGGCACCCCGTCCCGCGCCGCCTCCAGCGCCTCCTCCGCCCGGGGGAAGGAGCGGACCATGTCCCCGCGGCGCGCCAGGAATCGCTCCAGCGCCCGGCAGATGCCCGGCTCATCGTCCACGACGAACACGCTGCGGCTTCCCCGGTCGGCTCTCTCCGGCATGGACGCGTTCTACCCGGTGGCGCCGGGAAGCGGTGACAGGTGGACGTCGAAGGTCGTCCCGGCGGGACCGGAACGCCAGGTGACGGTGCCGCCATGGGCCTCCACCAGTCGACGCACGAGGGCGAGGCCGAGCCCCGTGCCACCGGGGCGCCCGGAGAAGAAGGGCTCGAAGACCCGGTCCCCGACGGCGGCGGGGATGCCGGGGCCGCGGTCCGCCACCTGCAGGGACAGGCCACCGCCCTCGCCGGCGGCGACGCGCACGTCCACCGAGGCGCCCCGGGGCGACGCCTGCACCGCGTTCAGGACGAGATTGCCGACGACGGTGCGGAGCACGTCCCCGTCGCCGTGGAACGCGGGCGGGGCCCCGCCCGTGTCCAGCGCGATCCCGACGCCGAGGTGGTCCGCCAGCGCCCCGTGGAGCCGCGCCGCCTCGTCGGCGGCCCGGCCGGGAGCGAACTCGCCTCCCCGCGGCGCGACGGTGCCGGCGAACTGGAGCAGTTCCCCCACGGACCGATCGAGCCGGTCCATCTCGCGCACGGCGGCGTCCAGGTCGCCCCGCCGCGACTCCCCCACCTCCTCGGCCGCCAGTTGCAGCGACATCCGCAGCGAGGACAGGGGATTGCGCACCTCGTGCGCCACCCCGGCGGCGAACTCCCCCAGCACCGCCAGCCGCTCCCGGTGCACCCGCTCCTCCTCGGCCCGTCCCAGCGCCGCGAGCATCCGCTCCAACGCGGCGCGGAGGTCCTCGACCTCGGGGGCGGCCCCCGGGGGGGAAGGGGGCACGCGCGCCGCCTCCCCCCGGGCCACGCGTGCGGCGGCGTCCGCCAGGGCGCCGATGGGACGCGCGATCCGGGTCCCCAGCACGGCGGCGGCGACGGCGGCGGCGAGGAGCCCGACGGCGGACGCCGCCAGCACGGGGAAGGCGGCCCGGCGGCCGGCGCGGTCCACGGCCTCCATGGGGAACAGGAGGAGCAGCGAGCGGCCCTCCAGATCGACGCGGCGCGCCAGGTAGCGGGCGCCGGCGGCGGTGATCTCCCCCTCCTCCCCGAGGCGGGCCGCGGTCTCCAGCGCCTCCGCGCGCGCCACGGGATCCAGCGACGAGAGGGCGGGCGCGCCCTCCCGGCCCTGGAGCACGTACTCGAAGCCGGCGATGCGCGCGATGCGGCGGGAGATCTCCGCGGAGTTCTGGGGCGCCGCGAGGAAGAACCGCTTCTCCTCCTCGACGACGCCGGCGGCATCGCGGAGCCGCCGCTCCACCTGCGCCCGCTCGGCGTCGCGGGCGGCGCGGACCGCGAAGACGTCCACCGCGGCCAGCGCCAGCGCGGCGGGCGCCACCGCCGCCAGCGCGATGCGGCGGCGGAGGCTCGCCCCCACGGGCGCTACTCGAGGATTTCCAGGGCGTCGATGCGGAGGAGGGTCCGGCGGCGGGCGGGGTCGACCTCGATGCGCCGGCCGTTCACGCCCACGTGCCTGCCCACCAGTTCGGAGAGGTCGTACCGCAGGCTGTCCACGTCGTGCTGCGGGACGCCGCCCTTCTCGATGACGTAGCCGTCGCCGCTGCGGCGGAGCGTGCCCATGGCCAGCCAGCGGGGCTCCGCGGCGCGGGGAGTGGCCTTCAGCAGTTCCGCCAGGGCGGCGCGGTAGCGACCCTCCGCCTCCGCCAGCCGCTCCTCGAGGGTCGCCCGCACCGCCGACTTCTCCGCCTTGAGCCGCGCCACCTCGACGGTCCGCTCGCGGAGGAGGAGGTCCCGGGAGACGGCGGCGGCCCGCGTGCGCGTGTCGGCGACGCCGGACTCGGTCATGACCTCCTTCAGGGCGTCCTGCATGGCGGGAAGCCCGTCGGGCACGGCGGTCACCGGCGTCTCCGCCAGGACGCGCTCCGCGGCGGCGACGCGCTCCGCGTAGCCGTCCTCCCGGGCCTTGAGGGCGGCCCGGGCCGCCTCCGCCTCGCGACCGCCGGTGTACGCGTCCCGGCGCTCCAGCGCGCGCCGCTCGTACTCTTCCCGCCACCCGTCGGCGGCGGTCACGGGCTCCACGAGGGAGCCGTGCACCCACACCTCGACCCGCTCCGGCGGGAGGACGCGGAGCCACTCGCCGGACTCGCCCGCCTCGGTCCCCAGCACGCGGACCTCGTCCCCGGGCTGCAGCCGCTGCCCCTCCAGGGGGAAGTACTCCTTGCCGGGAGTGGGTCGCAGGAGGACGTCGGTCTTCGTCACCGGCGCCTTGCCCTCCGCCACGGGGCCCGCCAGGTCGGGATGCAGGTACGCCGGCACGCCGCCGGGAACGCGGACGCGGAGCCACTCCCCCTCGGTCCCCGTCACCAGGAGCCAGGCCCCGCGCGGGAGCCGCTCCAGCACGCGGTAGTTCACGGAGGGGCCCGCCCGGACGCGGACCTCGTCGGCGGTGGTCTGGTGGAGGACGGGCTCGGCGGACGCCGGGGGGGCGGGGGCCGGCTCCTCCGGAGCGCCGGCGGCGGGGGCCGGCGGCGGGTCGCCCTCATCGGCGCGGGCCGCGGACGCGGCCCCGGGCCACAGGGCGGCGGCGAGGCCGAGAACGACGGGAACGATGCGGGCGTGGCGGGGCATGGACGGATCCTCTCCGGTGACGGGGGGATTATCGGACACGGGAGGGACACCCTCCACCGCGGACGGGGATTCCTCGCCGTCGCAGGACCGCCGCCGCAACGTGGGCGCGTGGAGTTCCAGCCCTTCCGCTACATGGCCTGGGCCAAGGCGCACGACGGCCTGGGCGAGTTCCGGCTCCATGCCAGCGGCATGCCCGCGGCCTCCCTGGCGGACCTGGGCGTCCCCCCCGGCGACGTACGCGCGGACCCGTTCCCCGGGACTCCGGCGCTGCGCCGCCTTTCCGAGGCGGTGGGCACCCGCTACGGGGTCCCGCCGGAGTGCGTCTTCCCCACCTGCGGCACCCACCACGCGAACCTGCTCGTCGCCCGCGCCCTCGCGGGCCCCGGGGATCGGGTCCTCGTGGAGGAACCGTTCTACGAGGCGGTCCCCGGCGTGTTCCGCATGCTGGGGGCCGAGGTGGTCCCGTTCCGGCGGCGGCGGGAGCGGGGCTGGCGGCTTCCCCTGGACGAGATCCGCGCGGGGCTCGCCGCGGGGGCGCGGGTCGTCGCGCTCACGGACCTCCACAACCCCACCGGGACGCGCGTCCTCCCCGACGAGTGGGCCTCGCTGGAGGGGGCCTGCCGGGAGTTCGACGCCCGCGTGCTGGTGGACGAGGTGTTCCGGGACTTCCTCCCGGTGCCGCCGGGGACCGCGTTCCATCCCGACGGCCCCTTCGTCGTCACCTCCAGCCTGACCAAGGTCTACGGCCTCGGCGGCCTCCGCTGCGGCTGGGTCCTGGCCCCTCCGCCGCTGCGGGACCTCTGCGCGCAGATCAACGACTTCGTGGTGGTCAACATGCCGCTGCCCACGGTCAGCATCGCGCTGGCCGCCTGGCCCCGCCTCGACGCCCGCGCCGCCGCCGCCCGGGAACTGGCGGGAAGGAACGTCCGCCTGCTGGCGGACTGGGTGCGCGGGCGGAACGACGTGCGCTGGTCCCCGCCCGACGGCGGCATCACCGCGTTCCTCGAACTCGACGCCCTCGCCGGAGTGGACGACGTCCGCTGGTGCCGGCGTCTCCTCGAGGAGCGCTCCGTGGGCGTCGTCCCCGGCTCCATGTTCGGCGCCCCCGGCTCCCTCCGCGTGTCCTTCGGCCTTCCCACGGATCGCTTCCGCGAGGCCCTCTCCCGCCTCGCCGCCCACCTCGCCGCGCCGACGACATCATTCCCGGAATGATGCGTTCGAGTTCGCGGCCGCCGCGCGGGCCGCGTCGAGCACCAGGCGCACGGGCACGCCCCGCGCCTCGGCGGCCGCGCGGCAGTCATCGTACTCCGGCGCCCTGGAGACGACGCGCCCGCCGACGCTGCCGACCTTGATCCGCACGGAGCCGTAGGGCGTCTCCACGGGGACGAGAACCCGCTCGCACACGGTCCGTTCGACGCGGTGGCGCCGCACCCCCAGCGTGCCCGTCTCCGCGAAGAAGACGGACTCCACCTCGGGGGCGCGGACCTCGTCCGCCAGCGCCCGCAGGACCACCCCGGGCCGCCCCTTCTTCATGGAAGCCGTCTCCGTCCACGCGTCCAGCGCACCCGCCGCCAGCAGCGCCTCCACGGCGCGGGCGAGGACCTGGCCCGTCTGGTCGTCGAGGTTGGCGGCCAGTTCCAGCACCGCCGGTTCCAGCGCCGGGTCGGGAGTCCGGCCCACGGTGGCCCGGAGGCAGTTGGGCACCTCGCCCCCGTCCCGCGTCCCGGCGCCGTACCCGACGCGCTCGGCGCGGAACTCCGCCGGAGGTCGCGGCGTCGCCAGCGCCGCCAGGATGGCCGCCCCCGTGGGGGTCACCAGTTCCCCCGCCCCCTCCTCCAGCCGGAGGTCGAACCCGAGGAGGCACTCCAGCGTGGCCGGGGCCGGCACGGGCAACCGCCCGTGGGCGACGCGCACGAAGCCGCTCCCCGTGCGCACGGGGCCGCAGAAGACCTCGCGGATGCCGAGCGCATCCAGCGCCGCCGCCGTTCCCACGACGTCCGCCAGCGCGTCCAGGGCCCCGACCTCGTGGAAGACGACGGTCTCCGGATCGGTCCCGTGGACGCGCGCCTCCGCGGCGGCCAGCCGCTCGAAGATGGCGAGCGCCGTGTCCCGGACGCCGGGCTCCAGCGCGGCGCGGACCAGCAGGTCGCGGACCTCGGCGTGGGGACGGTGCGGGTGGTCCCCGTGGTCCCGCCCGGCGGGGCCGTGATGCGGGTGCCCGGAGGGACCGTGATCGTGATCGTGCCCGTGGTCGTGGTGGTGGCCGTGCTCCCCGTCGGGATCATGCGCGGGACGGGGGTCCGCCGGCGGCCCCTCGACCTCGCCGTGGACCCGCACCTCGAACTTCGTGCAGGCGAGGACGCCCCGCGTGACCCTGCGGGCGGAGACCTCGATCCCCTCCACCGGGATCGCCGCCACGGCGTCCCGGACCGCGTCGAAGGAGGCGCCCGCGTCCAGCAGCGCGCCCACGGTCATGTCTCCGGCGATGCCGGAGAACGGCTCCAGGTAGACGCTCTTCCTCACCGTCCCCCTCCCCTCCGCACGATGCGCACCGGAGCGCCGCGGCCCGCGCCCAGCGCCGCCGCCGCGGAGCCGTCCCGCAGCGCGATCTCCAGGCGGCCGCCGCTCCCGAGGAGGACGAAGGGCACGCCCGGCCGCGCCCGCCCGTAGGTCGTCGCCACCTCGTCCACGGCGCGTCCGTCGACGCGGACGTCCAGCGTGGGGAGCGGGACGCCGTCGAAGGCCAGTTCCAGATCCCGCTCGCGCACCGACGTGATCAGGTTCCCGAAGCGGTCCACGCGGAGCACCGCCCCCTCCAGGGCCCCCCGGCTGCGGCGGGCCTCGAAGCCCTCCAGGGGGACGGGGTCCGTGACCACGGGCCCTGTCCGATGGAACGGGAACCCGCCCGCCAGCGCCGCCGCCGCGGGGGCGAAGACATCCCGCCCGTGGAAGGTGGCGGAGACGGGACGCAGCCGGAGCGACGGGTGCTCCAGCGCGCGGACCCGGGCCCGCGGGTCGGCGGCGGCGGCCGGGGCCAGGACGCCGTTGTCCGGCCCCACGAACGTCCCCGCCGCCGTGCGGATCGCGAGGGCGCGTCGGTCCGTCCCCACGCCGGGGTCGACCACGACCACGTGCACCGTGCGCGGCGGGAACCAGCGGGAGGCCTCCTGGACGACCAGCGCCGCCCCGGGGAGATCCCCCGGCTCGATGGCGTGGGTCACGTCCACCAGCCGCGCCGCGGGGAGCCGGGAGAGGACCACGCCCTTCATGGAGGCCACGTAGGCGTCGGAGTCGCCGAAGTCCGTGGTGAAGGTGACGACGGGCGGGGTGCGCGGGGCCATGCCGGGAGGGTACCCCGGTGGGCGCGGGCCCCGGCGGGATCGCGCGACGGCGGCGAACCCCGGCGCCCCGCCGCCCGTTCCCGGGGACGACGCGGCGTCGCGGAACTCCCCCCCCGCCGGCCGCCGCGGCATCATGACCGCCTCCATGGACGCCCCCGCCCCCCACGCCCCGACGCCGGAGTCCGCGGTCCGCGTCCGGGGTCTCCTGGCGGAGTGGCTCGCGGACCGCCTCCCGGGGGACGCCGCCGCGGCGCTGCGGGAGCGCTGCGCCGCCATGCCCGGGGCCTCCCCCCACCGTTTCCAGCGGGAGTTCTCGGCGGCGTGGCGGCTGGCGCCGGATCGGCCGCTGGCGCCGGGGGACGGGGCGCTCGCCGCCGCCACCGCCGCCCGCCCGCGCTGGGACCCCTCCCGCTGGACCGTCCGCGGGGCCGCCCGCGTGCTTCTTCTCCTGCACAGGGATTCCACCGACGGGGATCGCTGGTGCGCGGAACTGGACGCCCTGTTCGGCGGGGCCGACCTCGCGGAGGCGGAGACGCTGTACGGCGCCCTGCCGGTCCTCCCCCACCCGGATCGGCTCGTGGCGCGGTGCGCCGAGGGCGTCCGCACGAATCTCACGCGCGTGTTCCGCGCCGTGGCCCACGGGAACCCGTTCCCAGCGGAGCGCCTCCCGGAGCCGGCCTGGAACCAGATGGTCCTGAAGGCGCTCTTCGTGGAGGTTCCCCTGGCGCCCGTCACGGGACTCGACGCCCGGGCGAACCCGGCGCTGGCGCGGATGCTGGTCGACTACGCGCGGGAGCGACGGGCGGCCGGTCGTCCCGTGAGCCCGGAACTGTGGCGGTGCGTCGGCCCCCATGCCGACGCCGACGGCGTGGCGGAGTTGCGCCGCGCCCTGCGCGACGGCCCGCCCGAGGAGTCCGCCGCCGCCGGCGCCGCGCTGCGGGCGTGTCCCCACCCCGCCGCCGCGGCGGTCCTCGAGGAGGTGCGCCCGTGAGCGGTCCCGCGCCGGGGCCGCCCCTGACCTTCGTCGATCCCCACATCCACATGACGAGCCGCACCGCGGACGACTACCGGAGCATGGCCGCCGCGGGGATCCGCGCCGTCATCGAGCCCGCGTTCTGGCTGGGCCAGCCGCGGACGGCGGCGGGGACGTTCCGGGACTACTTCGCGTCGCTGCTGGGATGGGAGCGCTTCCGCGCCTCCCAGTTCGGCCTGCGCCACCTGTGCGCCATCGGCCTGAACGCGAAGGAGGCCAACGACGAGCGCCTGGCCGCCGAGGTCCTGGAGTTCCTCCCCCTCTATCTCGGCAAGGAGGGCGTCGTCGCCGTGGGCGAGATCGGCTTCGACGATCAGTCGCCCGCCGAGGAGCGCGCCTTCCGCGCGCAGCTCGACATGGCGCGCGAGGCCGACCTCCCCGTGATGATCCACACGCCCCACCGGGACAAGCGCCGCGGCACGTCGAGGAGCATGGACCTCTGCGTCGAGCACGGCCTCGATCCGTCGCGCGTCGTCGTGGACCACAACAACGAGGAGACCGTGGACGAGGTCCTCCGCCGCGGGTTCTGGGCGGCCTTCACCATCTACCCGCGCACGAAGATGGGGAGCCGGCGCATGGTCGAGATCCTGCGGCGCACGGGACCGGATCGCGTGCTCGTGGACTCCAGCGCCGACTGGGGCGTCTCCGATCCCCTGGCGGTGCCGCGGACGGCGCGCCTCATGCTCGAGTCCGGTATCCCGCGGGCCCACGTCGAGGCCGTCACCTCCCGCAACGCCATGGCCGCCTACGGCGGGCTCCCCGGGGGACTGCACGGGGACTTCCTCGAGGGCGCCACCGCCGAGCCCGGCGCGCTCCACGCCGGCAGCACCGTTCTCCGGGGCCAGGATCCGGGGGAACTGGGCGCCCCCCCGCGGGCCGCGGACGGCGGGGACGAGGAAATCGTCTAGCGATCCACCGGCTCCCCGAGGAACGGCAGCACGCGGGCGCGGCCCGCCTCGAAGGCCGCGGCCGTCATCCCCTCGAGATTGAGGCGCAGGAGCGGTTCCGTGTTGCTCTTCCGCACGTTGAACCACCAGTCGGGGTAGTTGACCGTGACTCCGTCGGCGAAGTCGACCTCGCCGTCGGCGAAGGCGCGGGCGATCTCGGCGATCTTCCCGTCCTTGTCGTGGATCTCGAAGTTGACCTCACCGGTCTGGCGGTAGCGGCGGAAGGGCACCAGGATCCCGGAGAACGGCCGGGGGTCGCGGGCGAGGCGGTTGAGCACGAGCACGGCGGCGATGACGCCGGAGTCGGCGTACCAGTTGTCGCGGAAGTAGAAGTGCCCCGAGTACTCCCCGCCGAAGGGGCCCTTCTCCGAGCGGAGGCGGGCCTTCATGTAGGCGTGGCCGACCCGCTCCCGCACGGGCACCCCGCCCAGGGCGCGGATCGTCTCCGGCACGACGCGGCTTGACCGGAGGTCGTACACGACGGCGGCGCCGCGCGGCTCCGCCGGGAGGACCTCCTCCGCCAGCAGCGCCGTGACGAGGTCGTTGGTGACGACGCCCCCCTTCTCGTCCACGAAGCAGGCCCGGTCGGCGTCGCCGTCGAAGGCGATGCCCACGTCGGCCCGGTGCTCCGCCACCGCCGCCTGCAGATCCCGGAGGTTCTCCGCGCGCAGCGGGTTCGCCTCGTGGTTCGGGAACGAGCCGTCCAGTTCCGGGTAGAGGACCTGGAGTTCGTGGTCGAGGCGGGAGAGCGCGAGGCGGACCTCGAGACTGCCCATCCCGTTGGCGCAGTCCACCGCCACCCGGAGCGGGCGGCCCGGGCGGTGGAAGCGGAGGACGTGGGCGGTGTACTCGTCGGCGATCTCGCGGGACGTGACGACGCCGGGGCGCGTGCCCGGCGGGACGTCCACCCCCGCCATCGCCATGCGGCCGATCTCCGGCAGGCCGGAGTCCCCTCCCACGGGGACGACGGAGGGCCCGGAGACCTTGAAGCCGATGTACTCCGACGGGTTGTGGGACGCCGTGACCTGCACGCCGGCGTCGAAGACGTGGTGGCCGCAGGCGAAGTAGTGCATGGGCGTCGACACCAGCCCCACGTCCTCCACGTCGCAGCCCATGGAGGTGAGGCCGCGGATGAGGGCGGCCTTCGCCGGGATGGCGGACTCGCGCATGTCGTTGCCCACGGCCACGCGGCGGCACTTCAGGTGGGCGGCGACGGCGCGCCCGATGCGCTCCGAGAGCGCCTCGTCGATCTCGCGGCCCCATACGCCGCGCACGTCGTAGGCACGGAAGACGCTCATGGTCCCTCCCCGCGGGCGACCCGCCCGCTCCCCACAGGATCGGCCCCCGACGCCCTCCCGCCGCGCGGAATCCGCCAGCCGGACGACGACATTCCCGGAATGTTGCGTGCGAGTTGGGCCGCCGAACTCGGCGGAGAAATTCCGGGGATGTCGGCGTCGCGATCGGATCAGAGGTCGGAGGCGGCGATGAGGAGGCGATCCACGTCGCCGTCGTCGACGTCGGCGTGGGTGAGGAGGCGGACGGTATCCGCCGCCGTGGCCATGGCGAGGACGCCCCGCTCCCGCAGCGTCGCCACCGCCGCCGAGGCCGGCCCGGCGCCCCGCCACCGTGCGAACAGGATGTTCGTCTCCACCGCGGCCGGGTCGATCCCCCACTTCGGGAGGCGCGCGAGCCCCTCCGCCAGCCGCCGCGCCCGCGCGTGGTCCTCGACGAGCCGCGCCCGCATCGTCCGCACCGCCACGAGCCCCGCCGCCGCGAGGACCCCGGCCTGCCGCATCCCGCCGCCCAGCGTCTTCCGCACCGCGCGCGCCCGCTCCACGAACTCCCGCGTCCCGCAGAGAACCGAGCCCACGGGCGCCGACAGTCCCTTGCTCAGGCAGGTGGAGACGCTGTCGCAGAGGGAACCGAACGCCGCCGGCTCGACGCCCGCCGCGGCGCAGGCGTTCCAGAGCCGCGCGCCGTCCACGTGGAGCGCGACGCCCGCCGCCGCCGTCACCTCCCGAAGTTCCCGCAGGAGCGCGACGGGCACCACGCTCCCCCCGTGGAAGTTGTGGGTGTTCTCCACCACGAGCAGCGCCGTGCGCGGCGTGTGGAGGCTGCCGCCGCGGCACCAGCGCTTCACCAGTGCCGGGTCGAGGCGCCCCCGGTCCGACGGGAGCGTCCGCAGCATGGCGCCCGCGAACCGCGCCGCGCCGCCGGCCTCGAAGTTGGCCGTGTGGGCCCACTCCTCCAGCAGGACCTCCTCCCCGGGCCGCGCGTGGCACGCCACCGCGATGAGGTTCCCCATGGAGCCGGAGGGGACGAAGAGCCCGGCCTCCTTGCCCAGCAGGGTGGCGACCTCCCGCTCCAGGGTGTGGACCGTGGGGTCGTCGCCGAGGACGTCGTCCCCCACCACCGCCTCCGCCATGGCGCGCCGCATCTCCGGCGTGGGCCGCGTCACCGTGTCCGATCGGAAGTCGCTGGGGTCGTGCATGCCTAGTCTCCTCCGAGGAGGCGCAGGAGCGCGCCGCCCACGTCGCTGTTGTCCATGAGTCCGCGGAAGCCCTCCGCCCCGGGTCCGACGGCGATGAGGGGGACCGGGACCGCGGAGTGGGAGTCGTTGGCGAAGACCACCCCCGCCGCGGCGGAGGCCGCCCGGGCCCAGGCCCGCTCGTACTTGCCGTGGAAGGGCGCGGCGGGACCGGTCGCGTCCCCCTCTCCGAAGGGCCGCGCGTCGTCGGGCAGCCACGGAGCCGCCTCCCGGGCGGCGGCCAGGTCCGGCGGCGCCGCGCCGGGCCGCCGCGCGGACCCGGGGAGGGACGCGAACGCGCGCCGCTGCCCGTAGAGGAGCGCCACCCGCTCCCGCGCCGGAGTCCCCGCGTGGGGCAGGGTGACCGCCGGGCCCCCGGTCTCGTGATCCGCCGTGAGCACCACCAGCAGGCCGCGGTCGCGCGCCGCCTCCTCCAGGAGGAAGGCGAGGGTCGCGTCCAGTTCCTCCATCTCCGCCAGCGCGGCGCCGGCGTCGAGGAAGTGGCACGCGCGATCCACGAGACCGGCCTCGACCATGAGGAAGTACCCGCCCGGCGACCCGCGGAGCAGGCCGACGGCGGCCTCCGTCATGTCGCGGAGGGAGGGGGCGTCGCCGGCGGCGCGCTCCTCCGGCGTGTCCCGGTCCAGCGCCCAGGGGATCTCGTCGCGGGCGAACAGCCCGAGCGCCGGCAGCGGGACCGGCGCACCGAGCCGCTCCCGCGGGATGCGCGTCCAGACGCGCCCGCCCGGCGCCTCCGCGGCCGCCAGGGCCGGTTCCAGGATGCGGCCGCCGCCGCCCATGAGCACGTCCACGCCGGAGGCCAGCATCTGCCGGGCGATCCCCGCCTGGTCGACGCGGTTCCCGACGTGCGCGGCGAAGCACGCCGGAGTCGCGTCCGTCAGCGCCGTCGTCGTGACGAGCCCGGTGAGGCGGCCCGACCCCTCGGCGGCCTCGAGGACGGTGGGCAGGGGCGCGCCGTCCCCGTCCACGGAGACGGCGCCGTTCCTGCCCTTCCTGCCCGTCGCCAGCGCCGTGGCCCCGGCGGCGGAGTCGCACACGATGTCGTCGGTGGACCCGGTCGTCATCGCTCCCGTCGTCCCCAGCCGCATCATCGCGGCGAGCCGGCTCTCTCCCGCGCGCCCCGAGGCCCGGCGCGCCGCGAGGAGGAGGGACCACTGCTCCCAGCCGGTGCCGTCCCCGATGACGAGCACGACGGAGCGCGGCTGCGGGGGAGGCGGCGGCGCCGGGACGGGCTGCGCCTCCGCGCGGCAGCCGGAGAGGAGCCCCGCCGCGGCGGCGGCGAGGAACGCGGCGCGCATCGACGTCCGCTACCGGTGCCCGAACAGGTGGCGCATGGCCACCACCGCCTCGGCGATCGTCTGGAGGGAGGCGGCGAACGAGAACCGCACGTAGTTCGCGCCGGACTTCCCGAAGGCGATGCCGGCGACGCAGGCGAGGCCCGCCTCCTCGAGGAGCCGGTCCGCGACGGCCCTGCCGTCGAGCCCCGTCCCGCTGATGTCCACCCACGCGTAGAACGCGCCGCGCGGCGGCTCGCAGTGGAAGCCCTTCACGGTGTTGATGCCGCGCACGATCACGTCGCGACGCTCGCGGAAGCGCGCCACCATGGCCCGCACCGGCTCCATGGGACCCGTGAGCGCGGCGAGGCAGGCCCGCTGCGTGGCCGAGGAGGTGCAGGACACGCTGTTGATCTGCAGTCCGGTGAACGCCGACACGAGATCCGGGGGGAGCACGCCGTAGCCCGCGCGCCAGCCCGTCATCGCGAACGCCTTGGAGAAGCCGTCCAGCAGGATGGTGCGCTCCATCATGCCCGGCTCCGCGAGGATGGATCGGTGCGCGCCCTCGTACAGGATCTCGCAGTAGATCTCGTCGGAGAGGACGCGGAGGTCCTTCTCGCGGCAGAGGGCGGCGATGGCGGCGATGTCCTCGGGCGTCTGCACGCCGCCGCACGGGTTGCCCGGCGAGTTCAGGATGAGCAGGCGCGTGCGCGGGGTGACGAGGGCGGCCAGCGCCGCCGGATCGGGGGTGAAGCGGCGCTCCGCGGGGAGCGCATAGGGGATCGGCGTGCCGCCGCTGAACCGCACCATGGACTCGTAGATGGGGAAGGCCGGGTCGGGGACGAGCACCTCCGTGCCCTGTTCCACGAGCGCGAGCATCGTGTAGAACATGATCGGCTTCGCGCCGGGAGTGACGATGACGCGCTCCGGCTGCACCTCCAGACCGCGGGAACGTCCGAGGTAGTCGGCGATGGCGGCCCGGACGTCGGGGAAGCCCGGGGCGGGACCGTAGTGCGTCCAGCCCTCGCGCAGCGCCGCCACGCCTGCCTCGACGATGTGTTCCGGCGTCGCGAAGTCCGGCTCCCCCATGGCGAAGGGCAGGATGCGGCGTCCCGCCGCCTCCATGGCGCGGGCGCGGGCGAGCACGGCGAAGGCGCTCTCCGATCCGAGACGGCTCATGCGGGCGGCGAGGGGGGCGGTCATGGGCGCCATGTTCGCG
The DNA here is from genome assembly GCA_964607145.1 of uncultured Planctomycetota bacterium. Classification (GTDB taxonomy): domain Bacteria; phylum Planctomycetota; class JAJSAM01; order JAJSAM01; family JAKLKS01; genus CAZSIX01. The sequence goes on along the minus strand of CAZSIX010000001.1, from coordinate 210,779 downwards.
GGCGGCGGCCCGCGGTGGAGCGAAATCCCGGGTCGCCCCGGCCCTCCGCGACGGCCCCGGCGGGGTCGGGCCCGCGACAACACCTCCACCCGGCGATTCCGCGGGGGCGGCGGCGGCGGGCCGATAAAGGAAGGGCATGAAGACCACCCCCGCCGGAGTGCTCCGCGGCACCGTGCTCGTGCTGGGCGGCGTGTCCGGCCCGCTGCTCGTCCGCGTCCTCGACGAGGGCTTCGCGCGCGCCGATCGGCCGCTCGGGGCAGCCCACCTCGCGTTCGGCCTCGCTCTGGCGGCGGCGGTCATGCCCGGTCCCCTCCTGTGCGCCTTCGTCGACGCCGGGTCCGCGGCGCGGTTGCGGGGGCTGGCCTTCGGCGGGTGCGTCGTGACGGCCTTCGTCGCCCTGCTCGGGGGCGCGTTCCTCTGGCGCGCGGCCACGGCCTCCGCCCCGGGGGGAGCGGCGACGGCGGCGTGGACGGGGCTGGCGTGGTGCGCCATGGCGCTCCCCGTCGCGGCGGCGGACGGCATCCGCGTGCGATGGGGTCGCCCGGATCGGGAGGACGCCGCCGGGGACGGGGCGGATGGGGCCGGCGCCGGCGCGGGCGGCGCGGCGCCGTGACGCTGCTCCAGGCGGCCCTCCTCGGGATCGTGCAGGGAGTGACGGAGTGGCTGCCCGTGTCCTCCACCGCGCATCTCGTGCTCGTCACCCACGCCATGGGATGGTCCCGCGAGGGCGAGAGCGCGCTCGCGTTCGACGTGCTCGTCCAGGTCGGCACCGTCCTGGCGGCGGTCGTCTACTTCCGCGCCGACTTCGCCCGCATCCTCCGCGCCACCGCGCGCGGCCTGCGGGAGGGACGCCCGCTGGAATCCCCGGACGCGCGCCTGGGCTGGTGGATCGTGCTGGGCACCATTCCGCTGCTGGCCGCGGGCCTGGCGCTGCGCGGGTTCGTCGCCGATCTCCACGGCCGCCCCGCGGTGATCGCCTGGGTGCTCGTGGGCGCGACGCCGCTCCTGTTCCTCGGGGAGCGCGCCCGGTCCCGCCGCCGGCCGCTGGAGGAGGCGCGCGCCGGGGACGCGATCGGGGTCGGGCTCTGGCAGGCGATCGCCATCGTGCCCGGGGTGTCGCGCAGCGCCGCGACCATCGCCGGCGGGATGCTCCTGGGCCTCGACCGGGAGGCCGCGGCCCGCTACTCCTTCCTGCTGGCCGTGCCGGCGCTCCTGGCGGCGGGGGCGGTCGAGGCGTGGGGACTGGCGCGGTCGCCGGAGGCGGGCCCCGGGCTCGACGTGATCCTGACGGGCGCCGCCGCGGCGGCCGTCACCGGGTACCTCACCATCCACCTGTTCCTCGGCTACATCCGCCGGCGTCCCCTCACGGACTTCGCGTGGTACCGCCTCCTGGCGGGCGGCGGGATGCTCCTCCTGCTCTGAACTCGGCGGCGACATTCCGGGAATGTCGGCGTCGGGTTCGCGGGGGGCGCGCAGGGCGCGCGCCCCCCGCCGTGCGGCGGTCAGAAGTCCAGGGCCGCCCCGATGAAGAGGGTCCGCCCCGTCCCCCGTGGCGACGTGGACGTCTCGACGTAGCGATCCCCGAGCAGGTTCTCGATGCGGGCCAGGAGGCTCAGACGCTCCGTGGCCTTCCAGCGGACGCCGAAGTCGACGACGGTGCGCCGGCCGGGATGGTCCCGGAGCCGCTGGTCGGGCCCGGAGACCGCGGACGACGGGACGCTCCCCGGCCGCACCGCTTCGGCGAAGACCAGCCAGTCGCCGCTGCGCCAGGCCACCCCCGCCGAGGCCGCATCGTCGGGCCGGTTCGCGAGACGAGCGCCCGTGCCCAGGTCCCGCGCCCGCTGGTGGGTCCACGCCACCCGCGAGGAGAACCCGCCGCCGAGGTCCGCCGCCGCGGCCAGTTCGACGCCCGTCGCCTCGGCGCGCGCCACGTTCTCCAGCCGGAACGTCGTCGTGTCGAACGTGATGAGGTCGCGCGTGCGGAGGCGGAACCAGGTCGCCTCCATCTCCACCGGGCCCAGCCGCTGGAGGATGCCCGCGTCCACGCTCTCGCTCTCCTCCGGCCGGAGGTCCGCGTTCCCGATGAAGGGGTCCGCCGTCTCCGCCGGCGTCGCGGACCGGAATCCCTCGCCGTAGTGCGCACGGAACGTGGTCCCCGTGGCCGCGAGGTCGAACCGCGCCCCCGCCTGCGGGCTCCACTCGCCGCCCGCCTGGCTGTGGTCGTCGTGACGCCCGCCGGCGGTGACCTCGACGGGTCCGGCCCTGAGCGAGGCCAGCGCGTAGAAGCCGCGCACCTCGGTGCGATCGTCCACGTCGATGCCGCCCCCGAAGGGGGACTCGCTCGCCGTGGCGCTGTCCTCCCGCTCGTGGTCGAACCCGGCCACGACGGAGAGGCCGACGGGGTCCCGCTTCGCGTCCAGGGGCTCCGCCCGCAGCGACAGTCCCACGAGGCGCGTCTGCGCGCTCGACTGGGAGTCGAACTCCCGCGCACCGCCGGGGGTGTCGGGCCCGTTGCGGAAGTCCGACTGGACGTCCGTGACGGAGGCGTTCACGCGCCCCGTCAGCCACGGGGCGAGGGGCTTCTCGAAGGAGACGCCCGTGGCGAGCAGGTCCCGCCGACGCTCGATGTTCGGGTCCTCCACCAGCGTCGCGCCGAAGTCGTAGGGGTCCTCCGCGCGGCTCGAGAGGAACCGGCTCAGGAACTCCAGGCGGCCGTCGCCCGCGACGGCGAAGCCGGCCCGCCCGGAGAAGGAGTGGGACAGGAACGCCTGCCGCGAGTGGGGACCGTCGGTGCGCGTCTCCGCCAGCCCGAAGGACCAGTCGCCGCCCTCGACGCCCCCGGCGCCCGAGAGCGTCTCTCGATGGGTCCGGAAGGGACCCGCCTCGGCGGTGGCGCGGAAGGAACCGGGCCCGTGACCCCTGCGGGACACGAGATTCACGACGCCACCGATGGCATCGCTCCCGTAGAGGGCGCCCTGGGAGCCGCGGAGCACCTCCACGCGGTCCAGGTTCACGGGGTCGAGATCGAAGAAGTTGAACTGGCCGCCGATGGTCGGGTCGTTGAGCGGCATCCCGTCCTGGAGGACCAGCGTCTGGTTGGAGAGCGCGCCGCGCAGGAAGAGGGACGTGGACGCGCCGGCGGTTCCTCCCCGCGTGACCGTGACTCCGGGCACGTGCCGGAGTCCGTCGGCCACGGAGGACTCCCCGCGATCCCCGTACCACGCGCCCTCCACGACGGTCACCGCGGACGTGCCGCCGCCGCGGGGACGCGGGAACCGCGTCGTGACGACCTCCACCGCGTCGAGCAGTCCGTCGTCCTGTGGAGCCGGGACGCCGCCGCCGCCGTCCCCGGCGGGAGGCGTCGCAGCGCGATCCGCCGGCGCCTCGCCCCGCGCGCGCAGCGTGCGCAGGATCTCCTCGCGGCGCCGCTCCAGCAGATCCAGTTCCCGCCGCAGCGCCTCGTCGTCCTGCGCCCGCGCGCCCGCCGCCGCTACGACGATCACGGCCGCCGCCGTCGCGGCCATCGCCGCGAGCCTTCCCGTTGCGCCCCTCATCGCGCCTCCTTGTCCTCGGGTCCGGTTACCGCGAACCCGTCGGCCGGAGCGGTCCCGATGCCCCGCTCCGGCACGACGAACGGCGTCCCGTCCGGCCTCCTCTCCACGTGCACCGGCGTCCCGAAGGCACGCTGGAGGAGGTCGGGTCGCAGCACGTCCGCCGGGGTCCCCCCCGCCGCGATCGACCCGTCCGCCAGCAGGACGAGGCGATCGCAGAAGAGGGCGGCCAGGTTCACGTCGTGCGTCACCACGAGGACCGCGAGCCCGCGGTCGGAGCGCAGCGCGCGGAGGAGCGCGAACACCTCCACGGCGCGCCGGAGATCGAGGTGCGCCGTGGGCTCGTCCGCCACGAGGACGCGCGTGCTCTGGGCCAGCGCCCGCGCCACCACCACGCGCTGCCTCTCGCCGCCGGAGAGTTCCGCCAGGTCGCGCGCGGCCAGGTCCGCCGCCCCGACCGCCTCCAGCGCCTCGCGGGCGATGCGGATGTCCTCCTCGCCCTCGAAGGCGAAGGGCCGCATCCACGGGGCGCGCCCCATGAGCACGGTCTCCAGCACCGTGAACGGGAAGAGCGGCGCCCCCTCCTGCGGGATCACCGCGAGCGTGCGCGCCAGTTCCCGGCGGTCGAACAGCCCCAGCGGCCGCCCCTCCAGCGTGACGGCGCCGGCGAGCGGCGTGAGCACGCGCGCGAGCCCGCGCACGAGGGTGGTCTTCCCGCAGCCGTTGGGGCCGAGGACCCCCACGAACTCCCCCTCGCGCAGTTCGAACGTGAGGTCCCGGAGGATGGCGCGCCGCCCGTAGCCGAGGGTGGCCGCGGAGACCTGGAGGAGCGGCCGGGTCATGCCGTCGCCCCCTCCGGCGCACCGCGCTCGCGCCGCGCCAGCAGGAGCACGAAGGCGGGAGCGCCCACCACGGCGGTGATCACCCCCACCGGGATCTCGTGCCGCGGGAGCGTCGCCCGGGCCGCCGTGTCCGCAAGCACGAGGAACGCGGCCCCCGCGAGGAACGACGCCGGCAGGAGGATGCGGTGGTCGGGGCCCAGGATGCGGCGCACGCCGTGGGGCACGAACAGCCCGAGGAACGCGACGGGTCCGCTCACGGCGACGGCCACGGCGGTGAGGAGCGACGCGCCGAGGAACGCGCGCCGCCGCACGGCGGAAACGTCCACCCCGAGGAGCGCCGCCGTCTCGTCGCCCACGCTGAGGAGATTGAGCGCGGCCGCGTCCCGCTGGAGCAGCAGCAGCCCCCCCGCCGCCAGAAGGATCGCCGCCGGCGCCGGGACCCGCTCCGTGTGCACGGCGCCCAGCGTCCACTGGACGATGCGGGCGGCCTGGGAGGGATCGGCGAGGTACTGCAGCACCGCCATCACCGCGAGGAAGAACGAGTTGGCGACGACGCCCGCGAGGAGGAGGTCGTGGGCCAGCAGGTGGCCGCGGCGCTGCGCCACGAGGTGGATGGCCCCGATGGCGCCGAGGCAACCGGCGAAGGAGAACAGCGGCAGGGTGGGCCACCCGGGCGCGAGCGCCGGGATCCCCGCGAGGATGGCCGCCACGGCGCCCAGCGAGCCTCCGCCGGAGACCCCGAGGAGGTACGGCGACGCCAGCGGATTCCGGAGCAGCGCCTGGAACGCCGCCCCGGCGGCGGCGAGGCACCCGCCGACGATGGCGGCGAACACCGCCCGCCAGAGGCGCAGGTCGCGCACCACCCACCACTCGGCGGAGAGACCCAGCGGCCCCGCGGCGGCGGCGATGCCCATCGCGCCCGCGAGGACGAGGGACAGGGCGAGCAGGCTGAGCGCCAGCCTCGGGGCGGTCGCGCGCGGGCTCACCGGTCCGCTCCCCCCGGCGGCGGCGCGACGGAACGGTCCAAAGCGTCCAGGGCCTCCGCCAGCGCCGGGCCCGGGCGGACGGCGGCGACGTCCCGCAGGCGTCGGACCCGCCCCGCGCGCACCGCGGGCAGCCCGGGGAGCCGGGCCCAGAAGGCGCGGACGCCCTCGTCGGGGTCACCGCCGCCGGCCCGCTCTCCGTCCACGACGGGTGCGGCGTCCACGACGGCGTCCGGGGCCATGGCGAGGATCGCCTCCGCCGACGGGGTCGGCCAGCGACCGCCCAGCCCCTCCGCCGCGTTCCGGTAGCCGAGCCGCAGCAGGAGCGCATCCACGAAGGAGCCGGGCCCCGCGACGTAGAACGGATCCCGCTGGACCACGAACAGCACGCGGTCGGGGGCGCGCCCCCGGGCCCGTTCCCCGGCCCCGTCCAGGGCGGCGTCCATGCGGGCGCGCAGCGCGCGGCCCTCCGCCTCGCGCCCGACGGCGCGGCCCAGCACCAGCGGCGCGTCGAGCAGCTGCTCCAGCGTGTCCGTGGGCACCGCGAGGAAGGGCACGCGTCCGCGGAGGGGGGCGAGCGCCTCCCGGAGCGCGTCGGCGTTGGCGACGACCAGGTCCGGGCGGAGGCCCGCCAGCGGCTCGAGGAACACCGTGGTCGCGTCGGCGACGCGGGGGAGCGCGGCCACCGCCGCGGGGCGATCGCAGTAGCGCGTGACGCCGACGACGCGGTCCCCGGCCCCCAGCGCGAACAGGAGTTCCGTGTGGGAGGGGGCCAGGGAGACGATGCGCTGCGGGACGGCGGAGGGCGCGAGCCCCCGCGAGGGCGACGGGGACGGGGATTCCCCGCTCCCGCCGCAGGCGCCCAGGGCGCCCGCGGCGAGCAGGGGAAGCGCGCGGAGGACCCCACCGACGAAACGCCCCCGGAGGGGCGGTCCGTGGATCGGGCCGACCCGCCGGGGGCGGGAATCCTGCATGGCCTTCACTCTCTCGTGCCGCGGAGATCGTGTCGTGAGGCGCCGCAGGTCGGTCTTCTGGCTTCCGGGTCGTTCTCGGGCCGTCCCCTTCCCGGGCTCCCTGGGGAGCCGGTGGGCGTCGACGGCCGTCGTCGCCGGTCACAGCGGCGGGTCCGCGGGGGAGTCGCACCCCCTTCCCGTCACCTGCGGTGTCGCGCGTCGGCCCGACGGGGCCCTGGCCGCGCGACGCTGTCATGGGAAAGAGCGGCGAAGCGGCGGGGAGGGTACCGCGTCGCGGGGACGACGTCAATGACCGCCCCGTGGGTCCACCGGCGCGGGAGCGCGGCGCCCGCCGACCGCGACGGCCCGCGCGGTACCATGTCCCCCGCGGGCCGCGGCCCGACGGGGCCGGCGGTCGGCGCCTCCCCGAGTCCACCGGGAGCCCGCCGTTGGAAAGCAGCCTGCACTTCGACATCGCGCCCCAGCCGGACGACACGACCTGCGGACCGACCTGCCTGCAGGCGGTGTACCGCTTCTTCGGCGACGCGGTGCCCCTGTCCCGCGTCGTGCGGGAGGTGCCCAACCTCGACACGGGCGGGACGCTGGGGGTGCTGCTCGCCGCCCACGCGCTGCGCCGCGGGTACGGGGCGACGATCTACACGTACAACCTCCAGATCTTCGACCCCACGTGGTTCGAGGACGGCGTGGATCTGCGGGAGCGCCTCGGCCGGCAGCGGGAGCAGAAGAAGGACGTCCGGATCCGCGCCGTCAGCGACGCCTACGAGGAGTTCTTCTCGCTGGGCGGCGTCCTCCGCTACCGGGATCTCACGGCGGGTCTCATCCGCCGCTACCTGCGCCGGGATCGGCCCATCCTCACGGGGTTGAGCGCGACCTACCTCTACGGCTGCGCGCGGGAGATCGACGACGACTACGACGACGTGCGCGGGGAGCCCTCGGGACACTTCGTGGTCCTCTGCGGGTACGACCCGGCGCTCCGCGAGGTGCAGGTGGCCGATCCCCAGCACGACAACCCGAAGTACGGGTCGCGCTACTACAGCGTCGGGATCGACCGCCTGGTCGGGGCCATCCTCCTCGGCATCCTGACCCACGACGCGAACCTGCTCGTGCTCGAGCCTCCCCCTTCGCGGGCGCGGGAGTAGGGCCCCATGTCCGTCCTGTTCGTCATCGAGAATCCCAAGAACTGGCCGCTGGATCTGCCCGGCGTCCAGGTGGTGCGGGCGAGGGAGTACCTGACGGAGCCGCGCTTCAGCGAGCGCCGTCGGACGCGCGTGTTCAACCTCTGCCGGCGGTACGGCTACCAGTCCCTGGGCTACTACGTCTCGCTGCTGGCGGAGGCGCGCGGCCACCGTCCCCTGCCGTCCGTGGCCACCATGCAGGACCTGCGGCTGTCGCCGCTGGTCCGCCTCGTGTCGGGCGACCTCGAGCCGGTCATCCAGAAGAGCCTGCGCGGTCTGCGGTCGTCCACGTTCGCGGTGAGCATCTACTTCGGCGGGAACATGGCGCGCCGCTACGACCGCCTGTCGCGGGCCCTGTTCAACTACTTCCCCGCCCCCCTGCTGCGCGCGTACTTCGAGCGCGTCGAGGGGCGGTGGCGCCTGGACGGCGTGCAGGTCATCTCGGGGAGCGAGATCCCCGAGGGCCACCGCCCGTTCCTCATCGCGCAGGCGCAGCGGTACTTCGACCGGCCCCACCGCGGGGGTCGGGCGCGGACCTACCGGTTCGAACTGGCGATCCTCGTGGACCCCGACGAGGAGCACGCCCCCAGCAATCCCCTGGCCCTGCGGAAGTTCGCCCGCGCCGCCCGTTCCCTCGGCATGAACCCCACGTTCATCGACCGCGACGACCTCGGCCGCCTCGCGGAGTTCGACGCCCTGTTCATCCGCGAGACCACCGCGGTGAACCACCACACGTACCGTTTCGCGCGCAAGGCGCGCGCGGAGGGCATCGAGGTCATCGACGATCCGCAGTCCATCCTGCGGTGCTCCAACAAGGTCTACCTGGCGGAGCTGTTCGCCCGGCACGGCGTGGCCCATCCGCGGACGCTCATCCTCCACCGGGACAACGCCGACGAGGGGAAGCGGCTGCTCGGGTTCCCCTGCATCCTCAAGCGGCCGGACGGCTCGTTCTCCCGCGGGATCACGCGCGCCACGGACGAGACTTCCTACGACCGGGCGATGAAGGCGCTCTTCGAGGAGTCCGACCTCGTCATCGCGCAGGAGTTCGTGCAGTCGGAGTTCGACTGGCGCGTGGGAGTGCTCGACGGCCGCGCGCTCTACGCGTGCCGCTACTACATGGCGCCCGGCGACTGGCGGATCATCGGCGGCACCGGCGCGGCGAGGGAGTACGGGGAGGTGCGGACGTACGCCGTGGAGGACGTCCCCCCCGCCGTCGTCGCGCTGGCGGAGCGCTGCACGGCCCCCGTGGGTCGGGGCTTCTACGGCGTCGATCTCAAGGAGCGGGACGGCCGGTTCCTCGTGATGGAGATCAACGACAACCCGAACCTCGACGCGGGATTCGAGGACGCGGTTCTCGGTCCGGAGATCTACCGCCGCATCCTCCGCGTGTTCGTCGAGCGGCTGGAACGGAGGGGGCGCTCCGAGGGCCGGGAGTGACGGCTCCGCTCCGCCTGTTCCGGGGCTTCGGCGTCGAGCTGGAGTACATGATCGTCGACGCGCGCACGCTGGACGTGCGGCCGGAGGCGGACGAGGTGCTGCGCGTCGAGGGGGGAGGCTACGACCTGGACGTGGAGCGGGGCCCGGTGGCGTGGTCCAACGAACTCGCGCTGCACGTCATCGAGATCAAGAACAACGGGCCGGCGCCCCGGCTGCAGGGCGTGGCGGAGGCGTTCGCGGCGGACCTCCGGAGGATCGGCGAGATCCTCCGGCCCCGCGGCGCGCGCCTCCTCCCGTCGGCGATGCATCCGTGGATGGACCCGCTGCGCGAGACCCGCCTCTGGCCCCACGCGAACTCGCCGGTCTACCTCGCCTTCGACCGGATCTTCGGCTGCCGCGGACACGGCTGGTCGAACCTCCAGAGCGCGCACCTGAACCTGCCCTTCGGGGACGACGCGGAGTTCGGCCGGCTCCACGCGGCCATCCGCCTCGTGCTCCCGCTGCTGCCCGCGCTGGCGGCGTCGAGCCCGTTCGTGGAGGGCCGCTTCACGGGCTTCCTCGACTCCCGCCTGGAGCACTACCGCGGGAACTCCTCGCGGATCCCGTCCGTGACGGGGCTCGTGGTGCCGGAGCGCGTCTTCACGCGCGCCGACTACGAGCGGGAGATCCTGGGGCGCATCTACGCGGACATGGCGCCGCTGGACCCGGAGGGGGTCCTGCGCCACGAGTTCGCCAACGCGCGCGGCGCCATCGCCCGGTTCGACCGGGACGCCATCGAGATCCGCGTACTCGACCTCCAGGAGGGGCCCTCGGCGGACCTCGCGGTGGCGGCGGCGGTCGCGGCGGCGGTGCGCATGCTCGTCGAGGAGCGGACCTGCCCCTACGCGCGGCAGCGGGAGTGGTCCGAGGAGCCGCTGTCCGCGCACCTCCGCGCCACGGGCCGTGACGGCGAGCGCGCGGTCATCGGGGACGGCGCGTACCTGGAGGCCCTCGGCCTGGAGGGTCGCGCCGGGGCGACGGCGAGCGAGGTCTGGGCCCGACTCGTGGAGAGGACGGGGGTGTGCGAGGGGGACGGACGGGAGTTCGCGGCCCCGCTCGACGTCATCCTGCGGGAGGGGACGCTGGCGCGGCGCCTCCTCGCCGCCGCCGGCGAGGCTCCCGATCGCGATCGGCTCCGCGGCGTGTACGGCGCGCTGGCGGACTGCCTCGACGACGACCGCCCGTTCCTGCCCCGTGGCTGACCGGCTCCTGCTCACCTGCGAGCACGGGGGGAACCGCGTCCCCCGCCGCTGGCGCGGGGTGTTCCGCGGCGCCCGTGCGGTCCTCGACTCCCACCGGGGATGGGACCCGGGGGCGCTGGCGGTGGCGCGGGCCCTCGCCCGCCGCCTCGGCGTTCCGCTCCTCGCCACGGGGACGACGCGGCTGCTGGCCGACGGGAACCGCTCCGCCGGTCACCGGGCGCTGTTCTCCGAGTTCACGGCCCCGCTCCCGCGGGAGGAGCGCGAGCGGATCCTCGAGGAGGAGTGGCGGCCCCATCGGGCGGCGGTGGAGCGGACCGTGGCGACCCTCATCGCCGGCGGCCACCGTGTCGTCCACGTCGCCGTGCACTCCTTCACCCCGGCGCTCGGCGGCGTCGAGCGCACCGCCGACGTCGCGTTCCTGTACGACCCCCGGCGGCGGGGCGAGCGGGAGATCTGCGGGGCGTGGCTCCGCGCCCTCGCGACGGCGGATCCCGGGCTCCGGCTGCGGCGCAACTACCCCTACTTCGGCCGGGCCGACGGGCTCGCGACCGCGCTGCGCCGCCGCTTCGCCGCGCGGGCCTACCTCGGGATAGAACTCGAGATGAACCAGGCGCTGGTGGGCGCGGCGGGTCCGGGACGGCGGCGCGTGGCGTCGGCGTTGCTGGCGACCCTGGGGGGTGCGAAGGGGTGGACGGGGCGGTGATCGAGTCCCGCGGCGGGGCGGGCGCCCGCGGTGCCGGACCCCTGCCCTTCGCCGCCGGACTCCCCTTTCACTTCGCGACGGGCCCGACCCCGCCCCAGTCGTTGGCGCCGTCACAGGAGGGGCACGTGCCCATGCCCGTCCGGTCCTTCTCGCGCCCGTCGGAGGACTTGAGGAAACCCATGCCCTCCTTGCGGCCGAGTTTCATCGCCTCCTGCATGGCGTTCCGCTCCTCCGCGGAGAAGCGCTGCATCTCGAAGCGGCGCTGGACGTACCGGGCCACCAGTCCTTCCATGGCGGCGAGACGTTCCTCCCGCTTCCCGGCGCGCAGGCCGGCGAGGAGATCGGCGGGGAGGACGGTACCCCCGGGGTTCGCCGCGTAGGGGTCCCCCTTGTTCTGGTAGTACCAGCCACCGGGCTCGACGCGCATGGCGTAGCAGCGGAAGGCCTCGATCACCGGCGCGCACACGGGGCAGCCGTAGACGAAGTTCCGGTACCCGTCCTTGTCCGCCTTCTCCAGCACCGACGCCACGACGTCGTCGGGGACGTTGTCCTCGAGCAGCCCCTCCAGCACTCCCATGCACAGGAAGCGGGCCCGCCGCTGCGCCGTCACCGGTTCCTTCGCGCGCGCCGGCAGCGCCGCGCCGACACCGCACGCCACCGACGCCCCCAGCAGCGCCGCCGCCACCGCCGTCGTCCTCCACCGCGTGTTCCGCATGGTCGCCTCCCGGGGTCACCGCCGGGGAATGGACGCCGCAAACGCGGCCCGCGTTAACAGCCGTCCCCAGTCGGGGTCAGACCCCGGTGCGAGGGATCCGCCGCGAATCCCTGGTGGCGGGGTCTGACCCCGGGTCAGTACGCGCGGGCGAACACGGCGCGGCCATCGGCGGGGGCGGCGCAGGAGACGCAGGGACCCGCGTCGGCGGGCTCGTCGAGGGGGAGGCAGCGGATGGTCGCGCGCGTCTCCTCCTTCAGCTTCGCCTCGCAGGACTCCTTCCCGCACCAGCGCATCCGGAAGAAGCCTCCCGCCTCGATGTTCCCCCGGAACGCCGCGAGGTCGTCCTCGGCCACGATGCGGGCGTCCCGCCACTCCCGGGCCCGGGCCAGCATGTCCCCCTGGATGCGGTCGAGGAGCGCCGTGACCGTGCCGTCGATGCCCTCGAGGGAGGCGGGCGCCTTCTCGCCGGTGTCCCGGCGCGCCAGGACGCACGTGCCCGCCTTCGCGTCGCGGGGGCCGAACTCGAGCCGCACGGGAACGCCCTTCCTCTCCCACTCGTAGTGCTTGGCGCCGGGGCGGACGTGGTCCCGGTCGTCCACGCGCACGCGAAGGCCCCGCGCGCGCAGCGCGTCGCGCATCCGGGCCACCCCCGCCGCCACCAGCGCCCGATCCTCGTCCGACTTGCCGGGGATGGGGAGCAGGACGACCTGCGTCGTCGCCACGCGGGGCGGCAGCACCACTCCCGCGTCGTCGCCGTGGACCATGATGACCGCGCCGATGAGCCGCGTGGAGACGCCCCACGAGGTCGACCACGCGTGCTGCATGGCGCCGTCCCGCCCCTGGAACTGGATGCCGTAGGCGCGGGCGAAGGTCTGCCCGAGGTCATGGGACGTGCCCGCCTGGAGCGCCCAGCCGTTCTGCATCATGGCCTCGATGGTGTACGTCTCGGCGGCGCCGGCGAACCGCTCCGACGCGCTCTTCCTCCCGCGGATCACGGGCACCGCCAGCACGTTCTCCGCGAGGTCGGCGTAGACGTCCAGCATCCGGAGGACCTCTTCCCGCGCCTCGTCGTGGGTCTCGTGGGCGGTGTGGCCCTCCTGCCAGAGGAACTCGGACGTGCGGAGGAACAGGCGGGGCCGGAGTTCCCAGCGCATGACGTTGGCCCACTGGTTGACGAGGAGGGGCAGATCCCGCCAGGACGACACCCACTTGCCGAACTGGGTGCAGATCATGGCCTCGCTCGTGGGCCGGACGTAGAGCGGCTCCTCGAGCAGCTTTCCGCCGCCGTGGGTGACGGTCGCGCACTCGGGAGCGAACCCCTCGACGTGCTCCGCCTCCTTCTCGAGGAAGGACTGCGGGATGAGGAGCGGGAAGTACGCGTTCTCGTGGCCCGTGTCCCTGATGCGCCGGTCCAGTTCCCGCTGGATGTTCTCCCAGATGCCGTAGCCGTTGGGCCGGATGATCATGCACCCGCGGACGGGAGCGTTCTCCGCCAGGGAGCCCGCGGCGATGACGTCGCCGTACCACTCCGCGAAGTCCTTCGCGCGCGGCGTGATGGGATTCTCCTGCGCCATGGGATCTCCTTGCGGCGGCCGTGCGTCAGCCGACGACGTAGTTGACGATCTTGCCGGGGACGTAGACGACCTTCCGGACCGTCCTCCCCTCGAGGTGCGGCCGCACGCCCTCCAGCGCCGCCGCGGCGGCGAGGACTTCGTCCCTGCCGGCGGTGGTCGCCACGGAGAGGCGGGCGCGGACCTTCCCGTTCACCTGCACCGGGACCTCGACCTCGTCCAGCGCGAGCGCCTTCCGGTCGAACGCCGGCCACGGCCCGCGGAACACGCTCTCCGTGCCCCCCAGCAGTTCGTGCAGTTCTTCGCCGAGATGGGGCGCCATCGTGGCGAGCACGCGCACGAAGACCCGCACCGCGTCCGCGTGCGCCACGGCGTCGACGGACGCGCCCCCCTCGAAGGCGGGCGGCTCCACCGCCTCCAGCGCCTTCAGCGCCTTCATGAGGTCGGACACGACGGTGTTGAACGCCAGGTCCGTCTCCACCGCGCGGGACAGGTTCCGGAGCGCCCCGTGGGCGAGCCGCCGGGCCTCCGCGACGGGGGCCGACGGATCCCCGTCGGGGATCGCCGTGCCCTCGGCCACCGCGCCCACGGCGTCGCGCCGGGCGGTGACCAGTTCCAGCACGCGCCGCAGGAACCGGAGAGCGCCCTGGACCCCCTCCTCCTTCCAGACGATGGGGTCCGCCGACGGGGCGAAGAAGCACATGGCGACGCGGGAGGCGTCGACGCCGTACCGCTCCATCATGTCCACGGGGGACACGAGGTTGCCCTTCGACTTCGACATCTTCTTCCCGTCCCCGTCCTGGACCATGCCGTGGTTGAACAGGCGGGTCGCCGGCTCGTCCACGGGACAGAGCCCCGCGTCGTGCAGCACCATCGTGAGGAACCGGAAGTAGAGCAGGTGGCCGGTGGCGTGCTCGGAGCCGCCGATGTAGAGATCCACGGGCAGCCACTTCGCCGCCTCCTCGGGCCGGAAGACGGCGCGGTCGTTCCGCGGGTCGGTGTAGCGCAGGTGGTACCAGGAGGAGTCGATGAACGTGTCCATGGTGTCGGCGTCCCGCTCCGCGGGCCCTCCGCAGACCGGGCACGTCGTGTTCACGAACTCGGGGACGTCGGCCAGCGGCGATCGCCCCTCGGGCATCCAGTTGCGGACTCCCTCCGGAAGCAGGACCGGCAGATCCTCCTCGCGGACGGGGACGTGCCCGCACGCCATGCACCGCACCATGGGGATGGGCGTTCCCCAGTAGCGCTGGCGGCTGATGAGCCAGTCCCGCAGGCGGAAGGTCACCTCGGGCCCGCCGAGGCCCTGGTTGCGCAGCCACGTGGCGACCTTGGCGCGCCCCGCGTCCGACGGCGTGCCGTCGAACCGATCGGAGTTCACCATGACGCCGGGGCCCGTGTAGGCCTCCGTCATCGCCGCCGGGTCGAGGTCGGCGGCCGCGTCCGCGGGCCGGATCACGACCCGCAGCGGCAGCCCGTACCGCCGGGCGAACCGGAAGTCCCTCTCGTCGTGGGCCGGCACCCCCATGACGACCCCCGTCCCGTAGTGCCCGAGGACGTAGTCCGCCACCCAGACCGGGACGCGTTCGCCGGACAGCGGATGGATGGCGAAGGTGCCCGTGTCGACGCCGTCCTGCGTGCGCACCGTCGAGGAGCGCTCGATCTCGGAGCGGCGCAGCGCGCGCTCGATGTACCCGCCCACCTCCGCCTCCCGCTCCGTCCCCGCGGCGAGCATGCGGGCCCAGGGATGCTCCGGCGCGATGGCGAGGAAGGAGACGCCGAACAGCGTGTCGGGGCGCGTCGTGAACACGTCGAACGAGTGGTTCACGCCGGCGGCGCGGAACGCGACACGCGCCCCCTCGGATCGCCCGATCCAGTTGCGCTGGATGGAGCGGATGTTCTCCGGCCACTGCGTGAGGCGGTCGAGCCCCGCCAGCAGGCGATCGGCATACGCCGTGATCCGGATGAACCACTGCTCCAGCTCGCGGCGGTCCACCGGGTTCTCGCACTTCCAGCAGAGGCCGCCCTCGGCCTGCTCGTTGGCGAGCACGGTCTTGCAGGTGCCGCACCAGTTCACGAGCGCCGTCTTCCTGTAGGCGAGTCCGCGGCGGTGCAGCAGCAGGAACAGCCACTGGTTCCAGCGGTAGTAGTCGGGACGGCAGGTGACGACCTCCCGCTCCCAGTCGTAGGAGATGCCGCAGCGCTTCAGCGTGCGGCGGGAGACGTCGATGTTGTCCAGCGTCCAGGTGCGGGGGTGGATGCCCCGCTTGATGGCCGCCTCCTCCGCGGGGAGCCCGAACGCGTCCCAGCCGAAGGGGTGCAGGACGTCGTACCCCTGCATCCGCCGCACGCCGGCCACCACGTCGCCCACGCCGTAGTTCCGGAAGTGCCCCATGTGGATGTCGCCGGAGGGGTAGGCGAACATCTCCAGGCAGTAATGCTTGCGCCGGGGGGAGGCGCTCGTGGCGTGGTCCCCCCGCTCGGCCCAGCGGGCCTGCCACTTGCGTTCCAGGGCGGAGAAGTCGTAGGACATGGTCGGGCGGGAATCGGGGGCCGGCGCGCGGCGGAAGCCCCCGAGGGTACTCGTCCTCCGAGGCGGCGGGAATTCTTCCGGGGACCCCGGACCCTTCCTACACTCGCCCCTCCGCGCATCCCCGTGGGGCCGTAGCTCAGTTGGGAGAGCGCTTGAATGGCATTCAAGAGGTCAGGGGTTCAACTCCCCTCGGCTCCACCACGGGGTCCCGCCGCGTCGGCCCGCCTCCCGGCACCACGGATTGAGGGCGCCTGACGTGTGGCCCCGCCGTCGCCGCCGCCCCCCTCCCCCGCCGGCGGAGCCCTGTCCGCTCTGCGGGGGGCCCCTCCTGCGGGACGGCTCCTTCTGCCGCGGCTGCGGATGGGAGAGGCGCTTCGCGGAGTCCGACGACGCCTACCTCGACGGGGTCGATCTCCCGGGCGCGTGGGCCGCCCGCGACGAGGACGACGGGCCCGACGCCGCGGCCGATGCGCGGCGCCCGTTCTGGATCGCCGTGGGAGTCGTCCTCGTCGTCGCCTACGTGCTCGCGGAGATGCTCTGAGGCGCGGTGGCGGGGAGGCTCCGGCGCGCCCCGGGGACCCCGCGACGAGGTCACGGTTCCCGCGGGAAGGTGAGGGCGGTTCTCCCGGCGCGTTGGATGGGGGCCGCTACAATCGTCCCCCTTCCCGATGGCACTCCCCTCCCCTCGACCGGTCCCCCGGACCCGCCCCATCGCGGGCCTGCTCCTCGCCGCCGCGGCGGCCGGCTGCGGGGCGGGGGCCGGGGGGGGAACCTACGAGGCGACGGAGATCCGGACCCTCGCGCGGCCCCGCACCGTCCCCGCGGTGCCGCTCGGCGAGGCGGAACGGCTGCGGGTCGCCCCCCCGCCCGGCGGCGGACCGCGGTCGCACGCGGCCGGCGCCGAAGCGGCGGGTCTCGCGTGGGATCTCCCGGAGGGGTGGGAGGAGCGTCCCCCCTCGGCGCTCCGCCAGGGGGACTTCCGGGTCCCGGCCCTTCCCGACCTGGAGTGCTACGTGACGGTCTCCCCCGGCGACGGCGGAGGCGTCGTGCCCAACGTGGATCGCTGGCGCCGCCAGATGGGACTTCCGCCCATGGCCGCGGGCGAGGCGGAGGGGCTCCCCCGCATCCCCGTGGCGGGGCGCTCCGGGCCGCTGGTGGACCTCCGCGGGACCTTCGCGGGAATGGGCGGGGGAACGGCGCGGGAGGGGTGGCGGATGCTGGGGGCGGTGGGCGTGCTCCCCGGCGCGACCATCTTCGTGAAGATGACGGGGCCCGAGGCCGCCGTGGCGGCGGAGCGGACGCGGTTCCTGGCCCTGGCGGCGTCGCTCCGGCCCGGCGCCCCCCGCACCGGCGGCGCCATCGCGCCTCCGCTGCCCGCGGGCGCCGAGGACGGCGGGCTTCCCGCGGGGCACCCGCCCGTGGACGGCGCCTCCGCCGCACCCCCCCCGCCCCCATCGCCGGCGGCGCTCCGATGGAAGGTGCCGGACGGGTGGACGGCGGCCCCCCCCCGCTCCAGGCGTGTGGTCACCGTGCGACCGGACGGTCACGCCGACGTCGAATGCTACGTCACCGTCCTCGGCGGTGACGGCGGCGGCCTGGCGGCCAACATCAACCGGTGGCTGGACCAGGTCGGCCTCCCGCCGCTGGACGAGCCCGGCATCGCGGCGCTGCCGCAGATCCCGGTGCTCGGAGGGAAGGCGCCGCTGGTGGAGGCGACGGGGACGTTCACGGGCATGGCGGGAGAGGCGCGCACCGGGTTCGGGCTCCTGGGCGCCATCCGCTCGCTGGGGGCGGAGAGCGTGTTCGTGAAGATGACGGGACCGGCGGAGGTCCTGCGGGCGGAGCGCGCGCGGTTCCTCGAGTTCTGCGCCTCGCTGGAGCGATGAGCGACACCGCCTCGGCGACGGTGGCGCTCGAACCGGAGACGGTTCCCGCCCCCGCGGCTCCTCCCCGCCGCTCGGCCGCAGGGCGCGTGCTCGCGTTCCTCGGCTCCTTCGGGCTCGCCATCGTCATCCTCTCCTTCCTCCTCCTGCTCACGTTCCTCGGAACCCTGGCACAGGCGCAGAGCAGCCTGTACGAGGTGCAGCGCCGCTACTTCGAGTCGCTCTTCGTCGTGCACACGGTCCTCGGCGTGCCCGTCCCGCTCCCCGGCGTCTACCTCCTCCTGGTGGCGCTCTCGGTGAACCTCGTCGTGGGCGGCATGATCCGCATCCGCAAGTCCGCCGCGACGGTCGGCGTCCTCGTGACCCACGTGGGCGTCCTGATGATGCTGGCCGGCGGGCTCGTCGAGTACCACGCGAGCACCAAGGGCCACATGACCCTGCCCGAGGGGGCCGCCTCCGACGAGGTCGAGTCGTTCTTCGAGTGGGAGATCACGGTGGCGGAGGCGGGATCCTCCAGCGAGCGGGTCCTTCCGGGAGAGCGGTGGATCCACCTGCGCCGGGACGCCACGGCGCGGTTCACCAGCGGGGACTGGCCCTTCGACCTGGACGTCGGCAACGTCGCCCGGAACAGCGAGGTCCGCCCCGCGGAGGCCCGCCGGGACGGAGAGCCGGTGGCGATGGGAGGCCTGTTCCTCCGGACCCTTCCCCTGGACAAGGAGGCGGAGCGGGACGTGGCGGGGTGCTACGTCCGCCTCGCCCCGAAGGACGGCGCTTCGCCGACGGAGGGGATCCTCCACGGCGATCAGGCGGCCCCGCTCTCCGTGACCGTCGCCGGGAAGACCTGGCTCGTGGACCTGCACAAGCGTCGCTGGCAGGTGCCGTTCACCATCCGCCTCACGGACTTCCGGCGCGAACTGCATCCCGGGACGACCATGGCCGCCTCCTTCGAGAGCGACGTGGTCAAGGTGGAGGGCGGCGCGGAGCAGCCCGTCCGCATCAGCATGAACCGGCCCCTCCGCCACGCCGGGTACACGTTCTTCCAGTCGGGCTTCCGCGAACTGGGCGGCGGCCGCTTCCAGTCCACGTTCTCCGTCGTGCGCAACCCGGCCGACGCGGTGCCGCTCTACGCCTGCCTCGTGATGGCGGCGGGGCTCGTGCTCCACTTCCTGCGGAAACTGATCCGCCACGTGCGCGACACGGCGGGAAGGCGCGCCGCGTCGTGAGAGGGCTCCGCCACCCGTCCGCCGCCCTCGCCCTGGCGCTGGCCCTGACCGTCGCCGCGGCGCTTCCCGCGGGCCGCGCCGCCGCGGAGGGAGCCCCCGGCAGCGCGCCGCCGCCGGCGGCGACCCCGTACACGCCGCGCACCATCGAACTGGCGGGGTTGCTCCCCGTCCAGGAGGGCGGGCGGGTGAAGCCGCTCTCCACCTTCGCCGGCTTCGCGCTGCTGCGCATGAACGGGAAGCGCGTCTACGCCACCGCGGCGGGCGAGTCGCTGACCCCGGTGCACTGGATCCTCGATTGCCTCCTCCGGCCCGACAGGGCGGTGCGCGAGCGGTTCTTCCTCGTGGAGAACGACGAGGTCCTCGACGCCGCCGGGCTCCCGCACGACGGCCGCAACCGCAGGGACCGCTACGCGTACGCCGACCTGGTCCCGGCGCGGGAGGAGATCTTCCGCCGCGCCCGCGAGTACGACCGCGTCGACCCGAAGGAACGGACCCCGGTGCAGGCGCAACTGCTGCGTCTCGCGCTGAACATGCGGGAGTTCGAGGGGCTGGCGGGCGCCCTCGACTTCGCGCGCCACGCGTTCCCCGTGGACGGCGTGCCCGGAGCGGCGGAGATCTTCGCGGGGGTCGATCGCCCCGGGGTCGCCGAGATCCTGGAGCGCCGCGAGCGGCTGCGCGAGGCGGCCCTCCGGGAGCGGGGCACCGGCGCCGGCCCCGACGGGCCCGCGGGCGAAGCCGTGATGGCGCTCATGGGGTCCGTGATGCAGGCCACCCACGACGCCGGCGGCCTCGCGCTCATTCCCCCCCCGGAGGGGACGGAGCGGGAGTGGCTCACGGTCCCCGCGGTCGTGGATCGCGCGCTGCGCGCGGGAGGGGACCTGACCCGGCAGGTGCGGGTCGTGGCCGGGCTCCAGGGAGTCGCGGCCGCCGGCGCGGGAGGCGACGGGGGCGCTGTGGAGAGCGCCGTCGAGGGCCTGCACCGGGAGGTCTCCGCCATGGCCGCCGAGCGGGGCGAGTACGCGCTCGTGCCCCTGGAGGTGACGTTCTACCGGTGGGACTTCTTCTACCGGGCCCTGCAGGTGTTCGTCCTCGCGTTCCTGCTGGCCGCGCTGACCTGGCTCTGGCCCGGGAGCGTCCTCCTCCGGCGGGCGGTGCCGGCGGCGGTGGCCGCGGGTTTCCTGCTGGTGACCGTGGGCGTCACGCTGCGCTGCGTCCTCCGCGGCCGCCCCCCGGTCAGCACCCTCTACGAGACCATCCTGTTCGTCACCGGCGTCGCCGTGGGGGCCGCCCTCGTCACCGAGTACCTCAACCGGCGCCGGGTCGCCGTGGCGGCCGCGGCGTTCTTCGGGATGCTCGGGATGTTCCTCGCGGGCAAGTTCGAGACCCACGAGGCGGTGGACACGATGCCGAACCTGGTGGCCGTGCTGGACACGAACTTCTGGCTGGCGACGCACGTGACCGTCATCAACATCGGATACGCGGCGGTGCTGTTCTCGTCCGTCATCGCCCACGCGTACCTCGTCCCCCGGATGCTCGGGCTCCGCCGCTCCGACGGGGACTACTACCGCGGCACGGCGCGCATGGTCTACGGGCTCCAGGCGTTCGGGCTCGTGTTCTCCCTCGTCGGCACCATCCTGGGCGGCATCTGGGCGAACGACTCGTGGGGTCGGTTCTGGGGGTGGGATCCGAAGGAGAACGGCGCCCTCATGATCTGTCTCTGGGGGCTCATCCTCCTCCACGCCCGCATGGGGGGATACGTGCGGGACTTCGGTTTCGCCGCGGGGGCCGTGTTCGGAGGCATGGTGGTGGCCTTCTCCTGGTGGGGCGTGAACCTCCTCGGGATCGGGCTCCACTCCTACGGCTTCACCAGCGGGGCCATGTTCGGCCTGCTCGTGTTCTACTCCGTCGAGGGGCTGGTCCTGCTGGCCGCCGGGATCCACGCGCTCGTGGCGCGGTCGGCGCCGGCCCTCCCTCCGGGAGGGCCCGCGGCGACGGTGCAGGCGAAACCCGCCCGCCCCCCGGCCCCGGAACCGGCGTAGGGCGGCGCGGTCCGTCAGCCGGGGTGCATGCGCCCGGTCACCTCGACGAGCCGGCGCGCCACGGCGGCGACGGCGGCGGCCTGCTTCGGGTCCTTCAGCGCGCCCCCCTCGTCGAAGGCCTCGTGGGCGCGGACCAGGGCGAACTGCTCCGGGATCACGAGCACGCGGATGTTCCCCAGCAGCGTCCGGAGCGCCGCCAGCCCCCGGAGCCCCCCCAGCGCGCCGGGGGATGCGGCCAGCAGCGCCGCCACCTTCCCGTCGAAGGAGGCGAGCCCCGCCTCTCCCGGGAGCGGCCGGGACGCCCAGTCCACGGCGTTCTTCAGCGCCGCGGAGAACGCGGAGTTGTGCTCCGGGGAAGCCAGCAGCAGCCCCCGGTGCTCCCCCATCAGCGCCTTCAGCCGTCGCGCCCCCTCCGGGAGACCCTCCGCCGTCTCCAGTTCCGGGTCGTAGAGCGGCAGCGCCAGGCCGCGGAGGTCGATCTCCGTCACCTCCGCGCCGGCCTCCCGCGCCGCGCCCGCGGCGACGGCCAGCAACCGGGCGTTGAGCGACGCCCGGCGGAGGCTTCCGCCGAGGGCGAGAATGCGCGGTCCCGTCATGGAGTTCCCCCTGTCGCGAGCGGCCCGTGGACCCGTCGGTAACCACCTCCGGGAGGGCGCAGGTTAGTCGCCGTTCAACAACAACTGAAAGCATTCGGCCCGCTACGAAGCCCGGGGGCTTCGTTGCTCGTCGCTTGTGGCCCTGGAGGAGCCATCCCGGGGTCCGGCTGCCACCGGCAGCCCGACGAGGCCCCGGGAGCCCTGCTCCTCGCGCCTTGCCCGCGGGCTTCTCGCTGGGCCTCGGTGCATTCCACTTGTTGTTGAACGACGACTCGGCCCCGCCGCCGGATCCCCGGGAGGAAGCGGCTAACGCGGCGCCCCCGGCGCGCGTCCTTCCAAAGTGAGGGCCCCTTCCCCGGCCGTATCTACTCTGGCGCCCATGGAGTCTCCCGCGGAGGGCGACGGAGCGCTGGTGGCGGCCAGTCGCCGCGGGGACCGGGAGGCCTTCGGCCGGCTCTACCGGCGGCACGCCCCCGTGGTCCACGCCGTGCTCCTCGTCCGCGTCCCGCGGAGCGACGTGGAGGACCTGGTGCAGGAGGTGTTCATGGCGGCCCTCCGGAATCTCCCCGCGCTCCGCGACGACGGCGCCTTCGGCCCCTGGCTCGTCACCATAGCCCGCAACCGCGCCGCGACGCTCCACCGCCGCGGCCGCCCCGCGGCCCCGCTCCCCGAGGACGGCGGGCCCGACGGGGGCCCGGGCCCCGGCCCGTCCATCGAGGCGCGGGAGGCGCTGGAGGTGCTGCGGGGACTCCCGGAGGCGTACCGGGAGACCCTCGCCCTCCGGCTGGTGGAGGGACTTTCGGGTCTCGAGATCTCCGCCCGCACGGGGCTGACGCCGGGATCGGTGCGGGTCAACCTGCACCGCGGAATGCGACTCCTCCGGGAGCGACTGGGGGCACCGTGAGTGAAGACCACCTGTTCGATCCGTCGGCCCCGCCCGACCCGGAGGTCCGGCGCCTGGAGCACCTGCTGGCCATCTACCGGTGGCCGGGGGGCGCCCCGCCGCCGCTGCCCGCCGCGACCCCGCGGCCGCGGATCCCGCTCGTGGTACCGGGTCTCGCCGCGGCGATGCTCCTCGCCGCGGGGCTCGCGCTGGCGCCCCGGCTCCGCCCGGCGCCGCCCCTCGGTCCGGGGTGGACCGTGGAGGCCGTGGCGGGCGCGCCGTCCATGCCCGCCGGCGAACTGCGGCGGGGGGACCTGATCCTCACCGACGACCGGTCGCGCGCGGAGGTGCGGATCCCCGGGGTCGGGCGGGTGGCCGTGGAACCGGGCACGCGGCTCCGGCTCCTCGGCGAGGGCGGCGGCCGGAGGGGCCTCGCGCTGGACCACGGGACCATCGTCGCCGTCAGCACGGCGCCCCCCCGGCTGTTCTACGTGGAGACCCCGGCGGCGACGGCGGTGGATCTCGGCTGCGAGTTCAGCCTCAGCGTGGAGCCCGACTCCGGCGGGCTGCTCACCGTCCGGACCGGCTGGGTCGCCTTCGAGAAGGACGGCCGGGAGTGGCTCGTACCGGCGGGGGCCCGCTGCCGCACCGACCGCCGGACGGGGCCCGGCACGCCGCGGTTCACGGACGCCCCCGCCGCGCTGGCGGAGGCGCTGGATCGCATGGACCGGGGCTCCGGCGGGCCCGGGGACCTGGCGGCGTTGTTGGCGGCGGCCCGCCCGCGGGACACGCTCTCCCTCTGGCACCTCGCCGCCGGGGAGTCGCCGGGAGATCGCGGCGCGCTGTACGACCGCGCCGCGGAACTCTCCCCCTGGCCCCAGGCCGTGTCCAGGGAACGGGTCGTCGCCGGCGCGCCCGGCGACCTCCTCGCGTGGAGGGAGGGCCTGCGGCCCCTCTGGTAGGGCGATCAGCCCGTCCCGGCGAGCGCCTCCGAACCGGCGGGAACCGATGGTGCGACGGGCTGCTAGTCCTCCGCGTCCCAGTGGCGGCCCATGGCGCGGAAGTGCCGGGCCGTGGCCCCGGGCAGGCCGGTGACCCGGTCGGAGGTGATCCGCCACTGGTCCACGATGCCCCCCCCGAGCACGTGGCCCGTGAACCGGGTGGCCTCGAGGTCGTGGGGCAGCACGCGCGCCGCCGAGTGGCAGCCCGGGAGCGCTCCGGTCGCCGCCAGGAGCGCCGCCAGCGCGAGGATCCGCTTCATGGCGGGCATTCTAGCCGCCGCCGCGCACCGGGACCAGCACGCCGCGCTCCATGCGGAGCACGCGGTCCGCCTCCAGGGCGAGGTGCTCGTTGTGCGTGACCACGAGGATGGCGCGGTCCCCCCCGCGGAACCCCCGCAGCACCTCCCACACCCCCCGGCTCGTCGCCGGGTCCAGGTTGCCCGTGGGCTCGTCGCACAGGAGCACGCGGGGCTCGTTCATGAGAGCCCGCGCGATGGCGACGCGCTGCCGCTCCCCCCCGGAGAGTCTCGCGGGGCGGTGCAGGGCGCGGGCGGCGAGCCCCACGTGATCGAGCAGGTCGCGGGCGCGCGCCAGCGCCCCGTGCCGCTCCCGCAGCCACGCCAGCGCGCCGTGGGCGATGCGCGCCGGGAGGAGGACGTTCTGCTCCGCCGTCAGTTCGGGAACCAGGTGGAAGAACTGGAAGACGAACCCGATGGCGCGGTTGCGCAGCCGGTCCCGCTCCGCCCCCCGCACCGCGCGCAGGTCGACGTCTCCCAGCGTCAGGGTGCCGTTGTCGGGCCGATCGAGGAGGCCGAGGATGTGGAGCAGCGTGGACTTCCCCACGCCGCTCGCCCCCACCACGGCCACGATCTCGCCCGCGCGCAGGTCCAGGTCGAGCCCCTCCATGATGGGGATGTCGACGGTCGCGCTGCGGTAGGTCTTCTCCAGTCCGCGGGCGGAGTAGACGACCTCACTCATTGTGGAGGGACGCCACGGGGTCGAGGGAGGCGGCGCGGAGCGCCGGAAGGAGGGAGCCGAGGACCGCGAAGCCCACTGCCGCGAGGCACACCGTGAGCACGAAGGGCCCCCGCACCTCGATGGGCACCTCGCCGAAGCGGTAGATCTCCGCGGGGAACAGGTCCCGGCCCGTGACCTCCTTGATGGCGGCGATGATGGAGGGCGCGTTGGTGGCCACCGTGGCGCCGATCCCCCACCCGCCCAGGGCGCCGATGGTCCCGATGAAGAACCCGTTGCCCAGGAACACCCCCGCCGTGCCGGAGACGGACGCTCCCAGCGATCGCAGCACGCCGATCTCCCGCGTCTTCTCGACGACCAGCATGGACTGGGTCGAGCCGATGAGGAACGCCACCACGATGAACGAGAACGAGGAGATGAGGAGGAGCAGCCCGCGCTCGTTCTCCACGGCCATGAGGAAGCGCCGGTTCTGGTCCCGCCACGTCTCGGCGTAGACGGGCTGCTCCGCAGCCCGCGCCGAGCGGCGGCTGGCCAGCACGAGGGCCTCGGCGGAGGTCATGATCGCCCCCTTCACCTCGTCGGCCCGGTCGGGGTCGTCCAGGCGCAGCCGGATCTCGGAGGCCTCGGCGGTCACGGTCCCCTCGAAGAACGACGCCGCGTCCCGGCGATCCATGAGGACGAGGGTCTCGTCCACCTGGCCGTCCCCGGAGTTGTAGAACGCGGTGACCCGGAACTTCTCCTGCTGCACGGCCACGTGGTCCGGCGGCGGCGCGCCGTCCCGACCGGCGTCCGCTTCGCGGATGGTGTAGAGAGTCACCTGGTCCCCGACGCGGGCGCGGAGCGCGCGGAGGAGGCCGATCCCGACGATGATCCCCTGCTTCTCCTTCCGGACGCGCCGCTCTCCGGACGCCACCGAGGGGGGCAGCAGGAACGGATCCTCCGGCGTGGCCGGGGCCCGCAGCGAGAGCGGGCTTTCCGGCGTCTCCCCCGTCCGCAGGCGATCCGCCAGCGGGCTCAGCCGGTTGGCCGGCCCGGGATCGATGCCCTCCACGCGACAGGGGAACTTCCGCGTCCGGCCGCCGGGATAGGTGCGGCCCACGAGGGTCACGGTCTGGAGGACCGGCGCCGCCTCCACGACCCCGGGAACGGTGCGCTTGATCTCCTCGCACAGGCGGGACGCGTCGAGGTCGTACTCTACGGTGACCGTCACCGCCGCGGTGTTGCGGAGGAGTTCCCGGCGGATCCGCGTCTGGAACCCGTCCATGACGCTGACCACCACGATGACCAGCCCCACTCCCAGGGCGACTCCCAGGATGCCCAGGCCGGAGGAGAGCTTGTGGTACCGGAGGTAGCGGAGCGACAGGAACGGGATGTAACTCCGCAAGGCGCCTCCTGGCCGGCCACGGTCCGCGGACACCGGCGACACCGGCCCCCGCCCCACCCGTCGCCGACTCCGGTCCGCGGCGGGCCGCCCACTCTAAGGACTCTGGTCTTCCCCGCCGTTCCTTTGTATCGGCGCGCCACCGGCGCCGGGAGAGGACCGGCCCTGTCGGCCCGTGAGGCCGATCCGGGCGACCGGGGCGCGGGCGCCGACCGGGCCCTCCCGGGACGGGAATCGAACGGGGCCGGGAGGTGTTCCCTCCCGGCCCCGCGTGGCGTGACCTCTGCGCTACAGGATGCTCTGGACCTGCCGGACGACGGTCAGGGGCAGCGTGTAGTTGTGATGGCGGAAGATGCCGCTGATGCGCGGCGCGACGCGGTGCGTCTGGTCGGCCTCCATGAGGTAGCCCAGGGCGGCCGTCGCGAAGGCCCGGTGGCGCCACTCGCGCGACTCCAGCAGCGGCTGCAGCTTCCTGATGGACTCGGCGTCGCCGATGATGCCCAGCGACATGGCCGCCGTGCCGGCGAGGAAGTGGCGGGCCGCCGGCTCGAGGGACGAGAAGCGGTCCCCCTTGAGGATGCCGATCAGGACGTCCGTCTCCGCGCGACCACCGACCAGACCCAGGGCCAGGGCCGACGACCGTGCCACCGCCGCCGACGGCCGGCTCTCCTCCATCGCCTTGTGGAGGCCGGGCAGCGCGCCCGGGGCGTCGGACAACGCCATGGCGAGGCCGGCGTAGCCCTGGACGCTCGTGCCGTACTCCCGCTTCTGGAGGATCTCGGCGAGCTGGTGCGCGACCGCCGTGGAGTCGCTCCCGAGCAGTCCGAGCGAGAGCACGACGGAGGAGGCCGTGTGCTCGTTCATCTTCTTGAGCCGTTCCTTCGCGCACTCCACCAGGTGCTTCTCGTGGTCGGCGAAGCCCATGTACGCGAGCGCGACGTTGCTGTACTGGAAGAGCGTGCGGCTCTTGCGGTCGTTGTCCGCCAGTTCCACCAGCTTGCCGGCGACGCTGCGGAACTCCGACGAGGAGGGATCGAGCCCCGCCGCGATGCGCCCCATGGAGGCGGCGGAGAAGTTCTTCACGTAGTCGTCGGCGTCGGAGAGGCCCGCCTTCGCCAGCAGCGGGACCGCCTCGGAGTAGCCGCCGAGGGCGAGGGCTGCGGCGCGCTTCACCGCCACCTGCTTGTCCTTGAGGCAGCGGTCCAGCGCCTTGAGCACCTCGCGGCGGGACTTGTCGTCGGCGCCGGAGAACTTCCCGAGAGCGTGGATGGAGTAGACGCGGACCTCGTCCGACGATCGGGGGTTGATGGCGGCCTTGCCGAGCAGGTCGATGCTGTCCGTGTCGCCGAGGAGCCCCAGGGCGGTGGCGGCGCAGGCGGCCTCCTCGCCGGCGGATGCGGAGCCCGCGGTCTTCTTGAAGAGTTCGCGGAGCTGCGGGGCCGCCCCGGCGCGGTCTCCCAGGAGTCCCAGTCCCAGCGCGGCGAAGGAGACCCGCTTCTCCCCGCGTCCACCGATGGGGGCCTCGAGGGCCTTGAGCAGGAGGGGCAGCGCGGCGTCACGCTGGCCCGAGAGGCCGAGGGCCAGGAGCGCGTCCTCCCGGACCTGCGGGTCGGGGTCCGTGCGGGAGGCCTCGTCCAGGAACGGGATGGCCTCCTTGAAGCCGCCCTTCCCCATGGCGATCACCGCCGCGTCGCGCACCCCCGGGTCGGAGTCCTTCAGCCGCCCCATGACCAGGTCGCGGGCGACGATCCGATCGCTGTCGCCGATGGCGGTGCGCAGCCCGCGGGGCTCCGGCTGCGTGGAGAGGACGTAGGTGCTCGTCCGGGGCGCCGAGATCCGCGTGGCGGGTCGGCGCCGCAGGGCGCGCTGGAGGATCTCCTCCTTCGCGCCCTCGACGTAGAAGGGCCAGATCTTGTCCTTGTCGTCGGAGGTGCCCTTCTTGCCGGGCCCGCCGCCGCCCGAGGACGCCGCCGGAGGCGCGCCACCCGCGGGCGCGGAGCCGCCGCCCGCCGGGGGTGCGCCTCCCCCGCCAGGGGGGGCGGAGGAGCCGGGGGCCGACCCGCCGCCGGAGTCGGAGCCGCCGGAGTCGGAGCCGCCGGAGTCGGAGCCGCCCGCGTCGGGGCTGCCCGCGTCGGGGCTGCCTCCCGAGTCGCCCCCGGAGTCTCCGCCGGAGTCGCCGCCCGAGTCTCCGCCCGAGTCGCCGCCGGAGTCGCCGCCCGAGTCGCCGCCCGAGTCGCCGCCGGAGTCGGCGCCGCCGGAGTCATCCCCCGAGTCGCCGCCCGAGTCGCCCCCGGCGGTCGTGTCGTCGCCGCCGTCGCTGCTCTCGCCGCCGCTGGTGCCCCCGGAGGAGTCACCGCCCGCCGGCGCGCCGCCCTCGGACTCACCCCCCGGAGCGGGGGTGGCGCTGTCGTCACGGACGACGATGAGGTCGTCCAGCGGGCCCCGGTAGTTGCCCCCGAGCCGGTCGGCGCGGACGGCGTGGACGGGGAGGAGCAGGGCGGAAGCGATCAGGGCGAGGACGAGACGGCGACGCATGGCGTACCTCCAGTTCCCCCCCCGGGTGGGCCGGCAATCACCGGCGACGGGATGGGCTTTCCCCTGTAAACGACGGTGGGGGCGCGATTTCCGCGGAATTCTACGGTCCGGCGCCGGGATCCCCTTCCCTTTGACTCCCGGCCCCGCGGGGGCTATGCTCAGCCCCGGAACCGAGAGCGGCGGGCCCCGGAGGCTCCGCCCCGGCGGCGGACCGGTGGAGACGGAGGGTGCCCGTGGACGGGGAGCGTCGCAGCGCACCGAGGGAGTTCAGGGTCCTCAGGGCCATTGGCCGCGCCGCCGACGGCGACGAGGTGATGGGCACCATCGAGAACCTCTCCGTGGGGGGCGCGTTTTTCGTCTGCGACACCCCCGACGCGACTCTGCGGGCCGGTGACTCCGTGAGCGTGGAGATCGCCTACCGGCTGGAGGAGAGCGGCGTAGAGGCCGGGATCCTGCGCTGCCCCGGGAGGGTGCTCCGCGTGGAGGAGTACGGTTCCGGCGCCGGGGCGATGCGGGCGCTGGCGGTCCACTTCGAGGACCCCATCCACACCTTCGGCCTCGACCTGGGGGAGTAGGCCCGCCCGGGGGGGGCCTGCCCCGGGTCCGTGCGCCCGCGGCCTCCGCCGGCGCCGCCCCGGCGGCCGCGTCCCGCCCTGGTACCCGGGGCGGGAGTCGAACCCGCAAGGCCGTGAGGCCAGAGGTTTTTGAAACCTCCGCGTCTGCCGTTCCGCCACCCGGGCACGGGGGGCGAGGATCCCGGGCCGGGCCGCCTCCCCACCACGTATTTCGGTGCGCGACGATCGTTGACAAGCCGGAAGTCGTGGCGTACGCTCCGGCCAGAAGGTCAGGGTTGCGTCAAGCGTAAAACTTTCAGTCGCACTCCACTTTTCCCCTTTTCTCCGAGAGTTTCCCTGACTTTCTTCGTTCGCCCTTCGCGGCGGGCCCGGCCGGGCCATGTGCGCCGCCCGGCCTACGTGCGCAGGTAGACTCCCAGCGACCGCAGCGCCTCCTGGGTCTTCCAGTCGACGATGGGCGCGCGGAGCGCGGCGACGCGGGGTCCCAGGCGCTCCAGGAGGAGTCCGCGCACGGCCTCCAGCGTGAGCGCGCGGTCCAGCGCGTCCTCGCTGTCCACTTCCAGCAGGATCGCCTCTCGCTGCCGCGCGAACCGGACCCGCGCGCCCCACTCCCGCAGGGAGTACACCACGTTCTGGGGGAGAGGGTTCCGGCTCCGCTCCTCCAGGAACGTGAGCATGTCCGCGGGCGCCATCCCCTGCACGACGGCCCGCTCCACGGCGTCGCGCTGGAGGCGGTACCGCGTCACCTCGTCGGAGCGGACGCGGACCGCGAACCGGTCCAGCGCGTGGGCCACCTCGTTGACGTCCCCCTCGGGGAGGAGGAGCACCTCGAAGTCGGGATTGACGACCAGGGGGCGGTGGAGATCGGCGGTCGCGGCCTCGACTCCATCCCCGTTGGCGACGGCCCGATCCGGAGCGCCCCCCGCGAGCAGCCGGTGCCCCAGGTCGGTGACGCGCAGGGCGACGGGCTCCCCGCGCTGGAAGCCGATGTCCACCACACCCAGCAGGTACAGCCGCTCCACGGTCCAGTCCACCAGGCCCTCGACCAGGTCCCGGGGGTCCTCGCGCGGGGCCTCGAAGGCGTACTGGAACCGGTTGCGGTAGGCCGCCCGGACCCCCTCGTCCTCGAGGGAGGCGAGGTACTCGTTGCGGGCCTGGAAGGGCAGTGCGCGGAGCCGGATCCACTGCCCCACGGGCAGCGTGGAGAGCCGCGCCGCGAGGAGGCGTCGGAGCGGCCGGCCGTGGAAGTCCCGGTTCTCCGCCCCCCTCTCGTCCAGGAAGTGCTCGTACACCCGCCGGACCTTGCGGTGCAGCGGCGTGCGATCCCAGGCGAGGCCGCGCCGCGTGAGGACGAGGAGGCGATCCTCCCCCGTCTCCGTCAGGCCGAGGCCCGAGCACAGGGACTGGATGACCTGGAGGACCTCGGCGCGATCCACGAGGCCGTCCTCCCGGAACGTCACGCCCTCGAGGATGCGCCCGTAGGCGGCCCGGTGGATGGCGCGCCCGTGGGTCACGCGGATGGGGTGCGCCGCGGCGAACCGCAGGAAGTGGGAGAGATCCGTCAAGAGATCCACGCGGGCGGCGGCGGTGCGATCGATGCCCGCCGCGTCGACCTCCAGTCCCGCGAACACCCGCTCCACGACTTCCGCGAACACCACCGTCGTCTCGCCGTCCAGCGCGATGCCGCAGTCGGCGAGGCCGAGCGTCGTGACCGTGCCCAGGCCCGCCTCCTCGAGGAAGCGCTGCCACCGCTTCCTCTGCCAGCGCAGCGGGGCGCCCAGGTCCCGCTTGTAGCGGTCCCGGGGGATCACGCCGCCGCACTCCACCACCGCCCGGAGCAGCAGGGCGCGGACCTCGTCGCTCCGGGCCGACGCCAGGGCCTGCTCCCCGACACCCTCCCCCAGGAGCGTCGCCGTCACGGTGGCCGGCTCGTCGCCGGGGGCCCCGCCGCCGCGCGCGGCCACGAGGCGCCGCCTCCGCGCCGGGGTCAGGGCCGCCACGTGTCCCGCCAGGGTGAACACCTGGCGGGGGCCGCGGCCGTCCTCCATCAGGATGACCGCCAGGGCCTCCGCCAGTTCGCGGGGAAGCGTGTAGACCTCGCGGCCCTGCCCCGCCCATGTCCGATCGCGCGAGGTCTCGATGAACCCGCGCCGCCCCAGGGCGCGGACCGCCGCCTCCACCTCGTAGCCCTCGACGGTGGCGCCGTTGGCCGCGGTGATGATCCCCGGGAGGTCGGCGGTGTAACCCTCCGCGCGGGCCAGGAGGTGGAGCACGAGGAGGGGCTTCTCCCCCAGGAGCTTGAGTCGGGATGCGAGGCGCGCGTGGTCGCGGAGGAACGCGGCCAGTTCCTCGAGCACGGCGGCGCGATCCGCCGGTGCGGCGGCGCCGGCGCCGGCCCAGAACGCGTGGATCTCCTGCAGTTCGGAGAGCCGCTTCCCGTCCAGGAAGGACCGGAGCGTCAGCACGCGCGGGCTTCCGGCTGCAGCGGCGGCGCGCCGCGGTGGCCTCCGTCCAGTTCCACGATTCCGTAGGCGTAGCCCTGCTCCGTGAGGAAGCGCTGCCGCTTCTCGGCGAAGGGATCCTGCTCGAGGGAGTCGCGGGTCACGAGCGTGTAGAACCGGGCCGTGGAGCCGTCGCTCTTGGGGCGAAGCACGCGGCCGAGACGCTGCGCCTCCTCCTGCCGGGAGCCGAAGGTGCCGGAGACCTGGATGAGGACGTTCGCGTCGGGGAGGTCGATGGCGAAGTTGCCCACCTTGCTCACGAGGAGCAGGGGCACCTCGCCGCGCCGGAACGCGTCGTAGAGCGCGTCCCGGTCCTTCTGGGGAGTCCGGCCGGTGATGAGGGGTGCCGCCAGGTCCCGCGCGTAGGCCTTCAGCTGGTCCAGGTACTGCCCGATGACGAGGACCCGGTCGCGCCGGTGGCGCGCCAGGACGCGCTGCAGCGCCTCCAGCTTCCGGGGGTTCTCGCTGGCGATGCGGAATCCATCCCGGCGATCGGCGCCGGCGTACACCAGCCGCAGCTCCTCGTCCATGGGCACGCGGATCTCCATGCACTCGGCGGTGGCGATCCAGCCCTGCCGCTCCAGCACCTTCCAGGGCACGTCGCAGAGGCGAGGGCCGATGAGGGTGAACACGTCCTCCTCCTTGCCGTCCTCGCGGACGAGGGTCGCCGTCAGCCCCAGCCGCCGGAGCGCCTGGATCTCGGCCGTCACGCGGAACACCGGCGCGGGGAGGAGGTGGACCTCGTCGTAGATGACGAGGCCCCAATCGGCGGCGCGGAAGATGTCGAAGTGGACGAAGCGGTCGGTCCGGGAACGTCGGTAGGTCAGGATCTGGTAGGTCGTGATGGTGACGGGACGGACGTCCTTCACTTCCCCGGTGTACTCCCCCACCTGGTCCGCCGTCAGGTGGGTCTTGTCCAGGAGTTCCGTCCGCCACTGCCGGACGGCGGTGAGGCTCGTCGTCAGCACCAGCGTCTTCCGCTGGACGCGCGCCATGGTGCCCATGCCGACCATGGTCTTGCCGGCGCCGCACGGGAGGACGACGACGCCGGAGCCGCCGCGCACGCTGCCCCCGGCGTGGAACACGCGGACCGCGTCCTCCTGGTAGGGGCGCACGTGGAGGGGGACACCGGCGACGGTGGTCTCCCGGAGGGCGATGGGAAGGGCGGCCCCCTCGACGTAGCCCGCCCGATCCTCCACGGGGTACCCCAGGCGGATCATGGACTGCTTGATGTGGCCGCGCAGCGCGGGGTCGACCTCGACGCGCCCCCCCGACGGCTCCCCGAGGAGGTTCTGCCGCACGTGCCGGTTGTTCCAGGCGGTCAGGAGCACGGCGGCATCGTCGCTCTCCAGGTAGAGGCGCTCGCCGTCGCGGATGAGGCGCACGCGGCCGTACCGGGTGACCGTGTCCTCCAGGAACTTGAGGACGATCCGCGGCACGTCGTAGCGGGCGTAGCGGAGGAGCACGTCGGCCATCTCCGCCGCCGCCACGCCGGAAGCGGCGGCGTTCCATACGGACAGGGGAGTCACCCTGTAGGTGTGGAAGTGCTCCGGGGACTTCTCCAGTTCCGCGAACCGGGCGAGGGCGTCGCGGGCCTCCGCGGCCGCCGGGGCGGCCGTATCCAGCAGGATCGTCCGGTCGGTCTGGATGATGAGAGGGGCCGTGGGCTCCGGCATCGATCTCCCGTGGGGGGCGGCGTGCAAACCAGCCACGCTAGATCCCGATCCCACGGGGGACAAGGAATGGGCGGCTTGATCCCGCCCCGACCGGACGTGCCCGCGCCCCTCCCGCCCGTCGGCCGCGGGGCCGTGGGCTGGCCCGTTCGCCCACGGCCTCTCAATCCAGCCGGATCTCGATGAACTCGTAGGGGTACTGGCCCGGGCCCGCGGGGTCGACGACCTCGCTGATCCAGGGGAGCGGGGGGCGGAGGGCGGGGTCCGGGGCCGCACCCGGAGTGGCGGATCCCGGCGCCGCGGCGGAGATGACCCAGGAGTCCTCTCCGCTCGCGGGCAGGCCGGGGATCCGGGCGTAGGCGCGGCCGGGGATCAGGGGGGGCGTGGGTCCGTCGGCGGTGGCGCCCAGGGGGTCCACCAGCCGGAGGGTCTCGTCCCCGTTGAGCACGGGGAGCACGGCGCCGCCATCGACGTAGGCGGTCCCCGGGGGGAGCGACACCCCCCAGAACGCCTCGAACGCGTCCCGTCCCACGCTCCGGGAGACCACCAGGCATCGGCCCGAGGAGAGCGTCGTGCCGGGGGGCAGGACGAGGGTCCGGGCGGAGGAGGTCTGGACGAGGGTCCAGCCCGAGAGGTCCAGGGTGCGGGAGGGGGGCGGGGGTGCGGGGCGGACCCGGACCCCGACCTCCAGGACCCGTCCCGCCTCCGCCCGCAGGCGCCCCTCCCCCGGCGTGGGGCCCCCCTTCAGGACGAACTCCGCACGGTACTGGTGCGCGGGGACGACCACGGTCGGAGGCGCCGACGCCAGGGCGGGCTCCACCCTCAGCGAGACGGCCACGCCGGGAGGGGGCGCCGGGCCATCCAGTTCGACGGTGACTGTCACCGCGCCCCCCGCTTCCACGTCGACGCCCGGGGGGAGGAGTCCGGCCAGGCGCACGCCGGCGGGGAGGGGGTGGCGGTAGCCGTCGCACCGCCGATCCCCCTGCCCGTCCGGGTTCACTACCACCAGCGTCACCAGGGCACCGCCGGGGAGGGAGGGCGCCAGGACATCGGCGTGGCTGCCGTCGGCCGCCACGGCGAGGAGCAGCGCCTCCGCCCCGCCCATGAGGATCCGGGGTCCCGGGGACGGGGCGAACCCGCTCCCCGCGATGCGGAGGGGGACTCCCGGGGGGCCGGTGACGGTGTCCGTCGAGGTCGCCAGGCGGGGCTCCACTGCCTCCAGTTGGAGGTCCCCCGACGGGAGGGGAGGGGTCGCGAGCCTGACGGTGAGGAGGTACGACGTCTCGCGGGCGGGGTCCGGCGCCTCCAGCAGGAGCCGGTAGGTCCCGGATCCGCCGACGAGGGGGAGGGATCGGAGCCGCAGCCCCCCGCCGACCGCCTCCAGGGACGGAAGGAACCGGCCGTCCGCCGCCCCGAGGGGGCCCAGGAGGGCCACCGCCCGGGGAGGGGGATCCCCGCCCCTCCCGCGGAGGTGGAGCGACAGCAGGGCCCCCGTGGTCCCGGCGAGGGGGATGGCCACGGAGGCCGCCCCGCCGCCCCCCAGCGCCCCCCGCTCCGCCCTGCGGCCCCGGGCGGACCGGACCCGCATCCGCAGGAGATACCCGCCCTGGGTGCCGTCGCGCCCCCCCACCCGCACCGTCCAGGGTCCGGGGCGGTCGGCGACGAGGTCCCGCAGGACCATGGCCCCGCCGACGGCGCGCCAGGGGGCCGCCACGAAGGCGCCGGCGGGGTCCAGAAGGGACGGGTCGGGGAGGAGCGGCGAGCCGGGCGCCGGCCGCAGGACGGCGGAGAGGCGATCCCCGGGGAGCAGCACCCGCCGGAGGTCGTCCGTGTCCGGGCTCCCGTCCTCCAGCGGGTCCAGCGACCCGAACACCCGCTGGTCCCCCACTACGGGCGCGGGAGGGAGGCCCGGGAGGTCCTCCCCGGCGCGGGCCACGCAGCCGAGGAACAGTGCGACGGCAACGCCCATGGCGGTTCGCATGGAGTCCCCCCGGTGGCGCCGGGCCGGCGGCCCCGGGGCCCGGGGACAAGGACGTCGCCGCGGTTACTCCCCGTCGCCGGGGGCGGGGCGGGTGAGCATGGAGTCGAGTTCCCCGTGGAGGCGGCCGTTGGTGGCGAGGAGGGTCCCGCCGAACACGGGATCGCCGCCGCCCCCCATCTCCGTCACGGTGCCACCGGCCTCTCGGACGAGGAGCACCCCCGCTGCCACGTCCCAGGGGGAGAGCCAGGGTTCCCAGTAGCCGTCGAA
The DNA here is from genome assembly GCA_964607145.1 of uncultured Planctomycetota bacterium. GTDB lineage: Bacteria > Planctomycetota > JAJSAM01 > JAJSAM01 > JAKLKS01 > CAZSIX01. The sequence goes on along the minus strand of CAZSIX010000001.1, from coordinate 175,544 downwards.
CCGCCCCGCCGCGACGAACGCCAGATCCAGCGCCGCGCTCCCCAGACGGCGGACGCCGCGGCTGTGCAGGGCCATGCGGGCGAAGTTCCCCAGGTTGTTCTCGCGCACCTCGTTGCGGCGGTAGGCGAAGCCCGTGCAGAGGAGAGCCCGCGCAAGGTCGGTCTGCGCGGAGACGCTGACGGGGCGGCCATCGAGCCGCGTCCCCTCCCCGCTGGCCGCCGTGAAGGTCTCTCCCAGCCGCGGGGCGTGGACGCAGGCCGCCGCCGGCACTCCGTCCACGAGGAACCCCACGGAGACGGAGAACACGGGAATGCCGTGGGCGAAATTCACCGTGCCGTCCAGCGGGTCGACGACCCATACGCGGCCGGAGCGGATCTCGTCGGGGCGGGACTCCTCGGACATGACCCCGTCCCCGGGGAACTCCCCGGCGATGGACTGCAGGAGCAGCGCCTCCGCCGCGTGGTCCGCCTCGGTGACCAGGTCGCGGGCCCTGCCCTTGACCCTCACCGCCGCCTGTCCCGTCGGGCTCCACCGGCGGAGGAGTTCCTCCCCGGCCCGCCGCGCCATGCGCTCCGCCGCCTCCGACTCGACGCTCACGGGCGATCCCCCGCGGCGGCGGCGCGTCGTACCTCCGCGCGCCGCTCCCTCCACCACCGGAGGCGCCGGATCATCTCCCGCTCGAATCCCCGGTCCCGCGGCTCGTAGAACCGGCGCCCCTCCAGGCCCGCGGGGAGCATCTCCTGCCCCGTGACCCCGTCGGGCACGTCGTGGGCGTAGACGTATCCCGCCCCGTGCCCCAGTCCCTCCAGCAGCGGGGTCGGGGCGTTGCGGAGGTGGAGCGGGACGGGCAGGGAGCCCCGCTCCTCCACGGCCGCCCGGGCCGCGCCGTAGGCCGCGCCGACGGAGTTGCTCTTGGGGGCCAGGGCCAGGTAGACCGCCAGTTCCGCGAGCGCCAGCGCCCCCTCGGGCATCCCGAGGAAGTGCACGGCGTCCCGGGCCGCCACCGCCAGGGGCAGCGCCTGCGGGTCCGCCAGCCCCACGTCCTCCGACGCCATGCGCACGAGGCGCCGGGCCACGAAGAGCGGGTCCTCGCCGGCCTCCAGCATGCGGGTCAGCCAGTAGACGCCGCCATCGGGGTCGGAGTCGCGGATGGACTTCTGGAGCGCCGAGGCCAGGTCGTACTGGGAGTCCCCCGCGGCGTCGTGGCGGAGCGTGCGCTGGAGGGCCTCCCCCACCAGGGCCGCGGAGACCCGGAGTCCGCCGCCGGGCCCGTCCTCGCGGGCGCCGTCCACGGCCGCCTCGAGGAGATTGAGGAGGCGGCGGCCGTCCCCGTCCGCGGCGGCCACCAGCGCGGCCTCGGCCTCCGGCTCCAGCGCCACGCCGCGGCCGCCGCACCCCCGCTCCGCGTCCCCCAGCGCCCGCCGGAGCAGGGTGCGGAGGGCGTCGCCGTCCAGCGGGCGCAGCACGACGACCCGGGTCCGCGAGAGGAGGGCCCCGTTGACCTCGAAGGAGGGGTTCTCCGTGGTGGCGCCCACGAACGTGATCGTCCCGTCCTCCACGTGCGGGAGGAGGGCGTCCTGCTGGGCGCGGTTGAAGCGGTGGATCTCGTCCACGAACAGGACCGTGCTCCCGCCCGTTGCGCGCCGCTCCCGCGCCTCCTTCACCGCCCGCCGGACGTCGGCGACGCCGCCGGTGACGGCGGAGAGCGGCTCGAAGCGGGCCCCCGCCCGCGCGGCCAGCAGCCGCGCCAGCGTCGTCTTGCCCGAGCCCGGCGGGCCCCACAGCAGCAGGGACGGGAGCCTCCCCGCGTCGAGGAGGCGCCGGAGGAGCCGCCCCTGCCCGAGGATCTCCTCCTGGCCGAGCACCTCGTCGAGCGTGCGCGGCCGCATCCGGTCCGCCAGCGGCGCCGGCGGCGCGGCGGAGGGCGCGGGATCGGGAGGGGGAAGGCGCCCGAAGAGGTCCCCGCTCACCGCCCGCGGAACCCGGAACCGCTCCCGCCCCCGTCCACGATGGCCGCCACGACGCCGTCCTGCAGGGTGCGGCAGCGGCCCACGTCGATTCTCTCCCCGAGGACGGCGAAGACGTAGGGGCGCCCGTCCCGATCCAGGGCGAGTCCGCAGAGCCCGGAGACGCCGCGCAGCGTGCCCGTCTTGGCGAACACCCGGTCCCGGAACCGCTCCTCGCGGAACCGATCGTCGAGGGTGCCCGTGCCCGGCCTCGCCATGCCGCCGAAGTAGGCGTCCCGCGCGGGGCTCCGGTGGAGGAGGGCCAGGACGCGGCCGAGGGAGAGCGCGGACGCGCGGTTCTCCCGCGACAGCCCGGAGCCGTCCACCGGACGGAGATCCTCGACGACCTCGACGCCCGCGGGCGCGAGCACGTCGCGCAGCGCCCGGACCCCGCCGGCGAAGGAGCCCTCCCCCGCCCTCTCGCGCCCCAGGACGCGGAGCACCATCTCCGCCCAGAGGTTCTGGCTGCGCGTGTTGGCCACGGCGCACGCCCCGGCCAGCGGCGTGGCGTGCTCCGCGAGGAGCGCCGCGCCCCGGGGGACCGTCTCCCCCTCCCGCGGGCGGCGGACGGAACCGAGGATCCGGATGCCCGCCCGGGCGAGGGCGCGGCCCACCTGGTCGGCGGCCAGCAGCGCGGGGTCGTGCACGGCGGCGGCGGACGTGGCCCCCGACGATCCGGTCCAGACGCGGCCGTGGACCTGGAGCAGGTTCTCCGGCGAGAGCCGGAAGCCGAAGCCGTGGAGGCCCTTCGTCGCCGTGGTCGTCACGCGGTTGTCCAGCGACACGACCCCCGTCTCCGGCCGGAGGGTGACGCGTCCCCCCGCCCCCTCCCCGCGCCCCGGCTCCACGAGGACGTCGACGCAGGAGTCGTTCACGGTCAGCGCGTCGACCTCGGCGGCGTACCACCGTGCCGACGCTCCCGCGTCGCTCCAGGAGGGATGCACGCGGGCGCCGGAGAACCAGGAGGCGTCGAACACGAGATCCCCGCGCACGACGCGGATGCCGCGGGCGACGACCTGCGCGGCGAACGCGTCCAGGGCCCGGAGCGTGTCCCCCTCCGGCCCGTGCTCCGAGAACCCCGGGTCCCCCCGCCCCACGAGCCACAGGTCGCCGGGCACCTCCGCGGCGGAGCCGCCCCTGGCGGGCGGGGAGGCGAGGAGCGTCGTCCGCAGGGGGAACGGGGATCCCAGCGCCAGCAGGGCCGCGCCCGTGGTCGCCACCTTGAGGCACGAGGCGGGCATGATCGCCTCCCGGCCCCGGTGGGAGGCGACGACCCGGCCGTCGGCGGGATCGATCACCGCCACGGCGATGCGATCGGCGGGCAGACCGCTGGCCCCGACGAGGGCGGCGATGCGGGGGCCCGGATCCCCGCCGGCGGCCAGCGCCACCGGGCTCCGGGGCGCCCCCGCCAGGAGGAGCGCCAGGGCGAGCGTCGCGCCGCGACGAATCAAACCTCCACCTCCATGCCGTCCTCCGCCAGGGTCACGGCGCCGGCGAAGGCCCCCTGCGCCTGCGCGAGGGCATCGCGGGAGTCCGTCCCGGGTGCGAAGTGTACGAGCAGGAGGCGACGGCATCGGGCCGCCGTCGCCACGCGGCCCGCGCCCGCGCCGTCGAGGTGACGCGTCCCGCCCTCCCCGGACGGGAGCGTGCATTCGAGGACGAACAGGTCGGCGTCCCGCCCGGCCTCGGCGGCGCCGAACCCCTCCCCCGTGTCGCCGGAGAACGCCAGCACGGGGCCGTCGGGCCGCTCCCGGATCCGCCACCCGAGCGAGGGCAGGGGCTCCGCCGTCCGCGGGTCCGAGACTCCGTGGGGCACCTCCACCGCTTCGAGCAGCAGGTCACCGACGCCGCCGGCGCCGGGGGAGGTCTCCGCGACCTCCAGCGTCCAGCCGGCGGGCTCGATCCAGCGGCCCCACGTGGCGCGCCAGGTCTCCATCCACCGGGCGAGGCCCACGGGCCCCGCGATGCGGAGCGGCGCCGTGCGGCCCGCGGAGCGGGAGTGGAGGGCGAACAGCAGCGCCGGGATGTCATGGCAGTGATCCAGGTGGAGGTGGGTCACGAGGACCACGGAGATGGCGGCCGGTCCGGCGCCAGACCGGGCGGCGGCCACGAGCGCGCCGGGCCCGGGATCCACGAGAACGGTCTCCCCCGCGGCGCGGAGGAGGAAGCCGGGGCAGCCGCGCTCCGCCGTGGGGACGCCGTTTCCCGAGCCGAGCACGCGCAGGATCACCGGCGGAGGTCCCTTCCGTTCCGGAACACGTACAGCGCGAACGGCCCCTCCTCCCGGGGATTCCCCCCCGCCGCGGGGGCCGGCGTGACGCGCACATCCCCCTCGGCGACGATGCTGAGGTCGTCCCCCGCCACGTCCACCTCCGCGGGGCCGCCCCGGGAGCGGACCCACAGGCCTTCGACGATTACGTCCCAGGGCCCGGTCCCGGAGCGGACGACGGCGCCGCCGAGACGGTCCGGCACCACCAGGCGGATCCGGTCCGCCTCGACGCGGAGGGGGGCGCCGGGCGCCGCGGGCCGGGCCCCGGCGGGAGGAGCCGCGGGGCCCGCGGGGGGGCCGGCGGGAACCGCCGGCGGTGGCGCCGTCGCCGGGCGGTAGCTCCCACCCGCCTCCGCGGCCCAGCGGGGGGACCTCGACTCGGTCACCCGCGCCACGCAGCCCCCGGCGGCGACGGCGAGGAGGAGGGCGGCCGGCCCGACGCGGGATCGCGCTCCGCCGAGAGCGGATCGGGCCACGGCCCTCACCCCGCGAACCCGCGGGGGTGGAGGCGATGCCACTCCCACGCGGTGGCCACGATGGATCGCACGTCGCGGTGGCGCGGCGTCCACCCGAGCACTTCGCCGGCGGCCCCCGGGGCCGCCACGAGCCGGGGGGGATCCCCCGGCCGCCGGGGACCCCGGCGGAGACGCACCCGCTTCCCCGTGATCTCCCCGGCGGCGGCGGCCACCTCCAGCACCGAGGCGCCCCGCCCCGTGCCCAGGTTGAGGGCGCCGCCGGCGTGCCCCGCGCGGAGCCGCTCCACGGCCGCGGCGTGGGCCTCGGCGAGGTCCTCCACGTGCACGTAGTCGCGGACGCAGGTGCCGTCCGGCGTGGGGTAGTCGTCCCCGTGGACGCGCAGCACGCGCCCCCGGGCCGCCGCCGCCAGCGCCAGCGGCACGAGGTGCGTCTCCGGGTCGTGATCCTCCCCCAGGGAACCGTCGGCGGCGGCGCCGGCGGCGTTGAAGTACCGCAGGCGGAACGAGCGGAGCCGTCCCACGGAGGCGAGGTCCTCGAGGGCCTGCTCGCAGGCGGCCTTCGTGCGGCCGTAGGGGTTCACGGGACGGCGGGGGGCGTCCTCGGGGATGGCGTCGAGGCCCGGCTCCCCGTACACCGCGCACGAGGAGGAGAGCACGAAGCCGGGCACTCCCGCCTCCACCACCGCGTCCAGCAGGCGGAGCGTGCCCTCCACGTTGTTGCGCCAGTACTTCCAGGGCTCCGCCATGGATTCCCCGACGTAGCAATGGGCGGCGAAGTGGAGCACCGCGTCCACGGGGTCCGCGCGGAGGACGCGGAGGATGCGGGCGCGATCCGCGATGTCCGCCCGGACGAGCCGCACGCCCAGGGGGATCGCCCCGCGATGCCCGCGGGACAGGTCGTCCAGGACGATGACCCGTTCGCCGCGGGCCGCGAGGGCGCGCACGGTGAAGGAGCCCACGTAGCCGGCCCCGCCGGTCACGAGGACGGCGCCCCTCACGCGATCTCCTCGCCGCGGAGGACGCGCTCCACGTTGTCCCCCACGAGCCGCTCCGCCGCCGCGGCGCCCGCCAGGCGGGCCACGCGCTCCAGCGCGTCGGCGAGCCGCGGCGGGCGGCGGACCGTGTCGTGGGCGTCCGTGGCCAGGAAGTCCACGAGCCCCGCGCGGAGCCAGCGCTCCGACGCCTTCAGCGCCCGCTTCCCGAAGGCCCCGGTCACGGACTGGGCCGTGATCTGGACGAGAAGCCCCTGCGCGCGGAGTTTCTCCATCTTCCCCGCGTCCGCCGCCAGTTCGTCGTTGCGCTCCGGGTGCGCGAGGACGGGCCAGCAGCCGGCGATGTGGAGGTCGAACACGAGCCGGTCGAACCCGATGGGCACGTGGGTCGACGGGAGTTCGAGGAGGAACCAGCGGGGGTTCCCCGCCAGCGTCAGGAGGTGCCCCGCCCGCAGCCCGCCGGCGAGGTCGTCGCAGAGGTGGATCTCCGACCCGAGGAGCAGCCGGAGGGGCACGCCGGCCGCCGCCAGCGCCGCGACGAGGTCCCCGTGGACGCGACGGGCCACGTCGGGCGGGACGTCGAACTGCGGGTGGAAGCGGTGGGGAGTCGCGATGACCGTGCGGATCCCCTCGTCGAACGCCATGCGGCATTGCGCCACGGCGTCCTCCATGGTGCGCGGACCGTCGTCCACGCCGGGGAGGCAGTGGTGGTGGATGTCGAGCATCAGGCCCGCGGCGGCCGGGCGCCGGAGCCGAGCCGACGCAGGTCCCCCACCCGATCGGCGAACCGCCGGAAGACGTCGTGGAGGAGCGCGCGGAGCGCCGCCGTCCTCTCCGGCTCCGCGGGGTCGTCCACGAGGACGGCGTCGAACAGCGCCGCCACGGGCGCGGCGAGGGCGGCGGCGAAGCGCGCCCCGAAGGCCTCCGGCCCGCCCCCGGCGTCCCCGTCATCCACGCGCGCCAGCGCCGCGGCGACGGCCTTCCCGGCGGCGGGCAGGGCCGCCGCGTCGACGGGGCCCGCGCGTCCCATGTTGCCCGTCCGCTCCACCAGCGCGACGAGGTCCTTCCAGTCCTCCCGCGCGGACAGGGCGCGGAGGGCGCGGAGGCGGTCCCCGTAGAGGTGGAACGGGAGATCCGTGGGCGCGCCCACGCACTCGATGAAGTCCACGAACCCGTCGTCCCGCGCCCGCTGCCCGGCGCGGGCCCACACGAAGGCGTGGAGCCGCGGCATGGCCTCCGCCGGCACGCGCCGCGCCGCGCACGCGGGCGCGAGCGCCTCCTCCACGGAGAGGGGCCAGCGCGTCGCCTCGAGCACGTGGAGGAGTCCGATGGCGTGGCGGCGGAGCCCGAAGGGATCCGCCGAGCCGGTGGGCTCCTCGCCGATGGAGAAGTACGCCGCCAGCGAGTCCGCGCGCTCCGCCACGGCGACCACCGCCGCGGCGGGATCGGCGAGGACCTCCGCCCGTTCGTGGTGGGGCGCGTACTGCGCCGCCAGGGCCGCCGCCACGGAGCGGGACTCCCCGTCGCGGCGGGCGTACTCCGCGCCGATCTGCCCCTGCAGTTCGGGGAACTCCTTCACGACCTCCGTCACGAGATCGCACTTGAGCAGGAACCCGGCGCGATCCACGGCGGTCCGCTGGTCCGCCGCGAGCGCGAGCCGATCCGCGAGCGCCGCCCCCGCGGCCCGCACGTTCTCCGACTTCTCCAGCAGGGTGCCCAGGCCGCGGTGGAAGTCCACGCCGGCGAGCGCCGGCCGGAACTCCTCCAGTCGACGCTTCCGATCGTTCTCGAGGAAGAACCGCGCGTCGTAGAGCCGCGCCCGCAGCACGCGCTCGTTGCCGGCCCGGATTCCGTCGGCGGCGCTCGCGTCCCGATCCGTCACCGACACGAAGCGCGGGAGGAGGCCGCCCCCGGCGGCGCGCACGGGGAAATACCTGAGGTGGTGGGCCATGGACGTGACGAGGACTGCCGGCGGGAGGACCGCGTAGGCGGCGTCGAACGCGCCCGCCAGCGCCGACGGCCACTCCACCAGCCCCTCGACCTCGTCCAGCAGTCCGCCGTCGGCCGCGTCCCAGTCCGCGGCGGCCGCCTCGAGGGCGGTGCGCGCCGCGACGACGGCCTCGCGGATGCGCGCGCGGCGCTCGTCGCCGTCCACCAGCACGCGCGCGGAGCGGAGCGCGTCGCGGTACGCGGCGACGTCGGCGGTCGCGAGCTCGATGGGGTCCGGTGCGAGGAACGCGTGGCCGCGGGTCGTCCGTCCGGCGGTCACCCCCGCGAGGGTGCAGGGCACGACCTCTCCGCCGAGGAGCACCACGAGGCCTCGCACGGGCCGGGCGAACGGGAGGTCGGACCCGGGCCAGCGCATGGTCTTCCGGAACGGGAGCCCGCGGAGGACCTCCCGGAGGATTCCCGGGATCAGGTCCGCGGCGGGCGCGCCGGGAAGCACGCGGTCGGCGTAGAGGTAGGGCGGCTTTCCCGCCTGCTTCTCCCCCCGGCCCATGGCCTCCAGGGCGACGCCGACGCTCCGTGCGAACCCCTCGCCGGCCTTCGTCGGACGGCCGTCGGGCGCGAACGCCGCGGCGACGGGCGGGCCCCACGCGCGCTCCGACCGATCGGCGCGGCGGGCGCGCACGTCCGCGACGTGGGCCGCGAGCCGGCGCGGGGTTCCCAGCGGCGGCGAGGGCGGACCGCCCTCCCCCTCCAGGAGGCCGGCCTCCGCGAGCCCGGCGCGGAGTCCGTCGCGGAGCGCCTCCGCCGCGGCGCGGACCCGGCGCGCGGGGAGTTCCTCGCAGCGCACCTCGACGAACAGCGCGGGCATCAGCGTTTCGCGTCCAGCCACGTCGTCGCCCGCTCCACCGCGGCCTTCCGTTCCTCCGGAGTCCCCACGGGGAGCGCCTTCCAGACCGGGTCTCCGGCGAGCGTCGCGAGCATGTCCAGGACGGCGGCCCGGAGTTCCCCGTCGCCGTCCTCGAGCAGGGGGACGAGGTACTTCGCGAGGCGCCGGCTGCCGGTCTCCGCCACGGCGGGAGCGACCTTCCGCTTCTTCCACCAGGTGCCGCCCTCGCCGTTCCACCACGCGCGGTACGCGGCCCGCACCGTGTCGCGGCTTGCCTGCGGGACGGGGGCCTCGGGGTCGTCCACGAACGACTTCCCGGTCACCTCGGCGATTCCCGCGATGGCGGCACGGATGAGTTCCGGCTCCGGCTCCTCGAGCGCGCGCATGAGCACGGGGAGGGCGGCGGCGGCGCGCAGGGAGCCGAGGGCGCGGGTCGCGAACGCGCGGACGCGGGCCGACGTGTCGCGATCCCGCGGATGGAACAGCAGCACCTCCATGATCCCCGCGGCGGCGGGGCCGCCGTGGACGGAGAGCATCTGCACGGCGTAGACGCGCACCGACTCGTCGGGATCCGTGACCGCGCGCACGACCGCCGGCGGGAGGACCCCCCGGTGGTCGATCTCGAGCAGGGCCTGCATGGCGCGGCGCCGCTCCAGCACGTCGGCGGAATGGAGCCGATCCGCCAGTTCCTCCACCGTGAGGGGGCGCGTCTCCGCGTCCCCCTCGGGAGCGCTCCTCAACTGCTCCAGGTCCGCCGCCAGCGCGGCCCGCAGGTCCGCGGGGAGGTCCAGGCGGGCGAAGGCCTCCATCGCCGCGATGGCGCCGATGCGGTCGTCCGCCTTGAGGAGCAGGCTGCAGAGGAGGTGGTGGAGGCGCAGCGACTTCGGGGAGGCCGCGAGGGCGGCGCGGCACGCGGCGACGGCCTCCGTTGGGCGCCCCGTGGAGGCGAGGATCTGCACGAGCAGTTCCTGGCCCTGGACGTGGTCGGGGCGCTTCGCCACGGCGAGGCGGAGTTCCGCCTCGGCCTCGCGGGAGCGGCCCTCCCCCGCCATGAGGGTCGCCAGCAGGACGCGGAGTTCCGCCTCCTCCGGACGTCTCTTGATCTCCGCCTCCACCGTGGCGTAGGCGCCCGTGCGATCCCCCGACTCGTACATGCACGTCACGACGAGGAGGAATCCCTCGTCGGAGTCCGGGTCGAGGCCGTGCGCCTTGCGCGCCTCGCGGAGGGCGGTCTCGAACTCCTTCTTCCGGCGGTGGACCTTCGCCAGGCCCCGCCACGCGGCGGCGTAGGTCACGTCCAGTTCCAGCGCCCCCTGGAACTGCACGCGCGCCCGCTCCAGCAGGTCCTCCCCGTCCGCCTTCCCCGCCATCAGGTGCCGGTCCGCGGCGCTCCCGTACACGCGGCCCAGCAGGTAGCGCGCCTCCGCGCTGTCCTTCTCCTTCTCCACGCGCGTCCGCGCCTCCAGGATCGCCGCCTCCTCGTTGCCCGAGGAGAGCTGCGCATCCTGGCGGGCGATCCACTCCTCCACCGTCGCGGGACGGCGATCCGGCGGGCCCTCGGCGCGGGCCGCCGGCGACGCGAGGCCGGCCGCCACGACCAGCCCTGCGAGAAGGCGGAGGGCGCGGGCGGCGCTCACGACGCCGCCCCCGCCGGCGCCGCCAGGGCGAGCCAGCGATCGGCGCAGGCGCGGGCCATCTTCCGCACCTCCCCGATCATCTCGGCTCGCCGGTTCACCCCGAGGACCCCGCGGGCGTCCATGAGGTTGAACTGGTGGGAGGCGTCGAGGACCCGCTCGTGCGCGGGCAGCACCAGGTCCCGCTCCAGGAGGGCGGCGCAGTCGCGGCGGGCGGCGTCGAAGGCGGCGGCGCAGGCCTCCGGGTCGGCCACCTCGAAGTTGTACGCACTGGCCTCCCGCTCGTACCGCCGGGACACCTCGCCCCAGGTGATGCCCGGGGCCCACTCGAGGTCGAAGGCCGAGTCCCTCCCCTGGAGGTACATGGCGATGCGCTCGAGCCCGTACGTCAGTTCCAGGCAGACGACGTCGAGGTCCCGGCCGCCCATGCGCTGGAAGTACGTGTACTGCGTGACCTCCATGCCGTCGAGCCAGACCTCCCAGCCGAGTCCCGTGGCGCCCAGCGTCGGGGACTCCCAGTCGTCCTCCACGAACCGGACGTCCCGCGCCGCCAGGTCGATGCCGAGGCTGCGCAGGGAGCCGAGGTAGAGGTCCATGGAGTCGGCGGGCGCCGGCTTGAGCACCACCTGGAACTGGTAGTAGCGCTGGAACCGGAACGGGTTGTCGCCGTAGCGGCCGTCCGTGGGTCTCCGGCAGGGCTGGACGTGGGCCACGCGCCAGGGATCGGGGCCGAGGCAGCGGAGGAACGTCGACGGGGCGAACGTCGCCGCGCCCACGGGCTGATCCTGGGGCTGGACGACGACGCAGCCCCGGGCCGCCCAGTAGCGCTGGAGATCGAGGATGAGCGTCTGGAAGTCGGGCATGGGAGCCCGTTTCTACTCCGCGCTTCCGGAGCCGCCGGAGGAATGCGCGGGGCCTCGCCCGAGGAGCGGCGCCATGGCGCGCAGCGCCCCCGGCCACGACTTCGCGACGCAGGCCGTGCCGCCGACGCGGGCCCCGGGGATGGCGGCGGCGGCCAGCGAGAACGCCAGGGCGATGCGGTGATCCCCGCGCGGATCCACGGCGCCCGCGCGCGGCGTCCCCCCGCGGATCACGAATCCGTCCGCGGTCCCCTCCGCCCCGGCCCCCAGCGCCCGCGCCGCCGCCACGCAGGACGCGATGCGGTCCGACTCCTTCGCGCGGAGGTGGGCCGCTCCCGTCACGCGGCTCTCCCCGGGTGCGAAGAGCGCCAGCGCCGCGGCCACCGGCGCCAGGTCCGGTGCGTCCCGCAGGTCCGCGGAGAACGGACGGAGTGCGCCGCCGCCCTCCGCCCACGCCCCGGCGGCGTCCACCCCGCACCGGACCCCCGCCGCGCGAAGCACGCCCAGGACGGCGCGATCCGCCTGGGCGCTCCGCGGCGGCAGATCGGGGACGCGCACCCGGACGCCGCGGAGGGCCGCTCCGAGGAGCGGGTACGCGGCGGAGGACCAGTCCGGTTCGACCCGCAGCCGGGGGGCGCGCGGGATCCCCTCCCGCACGTGGATCTCGTCCCCCGTGCGGCGCACCGACACGCCCGCACGCCGGAGAACCTCCACGGTCAGGTCCAGGTAGCGGCGCGACACCGCGGTCCCCTCCAGGCGCACCCGGATCCCCCCGGGGAGCGCGGCTCCCGCGACCAGGAGTCCGGACGCCACCTGGGAGGTCCGGGCGGCGTCGACGCCCACCGTTCCCGCCGCCCCGCGCGACGGGCCCCCCTCGACCACCACCGGCGGCCGGCCCCGACGGGTCCGCACGCGGACGCCCAGCGGCGCCAGCGCCGCGGCGAGGGGTCCCGCGGGACGCGCGCGGAGGGAGCGGTTCCCGTCCAGCAGGGTCCGCCCCTGGCGGAGCGCCGCCACGCAGGCGAGGATCCGCAGCCCCGTCGCCGATCCGCCGACGCGCACCGTGCGGTCGCCGCCGGGCAGCGCCCCGCCGCATCCCCGCACCACCAGCGCCGCCGGGCCCGGCTCCCCCTCCACCACGATCCCGAGGCCCCGCAGCGCCCCCACGACGGCGGCGACGTCCCGCGACGCCGGCGTGCCGGTGACGCGGCCCGTGCCCGGCGCCAGGGCGGCGAGCACGAGGGCGCGGATGGCCTCGCTCTTGCTCCCGGGGACGCGGACGACGATCTGCGCGGCGGGCCCGCTCATGCGCCCGCCGCCGCCCCGCCGCCCGCCGCCGCGTCCATGCCGCCCCCTCCCCGCCCGGGACCCGGCCCGGCGCGGCGGGACATGTTCGCACCGGTCCCGCGGCGGCGGAAGTCCGACGGGCCCGGCGCCGGGAACACCCACCGCGGAGCGATTCCAGCGTCGCGGGACCGCGTGCTACATTCCGCGCCCGCCCCCGTCCCCCCGGAGGATCCATGCCAGGCCCCGCCGTCGTCCTCGAGACCCGCATCGACGGACTCCCCCTGCTCGGCCGGGGGAAGGTCCGCGACCTCTACGACGCGGGCGAGCACCTGCTGGTGGTCACCACGGATCGGTTGAGCGCCTTCGACGTGGTGTTCCGCGAGGGCATCCCGGGCAAGGGCGCGGTGCTCACGGCGCTGTCGGAGTTCTGGTTCCGCCGCCTGGAGCACGTGGTCCCCCACCACCTCGTGACCACCGACATCGACGCCATGCCGGAGGCGGCGCGGGCCCACGGGGACGTCCTCCGCGGACGCACCATGCTCGTGCGCAAGTGCACCGTGTTCCCCGTGGAGTGCGTGGTGCGCGGGTACCTCGTCGGGAGCGGCTGGAAGGACTACCGGGAGACGGGGTCCGTGTGCGGCCACCGGCTCCCGCCGGCCATGCGGCTGGCGGATCGCCTGCCGGAGATCCTGTTCACCCCCGCCACCAAGGCGGTGTCCGGCCACGACGAGAACATCGATTTCGCGCGGATGTCCTCCATCGTGGGCCATGAGACGGCGGTCGCCCTCCGCGATCTCTCGGTGCGGGTGTTCGACGAGGGATCGTCCTACGCCGCCGAGCGGGGCATCCTCCTGGCGGACACGAAGTTCGAGTTCGGCCGCGACGCCGCCGGGCGCATCACCCTCATCGACGAGGTGCTCACGCCCGATTCCTCCCGCTACTGGCCGCGGGAGGAGTGGGAGCCGGGCCGGTCCCCGCCCTCCTTCGACAAGCAGATCGTGCGCGACCACCTCGAGACGACGGACTGGAACAAGGAGCCCCCGCCGCCGGCGCTCCCCGCGGACGTGATCCAGCGCACCGCCGCACGCTACCGCGAGATCCTGGAGCGGCTGACGCAGGCCCCCTGAACACGGGAGGACTCCCATGGCTCGACGCGCCGGTCCGCTGGTGGGCATCCTCATGGGGAGCGACTCCGATCTCCCCGTGATGGAGCGCTGCTCGAAGGGCCTCACGGCCCTCGGGATCCCGCACGAGATGCGCGTGCTCTCCGCGCACCGGACCCCGGAGCAGGTGGAGGCCTACATCCGGGGCGCGGAGGAGGGGGGCGTGCGGGTGTTCATCGCCGCCGCCGGCGGCGCGGCCCATCTCGCCGGGGCGGTCGTGGCGCGCACGCTGCTGCCGGTGATCGGGGTCCCGCTGAACGCCACGCCGCTCCAGGGGCTCGACGCGCTGCTGTCCACGGTGCAGATGCCCTCCGGGGTGCCCGTCGCCACCGTCGCCATCGGCGAGATGGGCGCCTCCAACGCCGCCTACCTCGCGGCGCGGATCCTCGCCCTGGGCGATCGCGCGCTCCGCCGCCGCCTGGAGTCCCACCGCGAGGAGATGGTGCGGGGCGTGCTGGAGAAGGACGCGAAGGTCCGCGCGCGGACCGGAGGCGCGTGACCAGGCCGCGCCTGCCTCCCACCCTCCGCTGGGAGGGGGACGCCGCCACGGGCCGCCTCCACCTCCTGGACCAGACGCTCCTCCCGGGCACGTTCCACGTCCTCGCCTGCGCCACCGTCGCCGACGTCGTGGACGCGGTGCGCCGCCTGGCGGTGCGCGGGGCGCCGGCGCTGGGAGTCGCCGGGGCCTACGGAGTCGTGCTGGCCGCGGGGCGCCGCGTGGCCGCGGGCGACCGGGAGGGCGCCGAGGAGGCGCTCGGGGAGGAGACGCTGCTGCTGGAGGAGGCCCGCCCCACGGCGGTGAACCTCGCCATGGGAGTGCGCCTCGCGCGACGCGCGTGGGTGAACGGACTCCGCGGCCGGGATCCGCTGGGCGCGGCGGCGCGCGCCGCGCTGCGCGCCGCGCGGACGCTGCACCGCGAGGACGCCGCCGCCTGCCGCTCCATGGGGCGCCACGGGGCGGCCCTCGTGAGGGACGGGGGGACGTACCTCACGCACTGCAACACCGGCGCCCTCGCCACGGCGGGCCAGGGCACGGCGTTCTCCGTGTTCGTGGAGGCGAAGCGGGCGGGGAAGCGGTTCCGCGTGCTCGTGGACGAGACGAGGCCGCTCCTCCAGGGCGCCCGCCTCACGGCGCTGGAATGCCGGGCCCGGGGCATCCCCGCGGACCTCGTCTGCGACAACGCCGCCGGCGGCCTCATGGCGCGGGGCCTCGTGGACGGCGTCTTCCTCGGCGCCGATCGCGTGGCCGCCAACGGGGACTTCGCCAACAAGGTGGGCACGTACTCCGTGGCTGTCCTCGCCGCGGCCCACTCCATCCCGTTCCACGTCGTCGCGCCCACCACCACCATCGATCCGGACACGGCGGGGGGCGAGGACATCGTCATCGAGGAGCGGGACCCGGAGGAGGTGCGCGCCTTCGGCGGCCGGCCCGTCGCCCCCTCCGGCATGCCCGTCCTCAACCCCGCCTTCGACGTCACCCCCGCCGAACTCGTCACCGCGCTCATCACCGAGCGCGGCATCGTCCGGCACCCGACCGCCCGGAAGATCGCGGCGCACCTGCGGGGGTAGCGGCGGCACGGGGCGCGCGACCCCTCCAGGGAGGGGTGCTACCGGACGACGCGGTGGGCCAGTTCCCGATGCCGCTCCGCCAGGGCGATGGCGGCCAGGGCGGCGACGCGGGCGGCGCGGAAGGCGCCCCAGAGCAGGCAGCCGCCGAGCAGCATCCCCACGGTGCAGAGGACCCGCGCCACGGCGGGAGCCGGGAGGAGGGCGAGCACGGCGGCGGCGCCGAGCACGGCGGACCACAGGGAGAGCCGCCCCAGGGCACCGGCCTGACGCGCCTGCCGGTCCAGCGCGGGGAGATCCAGCCGCAGGTCGTACCCGAAACCGGGAGCCGCCGCCGGGGAGGCGTCGGCGGAGGGGGGACCGGGCGGCGCCGCCGGGGGGTGACTCGCGGGACCCGCCATCGTCTTCGAGGCGGGAACGTGCCCCGCCGCCTCCAGGATCGCCGCCCGCGGGAAGGGCACCGGCCGGTGGCAGGACCTGCACGTCGGATCGCCCCCGGCGGCACCGGACGTCCCGGTGACCAGGGAGCCGCAGGCGCAGACGACGTGGAGCACGCGACCCCCCTCTGGGACTTGTCCTTTATCCCGTCCCCTGCCACGGGTTAGGATTTCGCGCCCGGGTCCGCGATTGTAGCCCGGGGACGCGGGGCGGGCAAGGCGGGCGGCGGGGCCGCCGGGATCCGGGAACACTCCATGGCCTTCGAGGGCGACCTCACCAACCTGGGTCTGGCGGACATCTTCCAGACCCTGAGCATGAACCGCCAGTCCGGCACGCTGGTGGTCCGCTACGGCGAAACCGAGCGGCGGTTCCACTTCACGGACGACGGCGTCTCCCTGCTCACCAGCCGCAGCGCCCGGCGGTTCCGCCTCGGCAACCTCCTCGTGGGCATGGGGAAGCTGAGCGACGGCGACCTCCGCGTCGCGGTCCTCAAGCAGGAGCGGGCCAAGGACGCGAAGCTGGGCGACATCCTCGTGCAGACGGGCCTCGTCAAGCAGGAGGACATCTCCGAGGCCTGCCGCTACCAGGCGGCCGAGGAGATCTACGACTCGTTCAACTGGAAGTCCGGGAAGTTCCAGTTCCTGGAGGGCGCCAACGCCGGCCCCTCCGGCGGCCCCGGCCCCTTCGCCGAGTTCTTCTTCAACGTCACCGACGTCGTGATGGAAGCGGCGCGGCGCATGGACGAGTTCTCCCTGACCCTGCAGCGCATCGGGGATCAGCAGGAGTTCTTCATCCGGGTCGACGGCGCGAAGCCGGACCCGGAGAAGGTGGGCCGACCCGCCCTCGCCCTGCTCGAGACGCTCGACGGCACGTCCGCCGTGACCCAGGTGTTCGAGGAGTTCTACCTCTCCCCCTTCGACACGGCCCAGGCCTTCGTCGCGCTGCTGGACAACAGCCTCATCCGCCCCACGACTCCGGACGAACTGGAGGCCGGCGCCGCCCCGTTCCTTGAGCGGAAGGACTTCGCGCCCGCGGCCCGCATGCTGGCGCGGGCAGTGCACGGGCGTCCCCAGGACGCCGGTCTTCTCAAGCGGCTCGCCGATGCCGAGTCCGCCGCGGGCTCCCGCAAGGAGGCGTCCGTCACGCTGGCGCGCCTCGGCGAACTCCACCGCACCGAGGGCCGGTCCATCGAGGCGACGGAGGCCCTGCGCGCCGCCGTCGAGCAGGACTCCCGGAACGAGACCGCGTACGAGCAGTTGATGGACGTGTACGTCGCGCTGGAGCAGATGGACAGGGCCGAGGACGCCTGCCGCGAGGCGGCCCGGCTGCTGAGCGACGACCGCAACTTCGACGGGTCCCTGCGGCTCCTGGATCGCGGCCTGGCCTCCATGCCGGAGAGCGTCGGGCTGCGGATCCAGCGCGGCAACGCGCTGCTGGCGCTGGGGCGGCGCGAAGAGGGCATGGCGGAGATGGACGCCGCGGCCCAGACGCTGGAGGCGAGGAAGGATCGCGGCCAGCTGCTCCTCGGCGTCTACCGCAAGCTTCTCCAGTTGGACCCCGATCGGAAGGACCTGAAGGATCGCATCGACGCCATCCTCGCGGGCGAGAAGGCGCGGATCCAGCGGAAGAAGTTCCTGCGCATCGGCGCCGCCGCCGCGGGCGTCGCGGCGCTGATGCTGGCCTACATGTTCCGCCCGCTCAGCGCCTCCGAGAAGCTGGACCGGGCGGAAGCCATCATCAAGGCCGACGGCGCGATGGACGAGGCCGAGGCGCTGGTGGCGGAGGTGCTCCGCGGGGCCGAGGAGGGATCCGAGGACCGCCTGAACGCCGACACGCTGCTCCAGCAGCTGGTGACGAGGAAGCAGGCGCCGGAGCGGGCGAAGCGCGTGGCCGCGTTCAAGAAGGTCATCGAGGACGAGTACGCCAATCCCGCCGCCGCGCTGTCGGAACAGATGAAGCTGGCGGAGGCCATCCAGAAGAACCTCCAGGCCTACGAACGCGTGAAGGGGCCCGAGTCGGACCCGCTCCGCGGCGTGAAGGACTTCGAGGATCTCCTGAAGTGGTCGCAGGAGCAGGTGCGCAGTTCCGTGCGGGCAAGCAAGACGATGCTGCTCCGCGAACTGGCCGACATCCAGGCGACCATGACGAACGTCGAGGCCGTGAAACTCGACCGGGCGGACGACGCGCGCAAGCGGGATGTGTACGCCGCGACCACGAAGGCGCTGGCCATGAAGGGCCGCGTGGACTGGCCGGCGACGCTGCTGGCGCTCCAGAACGCGGAGGAGGTCGTCGGTGCCACGGAAGGGGTCCGGCTGACGGACCTCGCCAGCAGCGTCGAGGACCTCGACCAGTACTACAAGACCCTCGACACGACGCACAAGCAGGCGTCCGCCATGGTCCAGGGCATCGAACTCCAGGAGGGGTTCCGCCTGACGCTCGAGGAGGTCGCGGCGGCGAAGGGCCGCGGCGACCTCGACGGCGCCGTGCGCCAGTGCCAGGAGTTCCTCGACCGGTGCGCCGCGTTCCGGGCCGGGGAGCCGCGGGAGTTCTTCGCCCCGCTCGTGGAGACGGTCCTGGAGGCGCCGGGGCGCGAGCGACGGATCCGGGAGACGATGAAGTCGCTGGAGGGTACGCGGAGCGGCATCACCCGGGCGGAGGAACTCCGCAAGGCGGGGCGCCTCCAGGAGGCCTTCGATCTCCTCCGCAAGACGCTGCTCGAGGCGCAGGACATCGACCTGCGCGTCACCGTGGAACTGCCGGTCCGCGTGACGACCACGCCTCCCGGCGCCACGGTCACGGTGACCCGCCCGGAGCTGAAGCCCATCAAGGTGGGCGTCGCCGATCCCTCCCGCGAGTTCACCTATCCGTACACCGGCGTCACGGAGGTGCGGCTCGAACTGGCGGGGTTCGAGCCGCACGTCATCCGGCTGAAGGGCCTGCCGGCGGACACGACGGCCGTCCTCGCGGTCCACCTCCAGAGGAATCTCCGGTGGCAGAAGGACGCCGGGGCCGCCGTCGAGAGCACGCCGGCCATCGTCGGGAAGTCCGTCGTGGTGGCCTCACGGGCGGGCGTCGTCCGCGTCTTTGCGCTGGACAGCGGGGACGAGGCGTTCCAGCTCGACACGAAGCACGCCAGCGGCGTGCGCGGCGGCATCGTCTCCGACGGGAGCCGCGCCTACTTCGCCGGGGCCGACGGGGAGGCGTTCGCCCTCGACGTCGCGGCGCGCAAGTTCGCGTGGCAGGTGCGCCTCCCCTCCAGCGCGGCCACCCGACCCGCCCTCGTCGGGGACCTCGTCGTCTTCGCCGACGAGCAGGGTCACCTGGTGGCCCTGCGCCGCGCCGACGGGAGCCCGGCCTGGTCCCTGACGCTCGGCAGCGCGGCCATGAGCCGCCCCGTGAGCATCGCCGGGTCCGTCCTCCTGGGACTCGCCGACGGCGCCCTGGTCTGCGTGGGGGGCGACGGGAAGGAGCGGTGGCGCCGCCCGCTCTCGGGTCCGGCGCTGGCGCCTCCCACGGCGGACGGTGACGGCGGCGTGCTGGCGGGGACGGACGCGGGCACGCTGGAGCGCCTCTCCCTCGCGGACGGGAGCGTCCGCTGGGTGGCGGACCTGGGCGGCAACAGCCACGTCGCTCCGGCGCTGCGGCCCGACGGAATCCGCGTGCTCACGACGCAGGGGACCGTGGTGAGGGTCTCCCTGGCGGAGGGGAAGGTCCTGGGAAGTACGTCCGTCGGCGTCGGGACGGACGGCGGGGCCCTGGAGGCCGGCGGCGTGCTCTACGCGGGATCGTCCTCCGGTTCCCTCGTCGCCTACGACCTCGCGCTCGACCGCGTGAGGTGGGTCTACTCGGCGACGGGCCCGATCAAGGCATCCCCCGCTGCGGTCGAGGGGTTCCTCATCGTCGCGCTCGCCGACGGTGCGGGACGGGTCCTCGCGCTGGAGCCCTGACGCGGAGTCGACGCGCCGGGATGGCGAAGCCCGCCCGGGCGTCTCCCTCCCCCTCCGCCACCGGCAAGTCGTCGCCCGCTCACGGGGCCGTGAGGGGAGTCGTCGCGCTCGCGCCGCTCAGCGGGGGTCGGCGGCCGGTTCCGGCGGGGACCTGTCCCCCGCCATGAGCCCCGCCAGCGCCGTCGCCCAGGCGCGGTCCGGGCCCCCGGCCTCGAGGTAGGCGTCGAGCGCCTTGACGGCGGCGGCCAGATCCTCCGGAGCGCCCGAGTCGATGGCCCGCTGCGCCAGGACCGTCGCCTCCCCCCGCACCGCCTTCCACGCCGGAGTCCCGGCGGCCGCGGCCGCCTCGGCGGCGGTTCGGAACTCGCGCAGCGAGTCGTCCAGCCGGTCCAGCCGGTAGAGCGCGATCCCCAGTTCGACCCGGGAGTCGGCATCCTGCGGCTCCGCGTCCAGGACCGCGCCCCATGCCTCCAGGGCCTCCGCGCGGCGGTCGAGGTCGGAGAGATTCCGCGCCCGCGCGCGCAGGATCCCGACGTCGCGCGGAGCGGCGGCCGCCGCCAGATCGAGATCCCGCTGGGCCTCCGGGAGGTCCGGGATGGTGCGCAGCGCGAGGGCGCGCGCGTACAGGAGCCGGGGATCCCCCGGGTCCAGTTGGAGGCCCCGGGCGAACGCCTCCAGCGCCCGCCCTCGGTGGTCCCGCGCGTCCTGCTCCCCGCCGAGGGCCAGATCCGCCGCCGCGGCCGCGACGTGGCCCCGCGCGGCGTGCGCGGCGGCGAGGTCGGGAGCCAGGGCGGCCGCCCGCTCCGCCTCCATCGCGGCGCGCTCGATCTCCGCCCGCGCCTCCTCGCGCAAACGGGCCTGCTCGTCCCGGAATCCCTCCCGGGCGCGGGCCTCGCCCTGCGCGCAGAGTTTCGCCGCGCGCTCCGCGCGGGCGACGGCGAGGGCGATGCGCGGCCAGGGCGCCGCCGCGTCCCGGGAGGCCGCCTCCTGGTAGGCCGCGATTCTCGCCTCCAGGGGCCCGCGCGCGCTCCTCGCGCCGAGGAGCTGGGCCGCGGCGGAGGTGGGCTGCTCCGCGACGAGCGCCGCGTAGTCGCGACGCGACTCCTCCTCCCGCCCCGTCGCCGCGAGGATGTCCTGCCGGAGCAGATGGCTGGGTACGTGGAGGGGTCGGACTCCGAGGCACCCCCGCAGCGCCCGCTCCGCGCCCTCGCCGTCACCGGCCGCCCACAGCCCGAGGGCGTCCAGGTACTCCTCGGCGTTCGCCGGGCCGAGCAGATCCGGTTGGGGAACGGTGCGCGGGGGCGCCTGGGGCGTCCCGGCGCAGGCGAGGGCGGCGAGCGCCACCGCCGGGAGAAGGCAGGAGCGACGCATAAGTGCGCCGGAGTTCCCGTTCATCGCCCGTGGGCGATGAGCAGGAGTCGCGCCTCCTCCGGCCGGAGGGAGCCGATCCACTCCCGCCAGCGCCGCGCCGAGACCTCGCGCGCCTCGGGCTCGGCCACCGGGCGGTACCCGAACTCCTGCCCGGTGTGCGCGCGGAGCGATGCGAAGGCGTCCCGCCGGTGGCTCGGCTCCTCGCTGGAGAGCGCCTCCGCCAGCACGGGAAGCCCGCGGGGCTCCTGGAACAGGAGCAGGTTGTAGGCGGCGGTGTAGCGGACGCCCGGGTCGCCGTCCTCGACGGCGGCGCGGGCGAGGGGCTCCACGGCCAGGGAGTCCTGCGAGTATCCCAGCGCCTGCGCGCAGCCCGCACGCACGCGGGGCGACTCGTGGGCGGCCATCTCCTCGATGAGGAGGGGCACGGAGACGATGCCGACGGAGCCCAGATGGACGAGATTCTGGTGGGCGTCCACGCCCGTGAGGTGCTCGATGAGGGCGATGCGCTGGCGGACGTCGCGCTGGAGGACCGGGTCCTCCTCGTAGTGCCGGCCACCGGTCGCGCACCCCGCCTGGAGCAGGAGCAGCGCGCAGACCGAAGCGGCGACGACGGCGGCGACGAGACCCCTGGAACTCATGGTGCCCTCCCTTCCTCCCGTTGGACGATCCATCGATCGCGGTGATCCCCGGCTTCCCGCAGCGCCGCGGCGACGAACAGGACCAGTGCCAGGACCGCCGCCCCCGCCCCGGCCCCGGCCCAGCCCCGTCCGGCGCCGGGAGGAGCGAGGGCCTCCACGCGGAGACGCGCCAGCGCCGCGGCGTCGACCCCCAACGCCTGCGCCTCCGGGTCCGGGGCGGGAGTCACGGGGGCCCTTGCGAGGGGGCGGCCGTCGCCGTCCTCGAAGGTGACGATCCCCGACGCGGGGGTGCGGGGGAGGGTCAGGGCGAACCTCCGCGGGCCGACCCGTCGGAGCGCCACGCCGCCCACGCGAACCTCCGCCGGCGGAACCACCTCCGACGGAACCTCCAGCGCGACCTCCGGCCCCGCCCCCCCGGCCGCCGCGACGGCCGTGCCCCGGTATCCGGTGGTTCCCGCGGGGCGCATGGCCCAGCGCAGCGCTTCCGCCAGCACCGCCGCCGCCGGATCCCGCAGCCAGGCCCCGTCCCCGGCGGCGGGAGGGGCCGAGAACACCGCCGACCGCCCGAGACCATGGCGGCCCGCGACGAGCAGGGGATCCCCGTCGGCGAGGCCCAGCCAGACCTCCGCGCCCTCCCGCGGACTCACCCGCACGTGGCCCTCCACGGGCGGGAGACCCGCCGGCCGGGGGCCGAGAGCGCCCTCCCATGGACCCCCCCGGACGCCCACGGAGCCGGGTCGCCACGCTGCGGGATCCACGCCCGAGGCCGCCCGCAGCAGCGCCGCCTCGAGGCGGCCGCCGTCGACGCCCGCGGAGAGGTCGACTCTCTCCCCGCCGGCGGCGGCGGTCATGGGCCGGAGCCCGTCGGGGGGTCCGCCCCCGAGGTCGAACACCCGCAACTGCACCTCCGCCGCGCGGAGTCGCTCCCCCAAGGCCGTCAGCGCGTCGGCGCCTTCCGACGGGTTGCCGTCGGTCACGAGGAGCAGGACTCGCGGCGACGCCGCTGGAACCGTCGCCACGAGCCGCAGCGCCCCGTCCACGGCGGCGCCGAACCGGGTCCCTCCGCCCGGTGGCGCGCCGCCCGACGCCGCCACCCGCGCCGCCCCCCGGCCCGCCTCCCCCGCCAGATCGAAGGGACCCTCCACCTCCCCCACACGATCGGAGAAGCGCACGATACCCAGCCGCGCGTCCGCGGGGGCGCGCCCCACCAGGGCCACCGCCGCCTCCCGAGCGACCACCGCGGAGGAGCGGCCGCCGGGACCGGGTGCCTCCATGGAACCCGACGCGTCCATCGCCAGGACGAGGAGGGGGCGGGGGCGCCCAGGCGCGCAGAGGACGGGGAGGCACTCCTCCACCGGCCGCCCCGCGAACCCCCCCGCCCCGAGGGTGTTCGGGCCGCCCAGGACGACGAGACCGAGGCCGCCCGCGACCGCGTCCCGCAAATGGGCTCCGCCGTCGGGACCGAGATCGCCCTCCGCCACGTCGTCGAGCACCAGGAGCGCGAGCCCGTCGAGCACCGGCGGGTCGGGGACGACCGGGCTGCCGCTCCCGGTGTCCGCCTCCCGGTCCCCGGACACGGCGCGAAGGAGCGACGAGATCCCCGCCCCCGCGGGAGCGCGGCCCAGACGGAGCACGGGAGCGCCGGACTCGACGAGGCATCGGCCCTCCGCGGGCGGCAGGAGTTCGCTCCCGGCGACCCGGGCGCGGTACGTGCGGACGCCCGGGGATCCGGGGGTGACGGAGAACGGAACGCGTGCGCGTCCGCCCGCGGGAATGCGGAAGGGTCGACGGTGCACCTCCGCGCCGTCGGGGTCCTCCAGCGTGAGGAAGCCCTCGCCATCGGGCGGGCCCGTGATCTCGACGACGATGGGGAGCGACTCCCCCGTCCGGGCCGTCGCGGGCACCCGCAGGGCGGCCGGTCGCGCCGCGAGGCGGGGCATCGGAACCGGTGCCGCGGCAACCACGGAGACGCCCGCGGCCCGCAGTTCCGCCAGCGCCGCCCCCGTGTCGCCCGCCGTCGCGCGGCCGTCGGTGAACAGCCTGACCCGCCCCGGGGTTCCCGCGGGCACGAGTCCCGCCGCGCACCGCAGCGCGGATGCCAGGTCCGTTCCCGACGGATCGGCGAAGGTCAGCGCTTCCGCGGTGGACCTCCGGACGGGGGCCTCCCCCTCGCCCGGGGCCACCACCACGCGGGCCCGCGCCCCGAACAGGACGAACCCCGCCCGGGACGAGAGCGCCGCGGCCAGTGCGTCGCCGCGACCGTCGGCCTCGCCCCGGTCCGGCTGGAGGCTGCGGGAGACGTCCCAGGCGATCACCTCGACGGGGCGGGACGGAACCCCCGCGCGCAGCGCCAGCACCGTCGCCAGCGCGAGAGCCGCTGCCGCGGTCCACCGGAGCGTGGCCGGCCGGAGCCCTCTCACCCGGACTCCACGGATTCCGTCGAGGGGACCATGTCCCCTCGCGAGACTCTCCGGCGATGACGGGCGGAGAGCACCCCCCGGGTCGGGGGAGGGAGGGCGTCGTGAATCGCGCGGGACTTGCGGAACTGGTGGCCCGCTCGCTGGGCCGGGACTGCAGCAAGGCGGCGGCGGAGCGCGCCGTGATGGCGGTGCTCCAGGGGATCCAGAAGGGCCTCCGGCGCGAGCATCGCGTCACGCTGTCCGGCTTCGGCACGTTCACGGTCCGTCGCCGGCGTGCCCGCGAGGGCCGGGACCCGCGCAGCGGGGCGGCCATCCGCATCGCCCCGTCGAGGACCGTCGCCTTCCGCGCGAGCCCCGCGCTGAAGGCCGGCATCTGACCTACCCGTCAAGGACCGCCTCGATCCAGCCGCCGCCGAGAACGCGGTCCTCCCCGTCGTAGAGCACGAGCGCCTGTCCGGGAGCGGGAGCGAGAACCCCTTCCTCGAACCGGACCGCCACGGTCCCGTCGGCGCCGCCCGTGGCCACCGCAGGCTGGGGCCGATGGCCGTGGCGCAGGCGGCCGCGTCCCCGGAGCGTCTCGCCGGCTCCCGGGGACGGCGCGGCGACGCCGTTCCACCCCCCCACGAGCACCTCGCGGCGGCGCAGTCCCTCCTCCCCGCCGACGGTGACGGTCCCCGACGCGGCGTCGATGGCCGTCACGTACAGGGGATGGGCCGCGCCGGACAGCCCGAGCCCCCGCCGCTGCCCGACGGTGAAGCCCGCGGTGCCGTCGTGCCGGCCGAGGGTTTCGCCGCCGGCGCCCACGAACCTTCCCGGCGAGAGAGCGCGCACGCCCGGCGTCGCACGTCGGCGGACGACCTCCCGGTAGTCGCCCCCGGGCACGAAGCAGATGTCCTGGCTCTCCCGCTTGTCCGCGGTGGGCAGGCCGCGCTCCCGTGCCAGTTCCCGCACCCGTCCCTTCTCCAGCCCGCCGATGGGGAATCGCACGCGGCGGAGGACCTCCTGGGCGAGGGGGAACAGGACGTAACTCTGGTCCTTGGCGGAGTCCGCCGCCCTCCGGAGGGCCATGCGGCCGTTCCGTCCCTCCACGCGCGCGTAGTGACCGGTGGCGATGGCATCGCAGCCGAGCGCCGAGGCGTACTCCAGCGCCCGGCCGAACTTGAGATCCCGGTTGCAAGCGATGCACGGGTTCGGTGTGCGCCCGCGGAGGTACTCCGCCACGAACGCGTCCACCAGGCCCTCGAACTCGGCGGCGAAGTCCGCGGCGTAGAACGGGATGCCGAGGAGGTCGGCCACCCGCGCCGCGTCGGCCGCGTCGCCCGCGGAGCAGCAGCCCCGCCCGGCGGGGTTCGGCTCGGCGGCGCCGGCCCCCCGGAGGAACAGGCCCACCACGGAGTGGCCCTCCTCGACCAGAAGCGAGGCGGCCACGCTGGAGTCCACCCCCCCGCTCATGGCGACCAGGACCTTCACGGGGTGCCCCCCTCCCCCGGAATCCTTGGCCAGCGTCACTCGGGGCCTACGATTGGACCCCTTTGGGCGGGGACCGGCGGAGGAATTGCCGCCGCCGACGGTGCGCGCCCCTCCCGCCCGCGCCCGGAGATCCTCTGCCCATGCCGCCGTCGTTCCTCCCCGTCCTCGCGCAGGAAGCGGTCGCGCCGCGTGCCCCCTCCGGCCCCGGCGGCGACTTCAAGGTGTTCCTCTACATGGGGGTCATCTTCGCGGTGTTCTACTTCCTCATGATCCGGCCGCAGCAGAAGCAGGAGAAGGCCCGGCGCGAGGCGCTGGACAAGGTGAAGAAGCACGATCGCGTGGTTCTGGGCGGCGGCCTGCTCGGGACCGTCGTGGACGTCCGGGAGGACGAGGTGTCGGTCCGGGTGAGCGAGTCCCCGGACGTGCGCGTGCGCGTGCGTCGCACCGGCATCGTGGAGATCCTCCCCTAGGCAGGAGCCCCATGCAGACCAACCTCTCCCGTCGGTTCCTCCTCATCGCGGTGGCGCTGGTCATGACCACCGTCGGTCCGTGGCTGGTGTGGACCCGGCTGGTCCGTCCCGCCCCCGGGAAGACGCTGCCGCGCTACGAACTGGGGCTCGGCCTCGACCTCAAGGGCGGCGCATCGATCACGTATCGCGTCCGCGCCCCCGAGGGTTTCGAGCAGAGTTCCGTGCTGGCGGACGCCATCAAGATCACGCGTCGGCGCATCGACTCCTACGGCCTCTCCGAGGTGAACATCACGGAGAGCGGAATCGACCAGTTCACCGTGGAACTCCCCGGTCGCGGCAAGGAGGAGATCGACCGGATCAAGAGCGTCATGGGCGGCACGGGGGCCCTCGAGTTCCGCATCGTCGCCGACACCGAGAAGACCACGGCGGAGCGCGGCCGTCGGCAGCGCGAGGCCGAGAAGTACGTCGTCACGGAAGGCTACCGCTGGGTTCCCGGCGGCGGCGGGGACGACCGGGCCGCCGAGTATCTCATCGAGACGCCCGAGGATCGGACCGCCCGCGCGCTCGCGGCCGCCCAGCGCGCCCTCGAGGCGGCGCGCAGCGGCGAGCCCGCCGGGGCCGACATCGCGGCGCTGGAACGCAGGGTGAAGGAGGCGGAGGACGCCCACGAGACGGAGCGCGCGCGGTGGGTGTTCCGGGGCGAGGACATCGCGCGGGCCGCCGCGGAGCGCAACCAGCAGGGGCTGGGCTACGTCGTGGCCTTCGAGATGAAGGCCGGTCGCTCCTCCGCGTTCGGCGACTTCACCGGCGACCACATCCAGCGGCAGATGGCGATCGTCCTGAACGGCGTGGTCGAGACCGCCCCCGAGATCAAGTCGAAGCTGCCCGGTTCCGGCCAGATCTCCAGCGACCTCAATCCCTACACCCAGGAGAGCGCCTCCGACCTGGTGACCGTCCTGCAGAGCGGCGCCCTCGCCGCGAAGCCCGAGGAGATCAGCAGTTTCGTCGTGGGTCCCGGGCTCGGTGAGGACGCCGTTCGGCGCGGACGGATCGCCGTTCTCGTCTCCTTCCTCCTCGTCATCGGCTGCATGGCCTGGTACTACCGCGGCGTCGGCTGGGTCGCGAACCTCGCGCTCCTGCTGAACCTGATCATGACGCTCGGCGCCCTCATGTTCCTCGGCGCCGCGCTCTCGCTGCCCGGGATCGCCGGCCTGCTGCTCACTCTCGGCATGGCGGTGGACGCCAACATCCTCGTGAACGAGCGCATCCGCGAGGAGAAGGCCACGGGGAAGGGCCTCCTCCAGGCCATCAGCGCCGGTTACGACCGCGCGTTCATCACCATCCTCGACTCAAACCTGACCACGGTCATCACCGCCGCGATCCTCTACGCCATCGGAACGGGACCCGTCCAGGGGTTCGCGCTCACCCTCATCCTCGGCCTCGCGATCTCGATGTTCACGGCGCTCTACGTGACCCGCACCCTGTTCCTCTGGGGCATCGAGAAGGGGATCCTCACGGAGTTCCGCATGGGTCCCGTGATGTTCCAGCGGAACTGGGACTTCCTGGGGATGCGGCGGCCGCTCATCCGCGTCTCCACGGCGCTTCTCGCCCTCGGGGCCGTGGCCTTCGCGTTCCGCGCCGTCGAGGACAAGTACGATCTCGAGTTCACCGGCGGGCAGCGCGTCGTCGTCTCCCTCCGGCGCCCCATCGAGATCTCGGCCATGCGTGCCCACGCCGCCGCCGTGGGAACGGAGATGGGGCTCGGCGACGTCGCCGTCCGCACGATCCGCGGACGGGGAGTGGACGCCGATCGGCTCGACCTCTCCCAGCAGAGCGACGCGTTCGAACTGACCGCCCGCAGTCGCGACGAGGCGGGCGGCAGGATGTTCACGGCAGCCGTCGAAGAGAAGCTGGCCGAGGTTCTCGCCCCGCGGGCCGTGGAGATTCGCGAGTGCACGGTCCCCGCGACCGGCGGCGCGGCGAAGGTGGTCGTCCGGCTGAACTTCTCCACGCGTGACGCCACGGCGGAGGGCGTCCGGACGGTGCTGGCGGCACACGGCGTGTTCAGCGGCGACCGGGACCTGAAGGTGGAGCCGGTCCCCGACCCGACCGAGGGATCGATCTCGTTCCTGGTGACGGGGAATGCCGACGTGCGCGGCGTGGACGATACGCAGAGGCGCCTCGCCCTCACGGAGGCGCTCCTGGCCTCGGTGGAGGCGAAGGAGGGACTGGACCTCTCCGACCCGGTTCCCCAGAGCGACTTCATCGGCCCCGGGGTGGCTCGCCGCCTGCGGGACGAGGCGATGCTCGCGGTCGTGCTGTCCATCCTCGCGCAGATCCTCTACCTGCGGTTCCGCTTCCGGGACTTCACGTACGGGTTCGCCGCGGCCATCGCGCTGGTCCACGACGTGGTCATCACTCTGGGCGCCGTCGCCGTCTGCGACGCCGCCGGGATCGCCCACGTGAAGATCAACCTTCCGGTGATCGCCGCCTTCCTCACGCTCATCGGGTTCTCCATGAACGACACCATCGTGGTGTTCGACCGGATCCGCGAGAACCTGGGGCGATCCGTGATCCCCGACACCCGCCTCCTGAACGCGTCGCTGAACCAGACCCTCGCGCGGTCCATCCGCACCTCGATGACGGTCCTCGTGGTCGCCGTCACGCTGTTCGCGGTCAATTACGGCGCGGCGTCGAGCCTCGAGGGGTTCGCGTTCGTGATGATGGTCGGCGTCGTCGCGGGGACCTACTCGTCGGTGGCCATCGCCTGCCCCTTGCTGCTGTTCCTGCCCCTCTACGGCGCCCGGCTGGCGGCGCTGGGCCGCGCGGTGGTGTGGGGGATGATCGCGGCGCTCGTCGCCGGATCGGTCCTGGCTCTCGCCGGGGATGGTGTGGTGGCCTGGATCGGGCTCGGACTCTCGTCCCTCCTGCCGCTCCACTTCCTGGGATCCCTGCTCCGCTGGCTCAACATCGACGATGCGGACGCCCAGCTGCTCGCCGCCGTCGGCAAGCGGGGAGTCTCCCGGTCGCCTGCCCAGGAAGCGGGCTAGCCTCCGGACTGAAGAGCCCGGCCCCGACCGGCCGATGAAGGGGACATGGGTCCCGGGATCCGGTATGGGTTGCTGGCCGCTCTGACGCTGGTCCTCGCCTCCGGGCTGGTGTGGGATCGCCTGCATCCGGCGGTCGGGGATCGCCTGCTGCGCCGGGAGCCCCACCCCGATCGCGACACGGTCCGGATCCGCATCGGCGGCCCCCAGCCCGCGCCGCCTGCGGGCCTCCCCGGCGGCGGCGCCCTTGCGCCAGCCCCTCCACCGCTGCCGCAGGGTCCCCCCCCCGCCGGGGATCCGACCCCCGAGGATCCATCGACGACCCATGCCGCCGCTCCGGCCACCTGCACCGTCGTCCCGGGAGACACCCTGGGAGCCCTCGCGCTCCGGCACCTGGGCTCCTCCCGGCGGGCGGCGGAGTTGGCGCGCGCCAACGGCATGGAGATCAGCACGCCCCTGCGCGTGGGCGCCGTCCTGCGCCTGCCGAGCCCGGCGGGGACCGAACCCCCGCCGGCGACGGCGGGGTCGCCCGGCGCGCCGCGGACTCCTTCGTCCGCCGCCCCTTCCCGCAGCCACACCGTGGTGTCGGGCGACAGCCTCTCCCGCATCGCTCGCCGCTACTACGGTCCGGGCGCGGACTACCGGCCGCTCTGCAAGGCCAACGGGATCTCCGCGGATGCTGTACTGCGGCCCGGCCAGGTGCTCTCCATCCCCTGAGCCCGGAGCGCTCGTGGGGTCGGGCTACAGCCCCGTCGAGTCCACCACCAGCCGGCCCCCGCGGAGGGTGCCGCGGATCCGGGCGCGATCTCCCCGGGAGAGCCGGACGCGGACGATGGCGCGCTCGTCGACGTACTCCGTTTCGAGGATGGTTCCCCGCGAGGCGAGCCACGCGAGCAGGCGACCGTCACCGGCGGCCGCGTCCACGGTCAGCTCCACGTGATCCCGCTCGGACGCCTCGAGCACCTCCGCGGCGAGCCGATCCAGCCCCTCTCCCGTGTGGGCGGAGACGGTGACGGAGCGCAGCACGCCCCGCCGCAGGGCCTCCAGCGAGATGCGATCCAGGACCCGATCGACCTGGTTGAGGACCAGCAAGCGGGGAATCCCCTCCGCGCCGATCTCGCGAAGCGTCCCCTCGACCGCCTCCCGGTGGAGCTCGGCGTCGGGGTGCGCGGCGTCGAGGACGTGAAGGAGCAGATCGGCGTCCAGGGTCTCCGCCAGCGTCGCGCGAAACGAGGCGACGAGATGGTGCGGAAGCTGCCGCAGGAACCCGACCGTGTCGGAGAGGAACACGCGCTTGTTGCCGGGGAGGGTCCAGGTGCGGGTCTTCGTGTCAAGGGTGGCGAAGAGGCGGTCCTCGATGAACGCGTCCGCCCCCGTCAGCGCCCTCAGCAGGGAGCTCTTGCCCGCGTTCGTGTACCCGACGAGCGAGACCCGGAAGTAGCCCTCGCGGCCCGCGGCGCGCGTCCGTCGCTGTCGCTCGAGCGCATCGAGTTCGTCCTTCAGATCGAGGATCCGGCGCCTCACGAGGCGGCGATCCACCTCCAGCTGCTTCTCCCCGGGACCCCGGGTCCCGATGCCTCCAAGGGCGCCGCCCGCGCCGCCCTCCATCCGCTCCAGGTGGGTCCACATGCGGCGGAGGCGGGGTCGCAGGTACTCGTACTGGGCCAGCTCCACCTGGACCCGGGCCTCCCGCGACCTCGCCCGCAGCGCGAAGATGTCCAGGACGAGTTCGCTCCGGTCCACGACCCGGCGCTTCAGGACCTTCTCCAGGTTCCGCACCTGGGCGGGAGAGAGGTCGTCGTTGAACAGCAGGGCCCCCGCGCCGAGCGCCTCCGCCAGGTCGGCGAGTTCCCGCGTCTTCCCCTTCCCGATGAAGGTCGCCGCGTCGATCCGGGACTTCCGCTGGATCGCCTCGTGGACGACGGTCGCCCCCGCGGTCTCCGCGAGGCGCCGCAGTTCCTCCAGGCGGGGTTCCGCCGTCTCGACATCGTCGGGCAGCACGAGTCCGACCAGGATCACGCGCTCCCTGACCACTCCGTGGGCCGTCTCCCTGGCTTCCCTCACGCCCCGGTGTCCCCGTGGGCCCGGAACCAGGGGACGGCACCGCGGCGGTGGTCGACGTGGCCGAGCCACCGTGCATCGTCCCGCTCGGGGAAGTCCGCCCGGCGGTGCGTCCCCCGACTCTCCTCCCGGAACGCCGCCGCTTCCACGAGGAGTCGGGAGATCAGCACCATGTTCTGGAGCTCCCACCCTCGCGGCTCGTCGAAGGCACGGCCGATGACGTAGCGCTCCCACCCTTCGATGGCGCCCGCGGCGTCCCGCAGCCCGGCGCCGTCCCGCTCCGGCCCCGCCCGGCGGCCCATGAGACTCCGGAGCGCGGCGACGACGTCCTCCACGTCGATTCCGTCGGCCCGTGGCCCGGGAACCGGCAGCGCCTCGGGATCCGGGAGGCCATCCGCTCGGAAGCGGAGCGCCTCGCAGGCGGCGGCGCGACCCGTGATCTCGCCGAGCACCAGCCCCTCGAGCAGGCTGTTGCTCGCGAGCCGATTGGCGCCGTGGAGGCCCGTCGCCGCGGCCTCCCCGCACGCGAAGAGGCCGGGCAGGTCGGTCTCCCCCATGGCCCCCGCCCGGACGCCGCCGATGAAGTAGTGCGCCGAGGGGCGCACCGGGATCCGCTCCCGGGAGGGATCGAGGCCGACCGCCGCGCAGGTCTCGAAGACCCCCGGAAATCGAGCCCTCGACTCGGCCGCCGGGAGGTGGGTCATGTCGAGGAAGACGTGCGTGTCTCCCGACTCGGCGAGGCGACGCTGGATGGCGCGAACGACGACGTCCCTGGGGGCGAGGTCCGCCAGTTCGTGGACGTCGGCCATGAACCGGATCCCCGCACGATCCACCAGCGTCGCCCCCGCCCCGCGAACGGCCTCGGTGATGAGGAACCGCGCCGCCCCGGCCGCGTAGAGGACCGTCGGATGGAACTGCACGAACTCGAGGTCGGAGAGAGTCGCCCCGGCGCGGTACGCGGCCGCGATCCCGTCGCCCGTGGCGGTGGCAGCGTTCGTGGACTCCCGGTAGATGCGGCACGCACCCCCCGTGGCGATGACGGTCGCCCCCGAACGGACGGTACGCAACTCCCCGCCCTCCACGGCGACGACGGCCCCGCACACCCGACCCTCCGCCGTGGTCAGCAGATCGACGAGAGTCACGCCCTCCTGGATGCGCAGCGACGGAAGGGCGGCGGCGCGCGTCAGGAGCGCCCGCTCCAGCGCTCGCCCGGTGGAGTCCCCGCCCGCGTGCAGGATCCGCGCGCGCCGATGGCCACCCTCCCGACCCAGGGAGAACCGGTCGGGGGAACCGTCGAGTTCGACGCCGGCGTTCCGGAGGAACTCCGCGACGTCGGGGCCCGCGGCGACGACGCGGGCCACCACGTCGGCATCGCACAGCCCGACCCCTGCAGCGAGCGTATCCGCCGCATGCTCCGCCGCCGTGTCGCCGGGACCGACCGCCGCCGCGACACCGCCCTGCGCGCGCGCGGTGTTCCCGTCGGGGGCGGCACCCTTCGTGATCAGCAGCACCCGCGCGACCGCCGCGGCACTCATGGCCGCACGCAGCCCGGCGACCCCGCTTCCGACGACGAGGACCTCCGTGAACACCTGCGGGAACTCGACGGGCTCGGCGCCGACAAGGGCCCGCGGGACCATCGCTCTCCGGTCTCCCAGGTTCCCCTCCCGAACGCGTGGAGGCGGCGGGACTCGAACCCGCGACCTGTGCCTTGCAAAGGCACCGCTCTCCCGCTGAGCTACGCCCCCGTCGGCGGGTGGTGGGCCAATGTGGACTCGAACCACAGACCTCGCGCTTATCAGGCGCGTGCTCTAGCCACCTGAGCTATTGGCCCCCTTCGGCGTCGGCAGGCATGCTACCCGGGGGCGCCGCTTGAACCAAGCCGGCGGCCACGGTACCCCGGAATCGGAAGGCCCCCCGCGACTTGCGTCGCGGGGGGCCATGGGATCCTGGCGGCGACCTACTCTCCCGGGCGCTGGCCCAGTACCATCGGCGCGACGGGCTTAACTTCCGTGTTCGGAATGGGAACGGGTGTTTCCCCGCCGCTATGACCACCAGAACTATCGATGATGTCCTGGAATAGAGGCGTCGGCGAGCGTGGACACTCTGCGGCGGACCCCGTCGGGGTCATATCCTGGGACGGCCTCACGTGGAGGCCGCCCGAGGATGGACGGTCAAGCCTGTCGGCTGTTTAGTACCGGTCGGCTGAACACGTTGCCGTGCTTGCACCTCCGGCCTATCGACGTCGTAGTCTTCGACGAGCCTCAGGGATCCCCAGTTTTGAGACTGGCTTCGCGCTTAGATGCTTTCAGCGCTTATCCGTACCGGACATGGCTACCCGGCTCTGCCCCTAGCGGGACAACCGGCACACCAGAGGTCCGTCCACCCCAATCCTCTCGTACTAAGGGTAGACTCTCTCAAGGATCCTGCACCCACAGTAGATAGGGACCGACCTGTCTCGCGACGGTCTGAACCCAGCTCACGTACCGCTTTAATCGGCGAACAGCCGAACCCTTGGGACCTCCTTCAGCCCCAGGATGCGATGAGCCGACATCGAGGTGCCAAACCTTGCCGTCGATATGGACTCTTGGGCAAGATCAGCCTGTTATCCCCGGAGTACCTTTTATCTGTTGAGCGACGTCCCTTCCACCCGGAATACGCCGGATCACTAAGCCCTGCTTTCGCATCTGCTCGTGCCATCGCACTCGCAGTCAAGCTCCCTTGTACCTTTACGCTCTACGTGCGATTGCCAACCGCACTGAGGGAACCTTTGGACTCCTCCGTTACTCTTTTGGAGGAGGCCGCCCCAGCCAAACTGCCCGCCTAGCACTGTCCCGCCGCCGGATAACGGTCGGCGGTTAGAATCCTAACATGCAGAGGGTGGTATTTCACCGTTGGCTCAACTCCGACCGGAACCGGAGTCTCGAAGCCTCCCACCTATCCTACGCACTGCAGGCCAAGAGCCAATACTAGGTTGCAGTAAAGGTTCACGGGGTCTTTCCGTCTAGCTGCGGGTAAGCGGCATCTTCACCGCTACTACAATTTCGCCGAGTCCCTCGTGGAGACAGCGCCCATGTCGTTACGCGATTCGTGCGGGTCGGAACTTACCCGACAAGGAATTTCGCTACCTTAGGACCGTCATAGTTACGGCCGCCGTTAACCGGGGCTTCAGCTCGGAGCTTCTCCCGAAGGATGACCCCTTACCTTAACCTTCCGGCACCGAGCACGCGTCGGCCTGCATACAGCGTCTTTCGGACTTAGCGCAGACCTGTGTTTTTGATAAACAGTCGCATGGGCCGATTTTCTGTGGCCCCTCCAGCCTCCGATTGTTCACCGTCAACCGGTGGGGCTCCCCTTGTCCCGAAGTTACGGGGAAATTTTGCCGAGTTCCTTCACGAGAGTTCTCTCGAGCGCCTTAGGATACGCTCCTTGCCTGCCTGTGTCGGTTTCTGGTACGGTCGCCCGTCGGGCTCACCACGAAGCTTTTCTCGGAGACCTCTCAGGCCACTTCGCCAACGTAGTTGGGCTCGTGTCGCCTCCGGGACTGGTGCGGTGGATTTTCCAACCCGCGGTCCCTCGGGCACCATCGGACATTTCTGATCGTCCGTAGGCCAGATTTGAGATCTCGTCCCTCCTTGGCTGATAACGCCCGCCAGGCGGCGCGCGAATGTTGACGCGCTTTCCATCGGCTACGCCTTTCGGCCTCGCCTTAGGTGCCGGCTGACCCTGCTCTGACTTGCATTGGACAGGAAACCTTAGGCTTACGGCGAAGGAGATTCTCACTCCTCTTATCGCTACTCATCGCCGGATCCTCACTTCTGCACAGTCCAGCCGTCCTTGCGGTCGACCTTCACACCATGCAGAACGCTCCCCTACCGATCACGGATTCCCTTTCGGGTCACCGTGATCCCGTGGCTTCGGTGGCGTGCTTGAGTCCCGTCCATTGTCGGCGCAGGAATGCTCGACCAGTAAGCTATTACGCACTTTTTAAATGATGGCTGCTTCTAAGCCAACATCCTGGCTGTCTTCGCACTCCCACTTCCTTTGGCACTTAGCACGCGCTTTGGGACCTTATCCGACGGTCCGGGCTGTTTCCCTCTCGACCACGGAGCTTATCCCCCGCGGTCTGACTCCCGTGCGCACGTGACGGTATTCGGAGTTTGATTGGGCAGGGTAGTCTGGTGGACCCCCAAGCCCATTCAGTAGCTCTACCCCCGCTACGCTGATGCACGAGGCTAGCCCTAAAGCTATTTCGGGGAGAACCAGATATCTCCAAACTCGATTAGTTTTTTGCTCCAGATCCACAGCTCATCCCGTCGGTTTTCAACCCAAATGGGTTCGGCCCTCCAGGGACTTTTACATCCCCTTCAGCCTGGCCATGGATAGATCGTCTGGTTTCGGGTCTGATGCATGCAACTCATGCCGCACATTTGGCACTCGCTTTCGCTTCGGCTCCGGGCCAGAGACCCTTAACCTTGCTGCATACATCAACTCCCGGCGTCATTATGCAAAAGGCACGCGGTCAGGCATTCCCCTTTCGGGGCATAGCCCTCCCACCGTTTGTAGGTAGATGGTTTCAGGTTCTATTTCACTCCCCTAGTAGGGGTTCTTTTCATGGCTTTCGCTCACGCTACTTGTCCACTATCGGTCGCCGGCTAGTACTTAGCCTTGGGCAGTGGGCTGCCCGGATTCATGCCGCCTTCCACGAGAACGGCATTACTTGGGAGACATCCAGAGGAAGTCTCCTCCCCTTTCGCCTACGGGGCTCTCACCCTCTATGGCGCCCCATTCCAAGGGCCTCGGCTAGGGGGGAGTTTTGTAACTCCTCCGCACTTCCGCAGTCGTGCACGGATGATCCCGCAACACCCGACGGGAAACGCCTGCGGGCTATCACGCCCGTCGAGTTTGGGCTGGTTCCCTTTCGATCGCCTCTACTCAGGAAGTCGCTTCGCTTTCCTTTCCTCCGGGTACTGAGATGTTTCAGTTCCCCGGGTCTGGCTTCCGTCGCCTATGTATTCAGCGACGAATGCCGGGGCATTACCCCCGGCGGGTTGTCCCATTCGGAAATCCACGGATCACGGCCCGCTTAACGGCTCCCCGTGGCTTATCGCAGTTCGCCGCGTCCTTCTTCGCCTGCCGGCGCCAAAAACATCCACCATCTACCCTTTATAGCTTGACCGTCCTTTTCCGTCGCGGACGGCCCGCAACAAAGATATCCACAATTCGCCGGGGCAGCGCCCCGGCGGTTCTCGCCTTGCCTCTATTCCGATGTCAATGAGGATTGAGGAGCTCGTGGCCGCTGGTGCGGGTGCCGAATACGCGGGGCCTGGCGGCCCCGGTCTGGTTATCCCCAGAAAGGAGGTGATCCAGCCGCAGGTTCTCCTACGGCTACCTTGTTACGACTTAGTCCCAGTTACCGGTCTTACCTTCGGCGCCTCCGTCCCTTGCGGGTTCGGTCAGCGACTTCGGGTACTCCCGGCTTCCGTGGCTTGACGGGCGGTGTGTACAAGGCTCAGGAACATATTCACCGCGGCGTGGCTGATCCGCGATTACTAGCGATTCCAACTTCATGTAGGCGAATTGCAGCCTACAATCCGAACTGAGGCCGGTTTTGTGGGATTGGCTCCCCCTCGCGGGTTGGCTACCCTTTGTACCGGCCATTGTGGGACGTTTGCAGCCCAGGGTGTAAGGGCCATGATGACTTGACGTCATCCCCACCCTCCTCCGGTTTGACACCGGCAGTCCCTCTAGAGTTCCCGGCATTACCCGCTGGCAACTAGAGGCAGGGGTTTCGCTCGTTACGGGACTTAACCCAACACCTCACGGCACGAGCTGACGACAGCCATGCAACACCTGTGCTGGCTCCATCTTGCGATGGTCGTTCCCGTTTCCGGGTCCTACCACCAGCATGTCAAACCCTGGTAAGGTTCTTCGCGTTGCTTCGAATTAAGCAACATCCTCCACCGCTTGTGTGAGCCCCCGTCAATTCCTTTGAGTTTTAGCCTTGCGACCATACTCCCCAGGCGGAGCACTTAATACATTAGCTCCAGCAGTGACGAGTCGGACCCGCCACTACCTAGTGCTCATCGTTTACAGCTAGGACTACCGGGGTATCTAATCCCGTTTGCTCCCCTAGCTTTCGCGCCTCAGCGTCAGTTGCGGACCAGAGAGCCGCTTTCGCCACCGGCGTTCCTCCTGATATCTACGCATTTCACCGCTCCACCAGGAGTTCCACTCTCCCCTCCCGCACTCGAGTCGCACCGTATCGACGGCAGTTTCCGGGTTGAGCCCGGAGATTTCACCACCGACGTGCACGACCGCCTACGCGCCCTTTATGCCCAGTAACTCCGAGCAACGCTTGCCACCTCTGTCTTACCGCGGCTGCTGGCACAGAGTTAGCCGTGACTTCCTCTCGCGCCTTTGTCATCCGGATTGGTGTTATCGCCCCGGTGTTCCTAACGCGTGACAGTGGTTTACAACCCGAAGGCCTTCATCCCACACGCGGCGTCGCTCCGTCAGGCTTTCGCCCATTGCGGAAGATTCGCGACTGCAGCCTCCCGTAGGAGTCTGGGCAGTGTCTCAGTCCCAGTGTGACCGGTCGACCTCTCAGTCCGGCTACCCGTCGTCGCCTTGGTGGGCCATTACCCCGCCAACTAGCTGATAGGACATCGACCCCTCCCCAGGTGGAAGGCCCGAAGGTCCCCACCTTTACCCGACAGTAGATGCCTACCATCGGGGCCATCCGGTATTAGCGGCCGTTTCCAGCCGTTATCCCGAGTCCTGGGGGCAGGTTGTCGATGCTGTACTCACCCTTTCGCCGCTTTACTTGGGGGTTGCCCCCCTTTCTCGCTCGACTTGCATGCCTAAGCCACGCCGCCAGCGTTCGCTCTGAGCCAGGATCAAACCCTTCATGGATTTGTCCCAAGGCGCCGGCCCTCCCCTTGCGGGGTCGGACTGGCGCTGGAGTTCTGTGATGTGGACCCCCGGAGGGGTCCCATGCGGCGGACCCGAAGATCGGGTCCCACCCGCACGTCGCAGGCTCACGAGCTCCTCGTTGTCAATGAGCGATCCGGCGACCCGTCCCCGCTTCGTTCGTGGGGGGGTGGGCCGGCCGCACCACCGTCCCGGTCATCGACCGGGAGGGCATGCGGCAAAGATCTGCCCTGCCTCTGCAGGCAAGACGGGTAATGTACCGCCGCTCCGCGCGGCGCCCAACTTTTTTCAGATACGGAGACTTCACGGTGACGCGACCCCCGCCCCCCATCACGCGAGCGCAGGCGCTCGCCGCGGACCGTGTTGCGCACCGGCGGATGGGCCTGCCGCTGGCCCTCCTGATGGAGAACGCCGGGCGCGGCCTTGCCAGTGTAACCACCGAGGAGTGCGTGGCTTATGAACTCCGGCGGGTTCTCGTTCTGGCCCATCGCGGCCACAACGGCGGGGATGGGCTGACGGCGGCGCGCCACCTCGTGCTCCGTGGGTTCGACGTCCGCGTCCTCCTCACCTGTACGCGAGCGCGGGGCTGCGCCGATGCGACCTGGGCCGCGAGTCTCCGCGCCGCCGAGCGCGTCGGCGCGGTCGTGATCCCCGGGAGCACCACGCGACGGGCGGTCCGCGCGATTCGAGCGCACGTCCGCGGCGCCCTCCTCGTGGACGCTCTCCTCGGGACCGGACTTCGGGGTCCGGTCGCGGGGCACCTCGCGGCGGTGCTGGAGGAACTCCGGTCGGCGGGCCGCCCCACCGTGGCCGCGGACATCCCGTCGGGCGTCGACGCCGACACGGGGGACTGCCTCGGCCCCGCGCCCGCCTGCGTCGCGACGGCGACCTTTCTCGCTCCCAAGCGCGGTCTGCTGCGCGGGGACGGCGCCCGCCTCAGCGGCCGCGTCGTCGTGTGCGACATCGGCGTCCCTTGGTGGAACGTGCTACCTCGCCCCCGCTGAGCGCGGCGGCCCCGTCACGGCAGGATCTCGACCTCGGTCCCCACGGGGATCCACTCGAAGAGGGTCTCCACGTCGCCGTTCAAGAGGCGAACACAGCCCTGCGACAGGTCCTTGCCGATGCTCTCCGGCTCCACCGTTCCGTGAATCCCGAACCCGCGAGCGTCGGGCCTGTCCTTGAAGCCGAGCCAGCGGGTCCCCAGCGGATTGCCGGGTGCCCCGAAGGGCACGCGCTTCCCCCCCGGTGGCCAGTAGTCGGGCCGGGCGATTCGCTCCTCGATCACGAACTTCCCCTCCGGCGTCCCGCCGTGCATCCCCAGGCCAACGGGGAACGCCCGGTAGGGGACGTCGCCCAGGAGGACCCGCAGCAGGTGCTGCCGCTTGCGGACCACGATGCGCAGGGCTTCCGTCGGAACGGTGAGCGGGCCGGGTCGCAACCGGGTGGCGGAGGCGACTCCGTTCAGGTGCAGCACGAAGCCCGGGGAGACGCGGACGCGCTCCCGCCAGGCGCCCCGGAGAAGCCCGTCCAGGGTAGCACCCGGGGGCACCTCGAGGCGGAGAGTGGTTCCCGGGAGTTCCCGCCCGGCCGACAGGACCTCGCGGTTGAGGTCCCCCAGTCGAGTCTCCCACTCCGCGCCGCCGATGTTCGAGTGGACCAGCAATCGGCCCAGCAGTCTCCGCGCCTCGTCCGCACAGGACAGGCGCTCCGCAGGGCTCGATCCCTGGGTCTCCGCAAGGGCCCGGGCCGCCGCCAGCGCGGCCCCGGCGACTTCGGCGTCGGCAAGTTCGGCGGCGTCGAGTTGCCGGGCCCGGGCCACGGCCTGACGAGCGGAGCCGGCGGCCAGGAGGGCACGAAGGGCCGTCGCCTCGGGCGGGAGGGCGGGGGGGCGCGCGTGGGCGTCGGGGGCGGGTACCGCGACCTGCGCCCGATCCGCCGCGGCGCTCACCCCCTCCGCGCCTGCGATCCCGGCGGCGGGAGAGTCGCCTCCGCGCACCGCACCGGTGGCGCGCCAGCCCCCCCAGACCAGACCGGCCACGATCAACACCGCGAGCAGCGCTCGCCCCATGGAACCTCCCCGGGGTGGCGACCCGCCGCGGAGTCGCACGAACCCTCTCCCCCTGTATCGGGCGATGCGGCCCCCGGCTTTCGTTCGGTGCGCGCGGGGAGACGGGGGCCGCCCCCGAGAGGGCGACCCCCGACCTCCGCCGTCATGCCGTCGGCCGGGGGTCCGCGAACCCTCTATGGAAGTGGGCAGGGGCGGCCGCGGTCCGGAAGTCCCTGCAACAGGGCAGGTCCTCGCCGCCGGCCCGCCCGACGCCCCATTCGTGCTTATCGGTTCGGGGGACTGGTATCAGCTCTCGACGCGCAGGGCAGAGGCTCGTCGCGGCGAGGGTAGCACGACCCCGCGACACCGTCAACCGGACCCGCGGAGCGAGACGCCGAGCTCGCGGCCGAGGCGCTCCAGGACCGCGGCCACGCCGGCGTCCACCTCCTCGCCGGTCAGGGTGCGGTCGTCACCGCCGAACACGAGGCGGAACGCGATGCTGCGGTTTCCCGGGGGCACCGCCGGTCCGCGGTAGACGTCGAAGGGCACGACCGAGCGGAGCATCGGTCCGGCGACTTCGGCGGAGAGACCCGCCACGCGGCTCCACGGCACGTCGTCGGCGACGACCACGGCCACGTCCCGCACGACCTCCGGGTGGGAGGGGGGTTCGGAGGCGGTCTCCGCCGTCGGCGCGGCGGCCAGCAGCGCGTCGAAGTCCAGTTCGAAGACGGCGGCCCGGAACCCCTCCCGATGGACGTGCAGTCTCGACACGTGGGCCCCATCGACTTCGCCGACGAACCCGACCACCGCCGCTCCGATCCGAGCGCGCGCCGTGTGCCCTTCGCGAAAGGGAGGGGGCGTCGGCGTACCTGCCGGAATGCCTTCCCAGACAGGGGAGACCCGCAGCGCGAGCATCACCGCGTCGGCGGCACCTCTGGCCACGTCGTACTCCCCGTCGAGCACCGCGGCGAGCCTCCGGGCCTCCCGGGGTCGGTCACCGGGCTGCGCGCCGGGCAGGAAGACCGCGGACTCCTCGAACAGGCGCGCCCCTGCGACGCCGCGAGCGCGATTGCGTTCGAGGGAGCGCAGCAGGGGCCCGAGAAGGGACCGCCGGAGCAGCGGGTCCTCGGCTCGGACGGGGTTCTCCACGCGCACCGCCGGCGGAGACGGCCACGGCGCGGCGTCGTCCGGGAGGCCCGGCGCGACGAAAGGCAGGGTGAGCGCTTCGCGGAACCCGGCGGCCCCCAGAGCGGCGCGGACCCGGTCCAGGGCCACCGAGGCGCGGCGGGGAGCGACCGACCTGACCGGCAGGGTGAGTCGCGCCGGGATCCGGTCGTAGCCACGGATTCGAGCGACCTCCTCGATCAGATCCACCTCGGCCGTGACATCGCTGCGGTGGCTGGGAACTTCCACGACGAGCCCGGCGGGGTCCCGGCTTACCTCGGCGAACCCGAGGCTGTAGAGGACTGCGCGGATCTCCTCCGGCGGGACGGGGGGGCCTCCGAGCAGACGATCGACGCGCGCGAAGCGCAGCCCGACGCGGCGGGAGGGGGCGGCGTCCCAGCCGGGTCCGGCGTGCATGGCGCCCGCCGCCACGCGCCCCCCCGCCGCGTCCTCGATGAGCGCGCAGGCGCGCAGCGAGGATCGCTCGCACTCCGCCGGGTCCACGCGGCGCGAGAACCGCATGGACGCTTCGGTCTGGATCCCGAGCGCCGCGCAGGCGGCGCGAACGGCCGTGGGCGCGAACCTCGCCGACTCCAGCACGACGGCCGTGGTGGTCGGCCCCACCTCCGTGTCCCTGCCGCCCATCACGCCGGCGACGGCGATGGGTCGCTCGGCGTCGGCGATGATCAGCAGCCCCTCGGGGAGGTTCCGGACGCGGCCGTCCAGGAGTTCGATGCGCTCCCCGCTGCGGGAACGGCGCACAACGATGCGCCCTCCCCGAATTCGATCCCGATCGAACGCGTGGAGAGGCTGCCCGCGCGCGAGGAGGACGAAGTTCGTGATGTCCACGACGGCATTCACCGATCGGTGGCCGAGGCGGGCCAGGCGTCGGCCGATCCAGGAGGGCGTCGGTGCACCGGGGGCGACCTCCTCGATCGTGCGCGCGCAGTACGCCGTACAGAGGTCGCTCGCCTCCACGTCCACCGCGACGAGCCGCGCCGGCGGAACTTCGGCCGTGACCCGAGGCGCATCGGGCAGGACGACCGATCGGCATGCCTGCCCGAGCGCGGCTCCCAGTTCCCGGGAGATGCCGAGGTGGGACATGCAGTCGCCGCGATTGGAGGTCACGTCGATCTCGAGGATCGCATCGGAATGGTCCAGCGGCTCCACTCGCGAGACCGCCAGGCCGACTTCGGTCAGGACACGGGCGAGTTCGGGACCGGTGCCGGTCCACTCCACATAGTCGCAGAGCCAGGAGAGCAGCACCCTCATCGGAACTGCTCCAGGAAGCGGACGTCGTTCTCCACCAGGCAGCGGATGTCCGCCAGGGACCATCGCCGCATCGCCGCGCGCTCAAGCCCCATTCCGAAGGCGAAACCGGTCCAGCGCTCGGGGTCGACACCGGCGCGGAGGAGGACGTCCGGGTGCACGAGGCCGCAGCCCAGCAGTTCCATCCACCCTTCGCCTCCGCAGGTCGAGCAGGACCGGGCGGCGCCGGTCGCACCCTGGCACGCCGGGCAGCCCACGTCCATCTCCGCGCTCGGTTCCGTGAACGGGAAGTACGACGGCCGGAACCGGATGGAGACCCCGCTCCCGTAGAACCCTTCGGCGAATGCCCCGAGCGTGCCCTTGAGATCGGACATGCCGATCCCTTCCGCGACGCACAGGCCCTCGACCTGGTGGAACGCATACAGGTGCCGGGCGTCCACCGTGTCGGGTCGGTAGACGCGTCCGGGTGCGAGTACCCTCAGCGGAGGCTTGCGCGCCCGGAGGGTTCGCACCTGGACCGGCGAGGTCTGGCTCCGGAGAAGCCACCCGCCGGGAAGGCGCAGGTTCTCGCCCGGGTCGCGGGCGGGATGACCCTGCGGGATGTTGAGACCTTCGAAGTTGTGCTCCTCGTCTTCCACCTCGGGACCCACCTCGACCTCGAACCCCAGTCCGGCGAACACGCGCTCCACTTCCCGCCGCACGATCGTGAGCGGGTGTACCGAGCCCACGGGCACGGAGCGGCCGGGCATCGTCGGATCGAAGGGCACCGCGCCCGGTGCGAGCGCGGAGTCCGCCGATGGGGCTGCCGCCTCCAGGGCGGCGGCCACGGACGCCTCGACCTCCCGCTTCAGCCGGTTGGCGGCGGCGCCCCAGGCTGCCCTCGCGGACGG
Source organism: uncultured Planctomycetota bacterium (assembly GCA_964607145.1). GTDB lineage: Bacteria > Planctomycetota > JAJSAM01 > JAJSAM01 > JAKLKS01 > CAZSIX01. Next base: position 132,293 of record CAZSIX010000001.1, on the reverse strand, counting down.
CTCGGCGATGGTGCGCAGCCGGGCGAACGCGACGGGAAGCACTCCCGTCTCGCGATCCTCGAGCCAGGCTCGCCGGAGCTCGCGAATCGCCGGCAGCGCCCGTCCCGGCGGGGAACTCGCGGCGGCTTCGAGGAGCGCACGGAACTCCGTCAGGCGGGCGGCAAGCCCCGCCGCGGCATCCGGTTCCCCGGCCTCAGCCGATGAACGGCCTCCGTCGGCCATGGAAGTCGCCCTCCGTGGCCACGCCTAGCCCGTCCTGACCGCCGCGACAACGGCATCGAACCCGGCGGCGTCGTGCATCGCCAGGTGCGCAAGCGCCTTGCGATCGAGGCCCACGCCCTTCCGCACCAGCGCGCCGATGAGCTGGGCGTAGGTGGTCCCACGCTCGCGGCATGCCGCGTTGATCCGGATGATCCACAGGCTGCGGAAGTCCCGCTTGCGCTCCTTCCGACCGCGGTACGCATGCGACATCGACCGCTGCACCGCATCCTTGGCGGTGCGCAGCAGGGAGTGCCTGCCCCCACGGAATCCCTTGGCGGCCTTCTTGATTCGCTTGATCCGGCGATGCCGGGGAACGGCGGTCTTGACGCGCATGGTGCTCCCTCTTCCCTGAGGCGGGGTGTCCCGAGACTACGTTAGGCGAGCGCCAGCAGCCGCTTCACCGTACGAACCTGCTTCCCCTCGTGGATGACCGGGTGCCGCAGCCGACGCTTCCGCTTCCGCGGCTTGTGGCTGTTCAGATGCCGCGTCCCCGCCCGGTAGCGGCGCACCTTGCCGCGCTTCGTGATCTTGAACCGCTTGCTCACGCTCTTGTTTGTCTTCAGCTTCGGCATCGGACCTCCGGGGCCCGGAGGATCGACTGGATCCCGCCGCTCGGCCCATGAATCCGGGCATTCTAGGGAACGTCCCCCGCGGCGGCGCAAAAAGCCGGACGCCCCGCCCGCGCGCGCCTACTTCCGGGTCAGGATCAGCGTCATGCGCCGCCCCTCGAACAGGGCGGGCCGCTCGACCTTGGCCACCTCGGCGAGGGCGTCGGCGAACCGCCCCACGACCTCGCGGCCCACCTCGAGGTGGGCCAGCTCGCGGCCGCGGAACATCATGTTGACCTGGACCTTGTCCCCCGCGTCGAGGAAGCGCTTGGCCCGCCCCAGCTTGACATCGAAGTCATGCTTGTCCGTCTTGGGGCGAAGGCGGACCTCCTTGATCTGGACGGCGTGCGCGCGCTTCCGACTCTCCTGCTGCTGCTTCTTGCGCTCGTACTTGAACTTCCCGTAGTCCATGATCTTCGCCACCGGCGGGCGCGCATCGGCGGACACCTCCACGAGGTCGAGTCCCGCTTCCCGAGCCATCTGCTGCGCCTGCTCCGTTGGCACGACCCCCATCTGGCGCCCGTCCTGTGCGATGAGTCGGACCTCGCGGATGCGGATGCGCTCGTTGATGCGAGGCTCCGTGGACGTCGTCTTCGGCGTGTTCATTCTCCTCCTCGGGGCCTGCGGCCCCATCCGGTGTCAGTGTGAGTAGGTCCGATGCCTTCGCGGCGACCGCCGGTGCCAGCACCAGAGGTGCGACCCGGGCCCTGCCGCGGCGTCCGAAGCTGACGGGCTGGACCGCGCGACGCGGTCCGCGGCGATTCCCGTGGCGGCCGCGCGCACAAGCGAAACGGGCCGCTCCCCCTATCGGGCGAGCGGCCCGTCAAAGTCGAGTCCAGCCGGACCTGACGACGAGGTCCAACTAGAAGAAGATGTACGCGATGCGGATCTCGTCGAGGGACGGCTTCGTCGAGGATCCGATGTTCGCCTTCATGTCCACGTAGAAGCGGAGGAACCGGTAGCCGCTCAGATCCGCGGCGGGGTCGGAGGTCCACGGCGTGAGGGTCGTCGGGTCGACGGTGCCGGGGATGGAGGGGTTCTCCGTACCACCCTGGAAGAGGACCGCCACGGACGTGCCCGGGGGCACGCTCTGGGTCACGATCCGGTCGAGGATCGTCGGGCTGGTGACGCCCGTGTCGTACCACAGCGACCGGGCTTCGGAACTGTCGACCTGGTACAGGAAACGCGCGTCGTGGTTGTACGACAGCGCGTTGAGGTAGGTCGTCGTTCCGCTCGTGTACTGCCGGAGGCAGGTGAGGCTGGGGCTCGTCGTGGTGACGGCCCAGTAGTTGATCGACGTCCCGCCGTTCTGCGCGATGTCCAGTACGGCGTAGTCCTTGCCGTTGTAGGGGAACGTCCCCGTGAAGACGGGGCCGGAGATCCAGTTCGTCTCGCTGTTCGCGGCGGGGTTGTAGTTCACGCTGCTCACCACCGTCACCGGCGTGTCGGAGAAGGTGCCGGTGAAGTTGGTGTTGACGTTCCCGCTCGTGTTGTGGCCCATCATGATGGTGGTCTGCGGGTACGTGGTGGCCAGCGCGCCGCCGCCGGTGTAGTAGCGCCAGGAGAACCCGGAGATGGTGCGCGGGGTCGAACCCATGCCGGCCGCGGTGTACAGGAACTGCGTGTGCGCCGTGCTGTTCCACCACGGGATGCCGTGACCGCTGGTCCCGCCGAAGATGATGTCCAGCGACTTGTTGGCGATGATCCCGATGAGGATGCCCGGGGTCTTCTGCTTCGCCCAGTCGGCCCGGGCGATCACCGGGGTGAACGCCTGATCCTCGAAGGTGTTCAGGTCGAACGACTCGACGACTTCGTCGAAGTTCGGCGCGAAAGGATCCTCCTCGGACACGAAGTTCACCACGACCCCCTTGGCGACCACGTTGCCCGAGCGGTCGCTGAGGGAACTGGCGATGGTCACGGTCACCTGGAAGGGTCCGCGGCCGTAGCCGAAGACGGGTCGGTATGTGAAGGAGAGGCCGTCGGGGCTGGCGCGGATGGTGCCGCTCACGGGCTGGCCCGTCCCCTGGTTGAAGACCGTGAACGTGCTCTTGGGGTCGAACGCGGAGAGCAGCATGGGCTCGGAGAAGCGCGCGATGACGTCGGCCTTGCTGTCCACGCTGCTGCGCCCCTCGAGAGGCACGCCGGGGGCGTCGCTTCCCTCGACGCTCACCAGGTAGGGCTGGGTGTAGTCCTGGAGGTACTTCGCCGTGGTCCGGAAGGACGTGACGAACGTGCGCGTGAGGTACTCGCCGCCGGCGCCGCGAACGGTCTTGTTCGTCCCCGCGTCGAGCCCCTCGAGGGTGACGGAGAAGGTCGAGTTCTCCGCGAACCCGTAGGGGTTCTTCTTCGTGGCGTTCTGTCGCTTCGTCGGGTCGAACAGGTACCGGTTCTTGTACGTGCGCTTGACTTCGTACTCGCCGGTGACTGCGTTGAACTGCTTGACCGAGTACCGGTAGAACTCCCCTTCCGCGGCGATGAAGAGCCCGCCCGTGGAGGGGATGCCGATCTTCACGGTCCGGTCGTTCAGGGAGTCGAAGTCGACGGGTCCCGAGAAGACGAACATGAGGACGTTGTCCCGGAACGCGTTCGTGGTTCCGCGGGCTCCCGTGGCGATGAAGCGATCGGTCAGGGGCTCCAGGCGCCCCAGCAGGAACCGCTTCACGGCGAGGTCCTTGCCCGCTTCCGCAGGGCTCGCCCCCGCGCTCGCCAGCGTGGCGAGCCCCACGACCAGGGCCGCCGTCTTCCAGTGGCGCAGCATCATGCCGACCTCCTCCTTGGGCGGCGTCGCGCGCCGCCGGTGCGATACCCCCCCGGACTGAGGGGAACGATCCGGACCCCGGAGTCCCCCCGAGGACCCCGGACCGGTCTTGCCGCTGCGAATTGTATACCGAAGGCCCGACATGTCAACAACCCTTCCTCCCCGGGCCGCGCGCGGGCGTCCCGGGCCGCGGAAGGGTCCCGAGGCACCGGTCGTGCGGAATCACACGGCGCCGCCGTGCAGTCCCGCACCGTGGCCCGGTTCCTCCGTCGCGACCGCCGCCACGCCGAGCTCCGCCAGGAGGGCCGCCGAGACCGCCGAGGGCGCCCCCGTCATGAGGTCCTGCGCGCTGGTGGTCTTCGGGAAGGCGATGACGTCGCGGATGCCCGCGGCCCCGCTCAGGATCATGGCCAGGCGGTCCACTCCCAGCGCGATGCCGCCATGGGGTGGGGCGCCGTCGGCGAGCGCACCCAGCAGGAACCCGAACTTCTCCGCCGCTTCGGCGGGGTCGATCCCGATGGCACCGAACACGCGGCGCTGGACGTCGACGGAGTGCGTCCGGACGCTCCCGCCACCCAGTTCGAAGCCGTCGGCCACCAGGTCGTAGGCCCGGGCCCTCACCCGGCCCGGCTCGGACTCCAGAAGAGCCAGGTCCGCCGGGTTCGGACTCGTGAACGCATGGTGTCGCGCCGCCCACCCCCCCCCCGCCACCGGCTCCAGGAGGGGGAAGTCGACGATCCAGCAGAACGCCGGGAGACCCGCCGTCGGGAGGAGGCCCGCCTTCCGGGCGGCGGCGTTCCGGACCGCCGCCAGCGCCGCGCAGGCCGTCTCCTCCGCGGCGGCGACGAACAGCGCGAGCCCGCCGTCCTGCGCCCCCACCCGCTCCGCCAGGCGAGCTCCGTCCCCCGCGCCGAGGAACTTGGTCCAGGGGCCGCGCACTTCGCCGCCTTCCCGCTTCATCCACGCGAGACCGGCGGCACCGGCGGCCCGGGCCACCTGCTCCAGGCCGTCCAGGTCCTTGCGACTCCACGCGGCGCCGCCGGGAACGCAGAGCCCCCGGACGACTCCCCCGCCCTCGATGGCGGAGCGGAAGACACCGAACCCGCTGCCGGCCGCCAGGTCGCCGGCATCGGCGATCTCGAGGCCGAAGCGGAGGTCGGGCTTGTCGCAGCCGTACCGGAGCATCGCGTCGGCGTAGGACAGTCGCCGGAAGGGCAACGGCGGCGCCTCCCCGCGCAGTTCGCGGACGACCGCCGCGATCATCCGCTCCACCACGCCGATGACGTCCTCCTCCTCGACGAAGGACATCTCGACGTCGATCTGCGAGAACTCCGGCTGGCGGTCGACGCGCAGGTCCTCGTCCCGGAAGCATCGCACCACCTGGTAGTAGCGGTCCAGGCCCGCCACCATGAGGAGCTGCTTGAAGAGCTGGGGGCTCTCGGCGAGGGCGTAGAACGTCCCGCGGTGCACCCGGCTGGGCACCACGTAGTTGCGCGCCCCCCCCGGGGTCCAGCGGACCAGGGACGGCGTCTCCACGTCCACGAAACCCTCGCCGTCGAAGAACCGGCGGACGGCCGCGAGCATCCGATGGCGGTCCAGCAGGTTCCTCTGGCACGACGGGCGCCGCAGGTCGAGGTACCGGTGCCGCAGACGCTGCTCGTCCGCCGCGGGGGCCTCGTCGTCCACCGGGATGGCCGGCGGGCGCGCCCGGTTGAGCACCTCCAGCGTCTGCGCCTCGACCTCGACTTCCCCCGTGGGTCGGCGGGGGTTCCGCATGGCGGGAGGTCGCGGAGCGACGACGCCCCGGATGCGCAGCACCCACTCGGGGCCGACGGCTGCGGCCGCCTCGCGCAGCGCCGCCGCTGCCGCGGGGACGAACACCTGGGTGACGCCGTACCGGTCCCGGAGGTCCAGGAACACGACCCCCCCGTGGTCCCGACGGGACGCGACCCAGCCGCAGAGGGTGACCGCCGTCCCCGCGTGGTCGGCGCGCAGTTCGCCGCAGGTGTGGGTGCGCAGCATGCCATGCTCCTGGCCCGAAGTCGGACGGCGCAGCCTAGCAGACCGGCGGGCCCACGGGAGTTCCGCCGGGGCGGGGCGGGCCCGGCGCGGTCGGGGTGGGGATCCCCTCGGGTCCCGGCGCCGGCGGCGCTAGATTGCGGCGTTCCGGCGCCGCGCTGCCCGGCCGCCACCTTCTGGAGGTTTCCCATGGAATGCACGCTCGTCCTCATCAAGCCCGATGGCGTCCAGCGGCGCCTCGTGGGGCGGATCCTGGCCCGCTTCGAGGAGAAGGGGCTTCAGATCGTCGCGCTGAAGATGACCACGCTGCCGCGCGACCTCCTGGAGAGGCACTACGGCGCCCACCGCGAGAAGCCGTTCTTCGCCGGGCTCGTCGCGTACATGGCGTCAAGCCCGGTCGTCGCGGTCGCCCTGCGAGGGAAGAACGCCGTGTCCGTGGTCCGCAAGATGATGGGAGAGACGTTCGGCTCCCGCGCGCAGCCGGGGACGATCCGGGGCGACCTTGCCATCTCCGACGGGTTCAACCTGGTGCACGGGTCCGACTCGACGGAGGCCGCGCAGCGGGAAGTCTCGCTCTTCTTCGCCGCCGGCGAAGTCCAGGACTGGACCCCGGGCGACCTGGCGTGGGTCTACGACGCGTCCGACGGAGTGCGCTAGCCCGACCCGTTCGTGGGGGGGCGCGGGAGGTGCACAGAGGTGGAGACGGCGCAGGGACTTGGGACGACGGGGTGGTGGGTGGGCAGCGCGACACCCTGTCCCGCGAGCGGCATCGCGTCGAGACCAAAGGGCTCCCGGGGACTCGTCGGACTCCCTGCGGGAGTCCGACCCCGGGACGGCGACGAAGACATACTCCGTAGAGTAGGCGAGTCGCCGCGACGCCGGGATCGGCGCGAGGACGCCGCGGGACCTCGGTCCCTCAGGAATGGGTCGGGCTAGGGCCGCCTCCTCCGGGCGGAGCGCCCTGCCGCGCGGGCGGTGACGCCGCCGTGACCGCTCGCACCGACACTCGCTCCCCGGGGCAACGCGTGCCCGCCCCTCCAACGGAGGTTCCGATGCCGCGCCTGCGCCTGGCTTCCCTCCTCGTGCTCGCCGCCGCCGTGGGCGCCTGCGCGTCGACCACCGAGGAGGAAGTCCTCCAGATCGACGTGTACGTGCAGAACGCGCAGGGGTACATGGATGGCGGGCACTACGAGCAGGCCCTCGCGCAGTTCCGGCGCGCCCTGCGAATCGACGCCGACCACGGCAAGGCGCGACTGGGGGAGGCCTTCTGCCTCTATCACATGGGTGACCGCCCGCAGCCCGGCGCCGAGGTGAGGATCCAGGAAGCGGAGGCCGCGTTCGCCGCGCTGGACCCGTCGGACTACGGCGAGAACTCCTGGAAGGTGGCGCTCGGTCGGGGCATGGTGCACAGCCGCCTCTCCGAACTCTACGACGCCGCGGCCCGGCTCCGCGACCCCGGCGGCGCCGCCGGGGATCGCGGCGCTCCGGCGGATCGGGAGCGGGCCCTCGCGGAATCACGCCGCCACGCGTCGCTCGCCGAAGCCGCGTTCCGGGCCGTCCTGGCGGACGGGACGCAGCCCCTCGCGCGGGACAACCTGACAGCACTGTTCTTCCTGGCGCGGGCTGGCGCACTGCGTGCGACGAGGCCCGAGGAGTACGACGAGGCCCTCGCGTTCTTCCGGCGTTACGAGGTTCAGGTGGACCGGTCCAAGGCCCTCTGGCGCAGTCTGGCCAAGTCGGAGCCGGAGAATGCGGCCGTGCTGGAGCAGCGGCTCCGGGCGGCGGAGCGTCAGGAGATCGCCCTCCGCGACACCATCGCGAACATCCTCTTCAAGCGGCGCGATCACGCGGGCTCCCTCGCGGAACTGGACAAGGTCCTGGCTCTGGACGGGGACCGCGCATCGGCGTGGCTGGCGCGGGGGCAGAACAACGAGGCGCTGGGTCGATTCGGCGCGGCGGCGGACGACTACAGGCGGTTCCTCGCCCTCACCGACAACGCCCCCTCCTCGGAGGACGTGATTCGCGCGACGGAGCGCATGAGGGCCTGCGAGGCGCGCTCCGAATAGGCGCCGGCGGGCCACCCCCTGCCCTCGCGGGCCCGGGGCGGTAGAATGCGCCCATGCGCATCCCCCGCGTCCGGCGGCTCCTCATCGCGGCTCTCCTCGTCCTGCCCGCCACCGTCGCGACGGCCTCCGACGGCGAAGCGGTCCTGCGGTTCCGGGACGGCCGGCTCGTCGCGGGCAAGGTCCGCGAACTGCGTACCGACGGAGTGCTGCACGAGTCGGATCGGGGGACGGTGTTCTGGAGGTGGGAGGACCTGACCCCGTTCTCCCGGTACGAGGTGCGGGCGGCGGTTCTCGATGAGGACGACGGGCCCGGCCGGCTGGCCCTCGCACGCCTCTGCCTGGACGAGGGACTCCCCGCCGAGGCCCGGCGCGAGGTCCTCCGCGCCCGCGGCCTGGGAGCCGGGGAGCCCGCCGATCTCGACGCCCTCGTCTCCGCGTGCGATCGCGCCGAGGCGGAGGCGGCCTTCTCGGAGGTCGACCGGCTCTCCGCCGCCGGAGACCTCGACGGGGCCATCGAGGCGCTGAAGGCCTACCTCGTGCGGGCGCCCGCCTCGGAGTGGACGGAGCGGGCCCGCGAGCGGGCCTCCGAACTCGTCCGGCGGCGGGAACTGGACGCGGAGCGCCGACGGATCGAGGCGGAACGACTCAAGTCGGACCGCGCCCGGGACACCCGCGCCCGGGCCATCGCGGACACCATGGAGCAGGGCGACAGGCTCCGCACCGAGGGCAGCCGCGCCGCGCTCATCGGGATCCGCGAGGAACCGGGCGGCTCCATCACGCGCTTCCTGGCGGCGCTGGACGAGGCCGCCGTACGCTACCTGGAGGCGCGTCGCCTGTACGAGAGGGCCCGCCGAACGGCGGGCAACGATGGCCCCGTCGAGTCCCGGGCGGCGCTGGAGGCGCGGCGCGGCGTCGAGGCCCGGCTGCTGGATGTCTACCTCCGGCTGGCGCGGTCCCATGTGGCGCACAAGAGGTGGAAGGAGGCGCAGGCGGCGCTGGACAAGGCCCTCCGCCTGGATCCGGTGAACCCGGAGGGGCTCGACCTCCAGGAGACCGTGAGCAAGAACTGGATTCGTCGCAAGGCGTCCGAGCTCACGAACGCGTCGGGCCACTCCAGCGACGGCACGGGGAAGTAGTCCGGCGGCGCGACCTCAGCCTCGCGGCTCGCCGTCCTGCGTGCGCGCGGGAAGGAATCCCTCGACGAGCAGGTCCCCGCCCAGCGTGGTCACCCGGCGGTCCTCGATCCGCAGCGGGTGGTCCACGAAGGAGAGGCCCCGATCCCCCGCCAGCGGTGTCGGAGCGGCGCGCCCGCCGAAGAGTACGGGGCCGATGAAGATCGCGACCTGGTCGACGAGGCCGGCCTGGAACGCTGCGGCCGCCAGCTCTCCGCCCCCCTCGATGAGCGCCCGGCGGACGCCGCGGCGGCGCAGGTCCACCAGGAGGGCCGAGAGGTCCACGCCCCCTCCCATCCCCGGGAAGGGCGCGACCTCGACGCCCAGCGCGGCGAGCGCCGCCGGCCGCTCCCCCGCGGGGCAGGCTCGCGTGGCGACGAGGACGGGGGCCTCGCGGGCCGAGGACGCGAGTCGGGACTCGGGTGTCAGCCGGAGGGCGCCGTCCACGACGACCCTCAGGGGCGGTCCACCGGGACCCGGCGGGCGGGGCCGGAGGTCGGGGTCGTCGAGGGCCGCCGTCCGCGCCCCCACGATGACGGCATCGCACCCCGCGCGCAGGGCGTGGGCCCTGGCCCGCGCCTCCTCGCCGGTGATCCACCGCGACCCCCCGCGTGCGTCCGCGGTGCGGCCGTCCAGCGACATCGCCCACTTGGCCACGGTCCAGGGCGTGGTCGACGCGAGCGCGGTCCGGTATCGCGCGAGCAGGGCATCGGCGGCCGGCGACTCCGCCCTGCGCACCTCCACGCCTCGCTCGCGGAGGATCGCCGGGCCGGTCCCCGAGCCGTGGGGCGATGGATCCGCCGAGGCGTACACGACTCCGGCGATGCCCGCGTCGAGCAGGAGACGGGCGCACGGCGGCCGGCGCTTCCCCTTCCCCTCGCCGCCGCAGGGCTCCAGTGTGAGGACGACGGTCCCTCCCCGTGCCGCCTTCCCCGCGGCCCGCAGCGCCTCCTCCTCGGCATGGGGGCCACCGTCGCGGCTGTGGCATCCTTCGCTGGCGACACCACCGGAACGGTCGAGGACGACACAGCCGACGGGAGGATTCGGGAGGACGTCGTAGGCGTGCGACGCGGCGAGTTGCACGGCGCGAACCATTGCCTCGGCGACGCGGTCCGGTCCGGGGCTCACGACGGCACTCCCACGGGGAGGGGGTCCACGTACAGGGCGCGCACGGTCGCGGAGCGGACGCGGCCCCGCACGTAGTCGCCCGCCAGCCCCGCTCCCCCGGGGAGGATCGCCAGGCGGGACTCCGGTGTCCGACCCTGGAGCGTCCCGGGGTCCCTCTCGCTGGGGCCGTCCAGCAGCACCTCGACTTCCGTTCCCACCTGGGCGTCGAGGATGCGGCGGCCCTCCCTGTCCTGCGCGAGCAGCGCCCGGCGGTTCCGGTCCTTCTTGACGTCCTCCGGAACGTCGTCGCTGTACTCCTCGGCGGCCTTCGTTCCGGGTCGGGGCGAGTACTTGAAGATGAACGCCTGCTGCCAGCGTACGGCCTCGATGAGCGAGAGCGTCCCGAGGAAGTCCTCCTCCGTCTCTCCCGGAAAGCCGACGATGAGGTCGGTCGCGAGCTGGATTCCCCGGACGCGGCTGCGCGCCTCGTCCACCAGTTCGAGGTAGCGGGCCCGCGTGTAGCCCCGGTGCATGCGGCGGAGGACGGCGTCGGAGCCGCTCTGCGCGGGGAAATGGAGGTAGGGCATCACCCGTGGGAGGCTCCCCATGGCATCCAGGAGATCGATCTCCAGGTCCATGGGGTTGCTGGTGAGGAAACGGATCCGGCGGACTCCGGCGACGTCGTGGACCCGATGGAGGAGGGCCGCGAGCGTGGGGCGGCCCGGGAGGGTGCGTCCCCACGTGTTGATGTTCTGCCCGAGAAGGAAGACCTCCGTGACGCCATCGTCCACGAGCCGGCGGACTTCGTCGACGATGGAGGCCTCGTCCCGATCGAACTGGCGGCCGCGGGTGGCGGGCACGATGCAGTAGGCACAGACGTGGCTGCAGCCGCGCATGACGGCCACCCAGCCACGGTGGCGTTCGCTGCGCACCGCGACGTCGCGCGCCGGCTCCTTGAAGCCCGCCGTCGCCACCGACACGAAGCGCCGCCCGGTGTCCTCGGCCTCCCGGACGAGGCGCGCGAGATCGGCATAGCGGCGCGTTCCCACCACGACGTCCACCACCGGCGCCCGGCGGAGGATCTCCTCCCCTTCGCGCTGTGCCATGCAGCCCATCACGGCGACGAGAAGACCGGGGTCGCGCTGCTTGCGCCTCGCCAGCACGCCGAGGCGCGACCACACCTTGTCCTCCGAACGGCTTCGCACGGAGCAGGTGTTGAACACGACCAGATCCGCCTCGTCCGCGGAGCGGGCCGGGACCCAGCCCTGCTCCTTCAGCGAGCCCATCGCGAACTCGCCGTCCAGGTAGTTCATCTGGCAGCCGAACGCCTCGAGGAAGACGCGGCGTGGCGGGGAGCCGGCGAGGGACATGGGGGCGGAGTCTACCCCGTCCTCACGCGCCCGCGCGAAGCCGGCGCAGGATGGCGCGCCGCGTCACCAGCCCGAGGAGCCGCCCGGAGGGATCCACCACGGGCACCTCGTCCCCCCCCAGTGCGTCCATCATCGCCAGCGCCTCCGCAAGCACCGCCTCCGTCGGAAGCGTTCGCGCGGGCAGGGCCATGTCCCCGGCGACGACGGCGGCACCCACAGCCGCCACGTCGACTCCCGCGAGGACCGACGCGGCGACGGATCCGGCCAGTTCCCCCCCCGGCCCCCTGACGTAGACGACCTCCGCGCCGGACTCCACCCTCGCCAGGACGGCGGCGAGCGGGGCGGACGCCGGGAGCGTGGCCGGTGGCGGGTCCATCACGGCGGCGACGGTCGTGGCGGCGAGGAGGCGGTCCCCCTCTCCGCCTCCGGACCCCACTCCGCGCTTCCTGAGCTTCTGCGTGTAGAGGGACCAGGGGTGGAGGCGCCTGGCGATCACCGTGGCCGTGATGGTCGCCAGCATCACGGCGGGGACCAGTTCGTAGTCTCGCGAGAGTTCGAACACCAGGAGGATCGCCGTGACGGGTGCGTGCAGCGTCGCGCCGACCAGGGACGCCATCCCCACCAGTGCGTAGGCCCCCGCCGCGGCCGTGGGGCCCGGCGTGACGGTGTGGACGAGCGCGCCGAACCCGCAGCCCAGCACCGCGCCCACGAAGAGCGTCGGAAGGAAGACGCCGCCCAGGCCGCCCGCACCCAGGGTGACGGCCGTCGCGAGCATCTTGGCAATGACCAGCAGCCCGCACACGCCGAGGGCGAAGCCGCCCGCGAGCGCGAGGTTCACGCCTTCGATGCCGGACCCGAGTACCTGCGGCAGGAAGAGCCCGACACCCCCGAGGATGAGGCCGCCGACCGCCGCTCGCAGCCACCACGCGGGGATTGCCGACCTCGCCCGCTTCTGGATCTCCTCGAGCGCCCGGAGGAAGGTCGCGCCGAGCAGCCCCCCCAGGATCCCCAGCACCACGACGGGCAAGTACTCCCAGGAGGAGCGCAGCCCGAGGTCCCCCACCTCGAACACCGGATCGCTCCCGCGGGCGGCATGGGTGACGGCGGTCGCCGTCACGCTGGCGACGACCACCGGTGCGAACCGGTCCACGGCCAACCGTCCGATCATGATCTCGAGCACGAACATCGCCGCCCCGATGGGCGCGTTGAACGCGGCCGCGAGGCCTGCCGCCGCACCGCAGGAGGCGAAGACCGAAGCGTCCCTGCGGCGCGCCGTGGTCGCGGTGGCGAAGGAGGACCCCAGCGCCGCCCCCAGTTCCACCACGGGTCCCTCCGGGCCGACGGATCCACCCGTGCCGATCACTCCGAGTGCCGCGAGAACCCGGAGCAGTTCCCGTCGGAACGGCATCGGCCCGCGCCGGAGCACCGTCACCTCCATGAGGTCGAGGCCGGCACCCCTCCCTCCGGGCAGCAGGCGCACGACTGCCGCGGCTGCGAGGATTCCCGCCGCCGGGAGCAGCAGGCGCGAGAGGACCGACGTCTCCCTCAGCCCCGTGAGCACCGACTCGCCCGCGCCGAGCGTCAGCGCGAGGATCCGCTCCTCGAAGTGGCGGAATCCGAGGGCAGCCAGGGCGCCCAGGACGCCGACGCAGGCCGCGAGGGAGAAGAGGGATCCGTACCCGATCAGACCTCGCCGCGCGGCGTCCGCGCGCAGGCCCAGCGGCCTGTCGGAAGGCACCGCTACGTAGCGCCGTCCGCGGGGCGCCCGCGCTCAGGCATCGCTCTTCATGAAGCGCATGGCCTGGAGCAGCTGATCGACGGAGATCGGCTTGGGCAGGATCGGCACACCCTTCGGAGTGTGCGGCCACCGATCCGGCGGCAGATCCGTCATCAGCAGCATCTTCAGATCGGGATGCTCCCGGCGGACCTGCCGCGCCAGCTCGACCCCCGGCATGTCGGGCAGGTCCAGGTCCGCCAGGATGGCGTGCACCTGCTCGCGCTCCACCGCCGCGAGGGCGCCCGCCCCGGTGCCGAGACAGACGGCGTTCCATCCCCGCGCGTCGAACCCGAGACCGAGCGCCAGTCCGACGCGCGCGACGGACTCCACGACGAGCACCTGTCGCCGGGGCGCCGGCGCGGCCGCGGGCGGCGCCTCCCCGACCGCGTCCGCCTCCCCGGGGGGAGGCGCGGGGGGAGCGGCGGGCGGCTCCTCGCCCAGGGCGGCGGCGACCCCGCCGAGGATCTCCATGGGCTTCTCGCGATCCACGACGCCCTCGGAGAGTTGCTCCGCCACGGTCTGCCAGAACAGGTGGTTGACCCGTCCCCCGAGGAACACGATCCGCAGCGTCGCCAGTTCCGGCGACCTGCGCACGTGCCGGAGGAGGCCCACCGCCTGCAGCCGGGGAAGCCCGGGATCGAGGAGCAGGACGTCCGGCGGTCGCGACGAGAGGAACGAGAGACACTCCTGCGAGTCCCCCACCACGAAGACCTTGTGACCCACATCGCGGAGCGCGCCGGAGACGCGGCTCCTCACGACGGAGTCCGATGTGGCGACGAGGATCCTGGCCATGGCCTAGCCGCCGCCCCCCGCGACGCCTGACAGGGAGGCCCGGAGTTCCGTGATCCGCTCGCGCGCCGACTCCGCCATCGCCGCCCCGCGCTCCCCCGCCCCGCGCCGCGGTGGAACGGTCGCCGGATCGGCGGCCGCCTCGACGCAGAGGCCGTACGCCTCGATCGCCTGATCCGTGAACCCGGAGGCGGAAAACGACGCTGCAGCCACCGAGTACGCCTCCACGGCCCCGCCCTCCGGGTAGAGCGCAGCGTAGAGTTCGCCGACGCCGCCGGGATAGATGCCCCGCAGGAGGTCCCCCCCGAAGAGGTAGAGCGATCGGACGAGGACCTTGTCCCGGTTCATCGTCGGAAGCAAGCCGCGCAGTCGCCGGTCCGCCTTGCGGTAGAGGTTGCGGATGTGCCGGAGCCGCTTCGGGTAGTACCGGTTCACCTCGCGGTAGAACCGGTCGTACTCGATGCTCTCCTCGCGGACGAATTCCTCGCGGAGCGTGTAGTGCTCCTCCTTCAGCGCGCTGATCTCGTGATAGATGACCGACACCAGGTGATCGAACCGATCGGTGGCATCCCGCGTGCGGAAGAGGAGGTGGGAGACTTCACGGAGCAGCGACACCTCCCGGTCCCGCAGCGCCTCGAGCGCCTTGAAGTCGAGGAGGGAGGCCAGGTCGTCGGGCTCGAGTCTCAGGTGGGAGCGGTCCGTGTCGAAGCGCTGAGTGAACTCCTTCACGCGACGCTCGTAGTCGTCGAAGAGCACGAGGAAGCGGCGCCACGACGAGTAGAAGGACCGCAGCAGGAGCCAGCGGCTCTCCTCCGCCGTGGGCAGGCCGTCCTTCACGCCGCACCGTCGTCCGCCGGCGCATCCCGGGCGAGCAGGCGGATCGCATGCAGGGCGGCGAGGAACAGGACACCGTAGAGCAGGGCGCCGGCCCACTGCCGCGCACCCCACGGCCCCGGTCCCGGCAGTTCGCCCGGAACCCCCGACTGGAACGCCAGCACGACCCCGTTGACAGCGCCCATCCGCTCGCCTGCGGGGAACCCTACTCGGCCGCTTCCGCGGTGTCCTCCGCGGGCTCCGCGGGCACGTCCTCCGCGGGAGCGGCGGGTGTGTAGCCGACCAGTTCGAAGACGGCCTGGGGAGCGTTGTCCCCGAGGCGGCCCCGCCAGTGCTGCATGACGCGGGTGTAGCCTCCGTTCCGATCGCGGAACTGCGGCGCGATCTCCTCGAACAGCGACTTCGCGACGCTCTCCCCCGCCCGGCTGCCGCCCAGCGCCGCCACGGCCCGCCGGTAGCAGTGGAGCCACCCGGCCGCGTCGCCGGCCTCGCGGGCGGCGTTGCCGCGCCGGGCGAGCGTGATGAGCTTCTCGACGGAGGAGCGGTACTCCTTGGCGCGGGGGAGGGTGGTGACGATGCGGCCGTGCGTCAGGAGGCTGATGACGATGGACCGCTCCAGCGCGAGCCTGGGCCCTGACTTCCGGCCGAACTTGCGCCCCGACTTCCTGTGCCGCATGACGACTCCTCCCCGCTCCGACTATGCCCCGCCGATGGCGTCCGTGTCCATGCCCAGCCCGAGGCTCAGTTCGTCGAGACGCGCCTCGACCTCCTTGAGCGTCGTCCGCCCGAAGGACTCGAACCCGAGGAGCTCCTCGGGCGTCCGGCGGCAAAGGTCTCCCACCGTCTCGAGGTTGGCCTTCTGGAGCGCGTTCATCGCGCGCAGCGAGAGCCCCAGGTTCGTCAGGGGCATCGCGAGACGCGTGGCGGTCTCGCGCCGCTGACGCTCGGCCCGCGTGCCGTCGTCCTCGCCGCCGGCCTCGCCCGTCGCCACGGGATGACCCTCGTGGAACGCGGCGACGAACGGGTTGAGGTGCTTCCGGAAGATCTTCCCCGCCTCGACGAGCGCCGCTTCGGGTGCGACCGTTCCGTCCGTCCACACCTCGACGATCAGCTTGTCGAAGTTCGTCATCTTCCCCACGCGCGTGCTCACGACCTTCGTGCGGACGCGCTGCACGGGGGAGAAGATCGCGTCCACCGGGATCACGCCGATGGGGAGGTCCTCGCCGGCGTGCTCCTCCGCCGTCTCGTAGCCGCGGCCGCGACGGACCGTCATCTCCATCTCGAACGTCGCGCCGGCGTTCAGGGTGCAGAGGACGAGATCGGTGTTGACCGGCTCGCAGGAGGGATCCGCGGCGATGTCGGCGGCCGTCACCGGGCCCGGGCCGGACTTCGACACCTTGAGAGCCCGCGGCTCGTCGCCGTGCATCCGCACGAGGAGGCGCTTGACGTTGAGGATGATGTCGGTGACGTCCTCGACGACCCCCGGGATGCTGGAGAACTCGTGCTCCACGCCCTTGATCCGCACGTGGGTGACCGCGGTCCCCTCGAGCGACGAGAGAAGGACGCGGCGCAGCCCGTTGCCCACGGTCGCCCCGAATCCCTGCTGGAAGGGCTCGGCGGTGAACAGCCCGTACTTGTCGGTCCGGGTCTTCTCGTCCACGACGACCCGGTTGGGAAGCTCGAAGTCGCGCCACCGAATTCGCATCTCGTCCTCCGTTTCCTGCTCTGCGTTCCACGGCCCGCGGCGAGCGGGCCGGCGACCACGACGGGGCTAGCGCGCCGCCACCTCGACGATGAACAGTTCGTTCACTTCGAACTCGATCTCCTCGCGCCGCGGGAGGACGTTCACCTTGCCGGATGGCGGGTCCTCCGACCGGACAAGCCACGTCGGGCACGTCCGGTTCCGCGTCTGCTCGAGCGACTCCTTCACGGCCTTCATGGCCGACGGCCGGTTCATGGGGCCGACGACGTCCCCCGGGCGGACCAGCGCGGAAGGAACGTTGCACCGGCGGCCGTTCACGGCGATGTGGCCGTGCCGGACGAGCTGCCTGGCATGCGCCCGCGAGAGCCCGAATCCGAGGTGGTACACGACGTTGTCCAGCCGCCGCTCGAGAAGGACGAGCAGGTTCTCGCCCGTGTTGCCCTTCATCCGCTCGGCCTCGGCGAACGTACGCCTGAACTGGCGCTCGAGGAGGCCGTAGATGCGCTTGACCTTCTGCTTCTCCCGCAGCCGCGTACCGTAGGCGGAGAGCCGCTGCCGGCGCTGGGAGTGCATGCCCGGCGGCGTCTCCCGCCGCTTGACGGCGCACTTGTCCGTCAGGCACCGCTGCCCCTTGAGGAAGAGCATCACGCCCTCCCGGCGGCAGAGGCGGCACTTCGCGTCGGTGTGTCGAGCCATTGTCCTGTGCTCCTCCGTCGAGACCTAGACGCGGCGCCGCTTGCGCGGCCGGCAACCGTTGTGGGGAATCGGGGTCACATCCTCGATGGCGCGAATCTTGAGGCCCGCGGCGGCGAGGGCGCGAACGGCGGACTCCCGGCCGGATCCCGGCCCGTTCACGCGGACCTCGACCTCCCGGACGCCCAGTTTCATCGCCTTCTCCGCAGCGCGCTCCGCCGCCTTCTGCGCCGCGAACGGAGTGGACTTGCGGGAGCCCTTGAAGCCGACGCTGCCCCCCGAGTCCCAGGCGAGGGTCTCGCCGTTCATGTCGGAGATCGTGATGATCGTGTTGTTGAACGACGCGAGCACGTGCGCCACGCCCTTCGGCACGTTGCGCTTGCCGGCCTTGCGCCTGGCGGCGGCGGGGGCGGGCGCCTCCGCGGGCTCCGCGGCAGGCTCGGTCCCCGGTTCCTTCTCGTTTTCCATGGGCTACAGCTCCTTCACGCTCTTCTTGCGCGCCACCGTCCGGCGCGGTCCCTTCCGGGTTCGGGCGTTCGACCGCGTGCGCTGGCCGCGCGCCGGGAGATTCCGGATGTGCCGGAGGCCCCGGTAGCACTTGATCTCCTTCAGCCGGGCGATGTTCTGCGCGAGCTGTCGGCGCAACTGCCCTTCCACCACGCACTGCTTCTCGATGATGGACGTGATCCGGCTGAGGTCCTCGTCCGACAGGGTCTTGGCCCGCGCCATCGGCTCCACGCCGGCCTCGGCGAGGATGCGGAGCGCCGTCGCGCGACCGACCCCGTAGATGTATGTCAGCGCCACGCGGATCTGCTTCTCCGCGGGCACGTCCACGCCGACGATTCGAGGCATCGAGTCCTCCTCCCGGCCGCCTTCAACCCTGCCGCTGCTTGTGCCGTTTCTCGGGGCAGATCACCCGCAGGACCCGCTTGCGCTTCACGATCCTGCAGTTCTCGCAGATCCGTCGTACCGACGCCCTGACCTTCATCCCGACCTCCCGACCGACGACCCTACGACACCGAGAGCACCTCGGCGCCGTTGTGGGTCACGGCCACCGTGTGCTCGAAGTGCGCGCTCAACTTCCCGTCCTTCGTGACGACGGTCCACCCGTCGTCCAGCTTCTGTACCTCGTGCGTCCCGGAGTTCAGCATCGGCTCGATGCAGATCACCATCCCGGGCTTCAGGATGACGTCGTGCAGGCGCGTCGTCGTGTCCACGTAGTTCGGCACGCTGGGCTCCTCGTGGAGCTGGGTGCCGATCCCGTGGCCCGCGTAGTCGCGGACCACGCCGTACCCCCGGGACTCGGCCAGCGTCTGCACGGCCGCGGAGATCGCCGAGACGCGGACGCCCGGACCCACGACCCGGACGGCGGCGTCAAGGCAATCCCTCGTAGTCTCGACGAGACGCCTCGCCTCGTCGCTGATCTTCCCGACGGGGACCGTCACCGCGGCATCCCCGATGTAGTTCTTGAACGTGGCGCCGACGTCGACCCCGACGATGTCGCCCTCCTTGAGGCGCCGCTTGCCGGGGATCCCGTGGACGACTTCCTCGTTCACGGAGGTACAGACCGCCTTCGGGAAGCCGAGGTAGCCGTGGAACGTACACGTTGCTCCGCGCGATTCGATGATTCTGCGCGCCTCCCGATCGATGTCGGCGGTCGTCATCCCCGCCTGGACGTTGGCGTAGGCCCATGCATGGACCTCGGCGACGATGCGGCCGGCCTCCCGCATCGTGGCGACCTCGCGCGGCGACTTGTAGGAGATCATCGAGGGCCACCCTGCGGCGCCGACTGGAACGCGCCGCGCACCACGGCGAAGACCTCGTCCGGCCCGCCGCGGGCTCCGTCGATGCGCAGGAGGATCCCCCGACGGGCGTACCGGTCCTCGACTCCCGCCGTCTGTGCGCGATAGACCGCCATGCGGTCGCGCACCGTGCCGGGCCGATCATCGGCGCGCTGGACGAGTCCGCCGCCGCAGCGATCGCAGACCCCGGCCTTCCGCGGCGGATCCGCGGTCACGTGGTACGTCGCGCCGTCCGCCGGGCAGGACCTCCGGCCCGAGAGGCGCTCGACGAGTACCGCCTCGTCGATCTCCACGAGGATCGCGCGGTCCACCCTGCGACCCGTCTCCTCGAGGATCCGGTCGAGCGTGTCCGCCTGCGCGCCGTTCCGCGGGTAGCCGTCGAAGACGACGCCCGCCTGAGCCGTCGGGGCTTCCAGCGCCTCGCGAACCAGGTCCGCGAGCACGTCGTCGGAGACGAGATCCCCGCAGTCCATGATCGCCTGGGCCCGGCGCCCCACCGGCGTGCCCTCCGCGACCGCGCGCCGCAGCACCGCGCCGGTGGACAGATGCGCCAGACCCAGCGCCTCCGACAGCCTCCGGGCCTGCGTGCCCTTCCCCGCGCCCGGCGGTCCCAGGAAGACGATGTCCATGACCCGCGGCTAGAAGCCGCCCCCGCCCTTCAGGTCGCCGTCGCTCATGAACCCGCGGTAGTTGCGCATGAGCAGGTAGGAGTTCACGCGGTCCGCGAGGTCGAGGGCGACGGAGACGACGATGAGGATGGACGTGCCGCCGATGAACGCCTGGGTCACCGCGGGAAGGCCCAGGGCACCCGCCAGGAGGTCGGGGACGAGCGCGATGACCGCGAGGAACGCCGCCCCCGCCAGCGTGATGTTCTGGATGGCCTCGTCGAGGAACTCCTGCGTGCGGCGCCCGGGACGGATGCCGGGGATGAACGCGCCGTGCTCCTTGATCTGGTCGGCGACCTCCTTCGGGTTGAACATCATGCCGACCCAGAAGAAGGAGAAGAACACGATGCCCACCACGAAGAGCGCCGAATAGAGGAAGCCGTTGGAGCCCAGGATGTCGGTCCCGGCCCAGCGGAGGATCTGGCTCGGGAACACGAGGAGGGTGGAGGCGAAGATGACCGGCATCACGGAGACCGCGTTCACCTTGAGGGGCAGGTAGTGCCGCTGCCCGCCGTACACCGAGCGCCCGCGCACCAGCTTGGCGTACTGGATCGGAACACGCCGCTGCCCCTTCGTGATGTAGACGACCGCGAGGGTCACCAGCAGGAACAGCCCGGCCAGGAGGAACACCTTCAGGATCTCCGTCCGATTGGTCTTCGACGCGTTCCAGATCTCGACCAGCGGGTCGGGGATGCGCACCACGATCCCCGCCATGATCAGCATGGAGACGCCGTTGCCGATGCCGTACTCCGTGATCTGCTCGCCGAGCCACATGAGGAAGATCGAGCCCGCCGTGAGCCCCACGATGACGGTCATCCCGAACCACCAGATGGAGTGGATCTCGGCCGGGACGATGGCCTGACCCTCCCCGAGCAGGAGCCCGCCCGGCTTGAGCGCACCTTGCCAGACGAACAGGGCCTGGAGCATGCAGATGGGGACCGTGGCGAGGCGCGTCCACTGGTTGATCCGCCGCTGGCCCGTACTCCCCTCCTTGGCGATCTTCTCGAGCGCGGGGACTACCTTGGCAAGGAGGCTGAAGATGATGCTCGAGGAGATGTACGGCATGATGCCGAGGGAGAACGCCGTGCACGAGAGGAGGGACCCGGCCGACAGCACGTTGAACAGCCCGAGGAGGTCAGAGTCCCCCCCTCCGCCTCGCAGGAACCGCGCGAGGGCGTCGGGATCGACGCCGGGCAGCGGCACGTGGAATCCGAGCCGGTACACGACGAGCAGCCAGAAGGTGACGAGGAGCCGCTTGCGCAGTTCCTCCACCCTGAAGACGTCTCCGAGTCTGCCGAGCACGATGGATCGTCCCTGGAGCCCGGGGCCCTAGCCGCCGTCTCCGGCGGGAGCCGGGGACGCCCTGCGCTTCCCCCCGCGCCGAGTCGGGGTGGGTCGCGGGCCGGGGAGCAGGCGGACGGTGCCGCCGGCGGCCTCGATCTTCTGGCGCGCCCCGCGCGAGAACCGATGGGCCGCGACGCCCACGGCCGCGGGGATCTCGCCCTTCCCGAGGATCTTGAGCCAGCGGGCGCTCTTCTTCAGCAGACCCGCCCCCTTCAGGACATCGGGGGTGATCTCCGCCGCCCCTAGCGCGGCGAGCCGCTCCACGTTGACGACCTCGTACTCGATGTGGAAGCGGACGTTGTTGAAGCCCTTCTTCGGGAGCCGGCGCACGAGGGGCATCTGGCCGCCCTCGCGCATGATCCCGCCGCCCCAGCCGGCGCGGCTCGACGCGCCCTTCTGGCCGCGGCGCGAGGTCTTCCCCCAGCCGGAGCCGCGACCGCGACCGACGCGCGCGGTCTTGCGGCGTCCGACGGGAACGGACTTGACGTCACCGAGGTTCATGCCAGTTTCACTCCGCGCAGCCTCTCGACATCGCCGATGGTGCGCATCTGGGTCAGGGCATCGAGCGTCGCCTTGACGAGATTCACGGGATTGGTGGAGCCGTACGCCTTCGTGAGCACGTCCCGGACGCCGGCCGCCTCCATCACGGCCCGCACGGCGGCGCCCGCGATGACGCCCGTACCGGGCGCGGCCGGGAGCACCTGCACTCGCGACGCGCCGTAGCGCCCGCGAGCCGGATGCGGCAGCGTGTGACCGCGCAGCGGGACCCGGACGAGGTGCTTCTTGGCGTCCTTCACGGCCTTCTCGACGGTGGGCGGGACCTCGTTCGCCTTGCCGAAGCCGGCGCCGACGACGCCCTGGCCGTCCCCGACCACCACCATGGCGCTGAAGGAGAACCGCTTGCCGCCCTTGACGACCGTGGCGCACCGGTTGATCTTCACGACCTTGTCGGAGAGATTGAGCCCCTCCGCGGGGACGCTCCCTGCCAGACCTGCCGCTCGCTTGCTCATGCGCGTCCTGCTCCTGTCCGCCGGGGGAGACCCCCGGGCACTAGAACTCCAGCCCGCCCTTGCGCGCCGCCTCGGCCAGCGCCTTCACGCGACCGTGGTACGGAAAGCCTCCACGATCGAACGCCACGGCGCGGATGCCGACGGCGGCGGCCTTCTTCGCGATGGCGTCCCCGACGGCGGTGGCGCCCGCCACGGCGCCGCCGCGGCCCGCCTCGAGCGATCCGCCGCGCTCGAGATCCCGTGACGACACGGCGCAGAGCGTGACGCCCCGGTCGTCGTCGATGACCTGGCAGTAGATGGCGCGGAGGCTGCGGAACACGGCGAGCCGCGGCCTCGCCGCGGACCCCACGACGCGGCGGCGCACCCGCCGATGGCGGCTGATGCGATGCTCTCTCCGCCGGATGGCGATGTCTGACATGGTCGGCTCCCCCGTACCCCCCCTTCGGGGCGGTCGGTGTTACTCGGAAGTGACGAAGGACTTGCCCTGCTTCTTCTGGATCCGCTCGCCCCGGTACCGGATGCCCTTGCCGTTGTACGGCTCCGGAGGACGCACGGCGCGGACGTTGGCGGCGAACTGCCCCACCAGCGCCTTGTCGCAGCCGGTGACCTTGACCGAGGTCGCCGTGGGTACCTCGACGGTCAGCCCATCGGGAACGGGGAGGTCGACGGGGTTCGCGAACCCCACCTGCAGGCGAACCTCGCGCTTCTTCGTGCGTGCGTTGGCCTGCAGTTTCGCCTGGTAACCGACGCCGTGGATCTCGAGTTCGCGCTCGTAGGGAGTCGTCACGCCGACCACCATGTTCTCGAGGAGCCGGCGCCAGGTGCCGTGCAGGGCCTTGCTGAGCTTCTGATCGTCGGGCCGACCGATCCGCGCCCGTCCGGCAGCCGTGTCCACGGTCACCGAGAGCCGGGACGGGAACGCCGCCTCGACGGCACCTTTCGGTCCCGCGACCCGGATTCGGCCCGCGCTCGCAGTCACGGTGACTCCCTTGGGGAGCGCCACCGGCGTCTTTCCGATGCGGCTCATGCTGTCTCCTGTGCCCCGTCTACCAGACTTCGGCCAGGACCTCGCCGCCCACGTTCTTCGCGCGGGCTTCGCGATCCGAAACCACGCCGTGGCTCGTCGACACCACGGAGATTCCGAGTCCACCCTGGACGCGCGGAAGCGCCGAGGCGGCCGAGTAGACGCGCTTGCCGGGCCGGGAGATCCGCTGGATCTTCGTGATCACGCGCTCCCCGTCCGGACCGTACTTCAACCCCACCCGGAGCACCCGCTTCGTGCCGTCCAGGTCGAGGACCTCCTTCTCGCGGAGGTAACCCTCCCGCAGCAGCACGTCCACGACGGCCTCCTTGAGGACGGAGTGCGGGATGTTCACGCGGGCCTTGCGGACCGCGGCGGCATTGCGAATCCGCGTCAGCAGGTCCGCGACGGGATCTGTCATGGACATGATCGGCCCCCTACCACGATGCCTTGCGGAGCCCGGGGATCTCGCCGCGGTGGGCGAGGTTCCTCAGGCAGATGCGGCAGATCCGGAACTTCCGGTAGTACCCCCGGGAGCGCCCGCAGATGCCGCAGCGGTTCCGGTGCTGGTTGGCGTGCTTCCGCGGCGTCAGCGACTTCTGGACGAGGCAGGTGCGGGCCACGATGGCCTCCTAGTTGTTCCGGAACGGCATGCCGAAGAGCCTCAGGAGCTCGAACGAAGACTCGTCGGAACCGTTGCGGATGGCGATGGAGATGTTCATGCCCTGGAAGTGCTCGACCTTGTCCAGGTTGATCTCCGGGAAGACCAGCTGGTCCACGAGGCCCATGTTGTAGTTGCCGCGCCCGTCGAACGCGTTGCGCGGGAGCCCCCGGAAGTCGCGGATGCGGGGCGCCACCACGCTGATGAGCCGGTCGAGGAACTCGTACATGCGGGCGCCACGGAGCGTGACCTTGCAACCGATGGGGTGGCCCTGCCGCAACCGGAAGGACGAGATCGACTTGCGCGCCTTGGTGACGACCGGACGCTGGCCCGTGATCTGCGCGAGGTCGGCGACGGCGGCGTCCAGGAGCTTCTGGTTCTCCGTCGACTTGCCGACGCCCATGCTCACGGTGATCTTCTCCAGCCTCGGGACCGCGAGAGCGTTCGTGTAGCCGAACTTCTCGCGCATCGCCGCGACGATCTCCGTCCGATACTTCTCCTTCAATCTCGCCATGTTCCGTCTACCTCGCCGCCGGCGGCGCCAGCGGCTTCCCGCTGCGGCGCGCGACGCGCACCTTCCTGCCGTCCCGGACCTCATGGCCCACCCGCGTGGGACGCCCCGACTCGGGATCCACGGGCATGACCTTGCTGGAGTGGATGGAACCCTCGCGGCGGACGCGTCCGCCCTTCGGGCTCTGGGGAGTCTTCTTCCGGTGCTTCCAGAGGAGATTCACCCCCTCCACGACGACCCGATCGCCGCCGTCCAGCACGCGCAGGACCTTCCCGCGCTTGCCGCGGTCGGCGCCCGACATCACCGCAACCGTGTCGCCCTCGCGGATCCGCATGGCTACACGACCTCCGCGGCGAGCGACACGATCTTCATGAACTTCTTCTGGCGCAGTTCCCGCGCGACGGCACCGAAGATGCGGGTGCCGCGCGGATTGCCGTCGTTGTCGATGACCACCATCGCGTTGCGGTCGAACCGGACGTAGGACCCGTCGGCGCGGCGCTGGTTGTAGCGGGTCCGGACGACCACGCCGCGGACGATCTCCCCCTGCTTCACGGCGGCATGGGGGATGGCCTTCTTGACGGTCGCCACCACGACGTCTCCCAGGCGCGCATACCGGCGGCGCGAGTTGCCGAGCACCTTGATGCACATGGCGATCTTCGCGCCCGTGTTGTCGGCCACGTCCAGACGGCTCATCGACTGGATCACGACTCGCCTCCTCCGCCGATCGCCTCGACTCCGGGAACGGGCTCGTCGCGCTCGCCGCGCACGCGGCCGGCGGAGGCCCTCACGACCCGGATGAGGCGCCAGCGCTTGAGCGCGGACAGCGGCCGCGTCTCCTCGACCTCGACGACGTCCCCGATCTTCGCTTCCTCCCGCTCGTCGTGCGCGTGGTACTTCGTCGTCTGATGGACGAATTTGCCGTACCGCCGGTGGCGGACGGACCGCACTTCCCGCACGACGATGGTCTTCTTCATCCGGTCACTCACGACCTCGCCGACGACCGTGCGCCGGGGTTTCCGGGCCTTGGGGTCCGTGCCGCTCACTTTGCCGCCTTTCCTGCACGGGTCGCGCCCCCGACCGCGTCGCGGGCCTGGCCGCGCAGGTCGAGTTCTCGCTCCCTCAGTACGGTGTGGATCCGCGCGATCTCCCGCCGGATGGCCCGGATCCGCATCGGATCGGAGGCCTTCTCCGACCCGGCGCGGAATCGCAGATTTGAGATCTCGCGTTCCTTGGCGCTCAGCTCCTCCTTCAGGTCCACGGAGGAGCGGGCCCGGATCTCGGCGGAAGTCATCACAGCTTGTGCCTCCGGCGCACGAGCCTCGTTGCGAGCGGGAGCTTGTGCGCGATTCGGTTGAGGGCGGACCGCGCGACGTCCTCCGGCAATCCGCCGAGTTCGAACAGGACGGTGCCGGGACGCACGGGAACGCACCAGTACTCGACGTCACCCTTGCCGGTACCCATCCGGACCTCCGCGGGCTTCGCGGACATGGGCTTCCACGGGAAGATGCGGATCCAGAGCCGACCCTCGCCGGCGATGTGGTGGCTGGCCGCGACGCGGCCCGCCTCGAGCTGCCGCGCGGTGAGGAACCCCCGCTCGAGGCTCTGGAGGCCGTACTCGCCGAAGGCGACGTGGTTGCCCTTGTTGGCGTTGCCGCGCAGGCGCCCGCGGTGGAGCTTCCGGAACTTGACTCTCTTGGGCATCTGCACGGGTCATGCCCTCCCGACGGCCGCGCGCTGCGCACGGCGCGCGCGGCGGTTGCCCAGCTGGCCGCGGAAGATCCAGACCTTCACGCCGATGATGCCGTACGTGCAGCGCGCCTCGGCCAGGCCGTAGTCCACGTCGGCGTCGAGCGTTCCGAGGGGGATGGACCCCCGCAACTGGTCCTCGGTCCGCGCGATCTCCGCGCCTCCGAGACGCCCGGAGCAGCGCACACGGACGCCCAGCGCCCCGCGGTCCATCGTCAAATCCATCGCCTTCTTCATCGTCCTTCGGAAGGCGGACCGCTTCTGGAGCTGCTCGGCCACTCCCTCCGCCACGAGCTGGGCATCCAGCTCGGGGCGCGTGATCTCGTGGACGTTGAGCGTCACCGCGCGGCCCGTCAGCCCTTCGATGTCGGCCTTGAGCTTGTCGACCTTCGCTCCCTTGCGCCCGATGAGGACGCCGGGACGGGCCGTGTGGACGAGGATGATGAGCTCGGCGCCGCGCCGTTCGATCTCGACCTTCGGGATCGCGGCGAAGTAGTACTGGTCCTTGATGAACCGCCGGACCTTGGCGTCCTCGAGGAGGAGCGTGCCGAACTCCTTCTTGCCCGCATACCAGCGCGAGTCCCAGTCGCGGGTAATCCCCACGCGAAACCCGTTCGGATGGATCTTCTGTCCCACGTTCAGGACTCCGTCGTCTCGGCAGCCTCCGCGGGGGCGGTGGCGGCGACGCCGCCGCTCCGAGCCCGCGCGGGCCGCTTCCTCCTGCGCCGACGACCCGGGATCCCCTCCTCGGGCGCCTCGCGCAGTTCGACGCTGACGTGGCAGTACCGCACCAGGATCCCGAAGAACTGCCCCCGGGAGCGGGCCTTGCCGCGCTTCAGCGTGGGGCCGACGTCGGCGCGCACGTCGCTGACGTACAGGCGGTTCGCGTCGACATCCGGATCCTGGCCGGCGTTGGCGACCGCCGACTGGATCACCTTCCGGACCACGGGAGACGCCCGGCGCGGGCAGTACTGGAGCGTGCGCAGTGCCTCGTTCACGGGAAGCCCGCGCACGAGATCCACGACGTACCGCGCCTTCCGCGCGGACATGGGGACGTACCGGTGGAGTGCCCGGAACCCCCTCGCCGCGTCGCCAGCGTCCTTCGCCATCGTCGCCTCCCTGCCCCGGGTCACCCCGGGGACTAGGCTTCCTTCTTCGAGGAGCTGTGACCCCGGAAGGTCCGCGTGGGGGCGAACTCGCCCAGGCGGTGGCCCACCATGTCCTCGGTGACGAACACCTTCAGATGCGTCTTGCCGTTGTGGACCATGAACGTGTGCCCCACGAACTCGGGCAGCACGGTGCAGGCACGGGCCCATGTCGTGATGGGCTCGCGACCGCCCTTCCGCTTCTGCTGTTCGACCTTCGCGAACAGCTTCGGATCGACGTTCGGCCCCTTCTTGAGCGAGCGGCCCATGCGGTCTCCTACTTCCTCTTCTTGCGGACGCGCCGCCTGACGATCAGGCGGCCGGACAGTTTCCGCGGGTTCCGCGTCTTCCCGCCCTTGGCGAGCTTGCCCCACGGGGAGGAGGGCTTGCGGCCCTCCCCGGCGCGGCCCTCGCCGCCGCCATGGGGATGGGAGTACGGGTTCATGGCCGACCCCCGCACCTCGGGACGCCGCCCGAGGTGGCGCATCCGGCCGGCCTTGCCGAGCCGGATGAGGTTGTGCTCGATGTTCCCCACCTGGCCGATGGTGGCGCGGCACGCGACATGCACGCGGCGGACCTCCCCCGACGGCAGCAGCAGCGTCGCGAACTCGCCTTCGCGGGCCGCGACCTGCGCCATACCACCGGCGCTGCGGACCATCTGCGCGCCGCGGCCGGGCCTCAGCTCGATGTTGTGCACGAACAGACCGACGGGGATGACGCGGAGCGGCATGCAGTTCCCGTCCCGGGGCTCGACCTGCTCGCCGGACAGGATGACGGTCCCGACGGTCATCTCCTTCGTGGCGAGGATGTAGCGCTTCTCCCCGTCCTCGTAGTGGAGCAGGGCCAGCCGCGCGGAACGGTTCGGGTCGTACTCGATCGCCGCGACCCGGGCGGGGACACCGTCCTTGTTCCGGCGGAAGTCCACGACCCGGTACCGCCGCTTGGCGCCGCCCCCCCGGTGGCGCGACGTGATCCGGCCGCGCTGGTTCCGACCGCCCGTCTTCTTCATCGGACGGATGAGGGACTTCTCCGGCTCGGTCTTGGTGATCTCCGCGAAGTCGCTGACGGAGCCCTTGCGGCGGCCCGGCGACGTCGGTCGGTAGTAGCGGATGCCCATGGAGGCTCCTAGATGAGGTCGATGGCCTGGCCCTCGGCCAGGCGGACGTAGGCGCGCTTGCGATCGGGAGTCCTGGGCTGACGGCCGGTGGGCCGGCGACGGGCCCGCAACTTGCCCTTGCGGATGTGCGTGCGGACGTCGAGAACCTTGACGCCGAACTGCTCCTCCACCGCGCGGCGGATCTCGATCTTGTTCGCGTCGAGGTCGACCTCGAACACGTACGTGTTGCGGCGCTCCGCCGCGTTCATCGTCTTCTCGGTCACGACCGGGCGGTGGACCACGGAACCGGCGCTATGCATCGTCGCCTCCCTTGCCGCCGGTGCCGCGGAGGACGTCATCGAGCGCGTCATCGAGAAGGACCACGTTCCGATGCGACAGCAGGTCATAGGCGTTCACGTCCGCCGCGCAGCGAACGTCCGCGCCGCGGATGTTGCGCGCCGACCGGAACCGCACGACATCCGGCGACTCCAGGACGAAGAGCACCGATCCCTCGAGTCCGAGCGCCGTCATCGCGGCCGCGAACGGCTTCGTCGACGGCCGGTCGAGCGCGAGGCCCCGGATCCTCGAGACTTCTCCGTCGATCAGCTTGCCGAGCAGCGCGCTGCGCACGGCGGCGCGGAGCGCCTTCCGCGGCATCGACCAGCCGTAGTCCCTCGGCTTGGGGCCGAAGATCGTCCCGCCCTTCCGCCAGAGGGGGCTTCTCCGCGTGCCGGCCCGCGCCCGACCCGTGTGCTTCTGCTTCCACGGCTTCTTGTTCGTGAACCACACTTCCGCGCGGGTCTTCGTGGAGTGCGTCCCCGCGCGCTGGTTCGCCTCGTACATGAGGACCGCTTCCCGAAGAAGGCGACGGTGCGGACGCTTGCCCAGGGCGGACGTGTCCTCCTCGCGGGCCTGGACGGTCCCGGCGCCGGCGGCGTACTCCCGGATGGTGGCCATGGTGCCTACCCTCGCTTCCCGGCGGCGGCGCGCGCGGAGCGCGGAACCTGCCGCGCCCGCCGCACGAGCACCAGGCCGCTGTTCCAGCCCGGGACCGCGCCACGGAGGAACAACCGTCCGCCGTCGGCATCCACGCGGACGACCAGCAGGTTGCGGACCGTGCGCCGCGCGTTGCCGAGGTGCCCCGGCATCTTCTTGCCCTTGTAGACGCGGCTCGGCCACGTGTGCTGACCCGTGGAGCCGGGCTCGCGCACGTTCTTCGAGCCGTGGCTGCGCGGACCGGCCCCGAAGCCATGACGGCGGATCGTGCCCTGGAACCCCCGCCCCTTCGTCGTGCCGATGACGTCGACGTAGTCTCCCGCCTGGAAGACTTCCTCGACGCGGATGACCGTCCCGGGCGCCGGCAGGGCGGCGGGATCCAGGGGCTTCGCCTCGCGCAGATGGGCGACGGTCTCGAGCCCGGCGCGTGCCAGGTGCCCCTTCGCCGGCTTGGGGAGCCGCGAGGGCTTCCGCGCCCCGAATCCGATCTGCACCGCGCTGTAGCCGTCGGTCTCGGGGGTCTTGACCTGGACCACGGGGCACGGACCGGTGAGGACGACGGTCACCGGCACGACGTCGCCCCTCTCGTCGAAGAGCTGCGTCATGCCTTCCTTCAGCCCGATCAACAGATTCACGCTCATGCTTGCTCCGCGGGGTCTTGCCCCAAGGAGGGGATCGGGGTCGACGGCCCCCCGAGTTCCTCCTCGCCGGTGGAGGGGTTCCACCCTCCGGCTGCGCAGCCCCCCGCCGTGGCGGGAGGTCGTTGGTGTCGCTTCGAGTTCCCCTTCAGGCCTTGATGCGGATGTCCACGCCCGCCGGCATGTTCAGCTTGCTGAGGGCGTCCATGGTCTTCGGGGATGCCTCTGTGATGTAGATGAGTCGCTTGTGGGTCCGGATCTCGAACTGCTCGCGGGACTTCTTGTCCACGTGCGGGCTCCGGAGGACCGTGAACCGCTCGATGCGCGTCGGCAGCGGAACCGGCCCCGATACGCGCGCACCGGTCCGCTTGGCCGTCTGGACGATGTCCAGAGCGGACTGGTCGATGGCCTCGTGGTCGAACGCCTCCATGCGGATCTTGATGCGCGCCTGCATGCCTCGCTTCCCTCCGGGCCGATTCGTCGCCCGGGGATGGGGGAAAGCCCGTGAGTTTAGCCCGGAAGGTCCGGGCTCAAAGGATTTTGCGTTCCTACAGCACGCCTCCGCGCGCTCGATCCGTCGGGACGGGCGCGTAGGCGTGCGGTGCGAGGGAGAACGCCGCCCTCCCCTGCGTGAGCGAGCGCAGGGCCGTCGAGTACCCGAACATCTCCGCGAGAGCCACCAGGCCTCGGATCGCCCGTTGCGAGGGTGCCGGCGAGTCGATGGCGTCGATGGACGCCCGTCGGCGCTGGAGGTCCCCGAGCACGGCTCCCAGGAACTCCTCCGGCACGTGGACGACCAGGGCCATGAGGGGCTCCAGCAGCACCGCCCCGCCCCGGTCGAACGCCTCGGTGAAGGCGTGGGCCGCGGCGGCCTCGAAGGCCCCCTCGGTGGAGTCCTGCGGATGCGCCGTGGCGTCCAGCACGGCGACGGCCACATCGACGCAGGGGTAACCCAGCCCGCACCCACCCGCGAGGGATGCCCGCACCCCGCTCCGCACCGCCCCGCGGAAGGGCGCGGGGATGCGATCCATTCCCGAGGAAGGCTCCTGCCGCCCCGCGCCGGCGTCGCCCGGGGAGGGGGACACCTCCAGGACGAGGCGGGCGTACTGGCGCTTCTCGCCGACCGTGCGTTCGAACACGGACTCCGCCCGACCGGTGGCGGCCACGGTCTGACGGAACGCCACCCGCGGCCGTCCCACGTGGGCCCCCACGCCGAAGTCACGCGTGATCCGGTTGACCAGGACCTCGAGGTGCAGTTCCCCCATGCCCGAGATCACCGTCTGGCCCGTCTCGTCGTCCGTCCGGAACTCGAACGTCGGATCATCCCGCATGAGCCGGCCGAGGACCTGGGTCAGGGCGTCGCGATCGGCCGTGCTCTTCGGCTCGACGGCCAGGCTGATGACCGTGTGCGGGAACCCGGGGGGCTCCAGGAGCACGGGGTCCTTCCGGCGGCAGAGCGTGTCGCCGGTGACGGTGTACCGCAGGCCCAGCGTCGCCACGATGTCCCCCGGGCCGGCCTCCTCGACGGGCGTCCGGGCGTTCGCGTGCATCCGCACGAGGCGGGACACGCGCTCCACGCGATCCCGGCCCGGGTTCCATACCTGCTCATTGGATCGAAGCGTGCCCGAGTAGACCCTCAGGTACGTGAGATCCCCGTGGCGTTCCGCGAAGGTCTTGAACGCCAGCACGGCGAGCGGACCGTCCCGATCCGGACCGAGCGCGATCGCGCGCTCGGGGTCCGCGGGATCGCGTCCGCGGACCTCCCCGGCATCCGCGGGGGACGGGAGGTAGTCGACGACCGCATCCAGCACCGCCTGGACGGCGATGTCCCGGAGCGCCGACCCGCAGAGGACCGGAACGATCCTCCGTGCGAGCACTCCGCGGCGGATCCCCGCCCGGATCTCGGCTTCCGTCAGGGGGATCCCCCCGAGGAACCTGTCCATGGTCTCGTCGGAACCGTTCTCCGCCGCCGCCTCCGCGATCAGCCGACGGGCATCCTCGACAGCCGCCGCCATCTCGGCGGGAACGGGGGACTCCCGTACCGTCCGCCCGCGATCCTCCGCACCGTAGGTGAGCGCCACCCGGCGGACGAGGTCGATCACGCCTCGGAAGCCGCCTTCCGCCCCGAGGGGGAGCAGGAGCGGGAGCACTCGAACGCCGGCGCCCCCCGCGAGCCGCTGCCGGATGTCCGCGACCACCCGGTCGAACACGGCGCCGACGCGGTCCAGCTTGTTCACGAACGCCAGCCGCGGGACGGCGTACCGGTCCGCCTGCCTCCAGACCGTCTCCGACTGCGCCTCGACTCCGGCCACGCCGTCGAACACGCCGACCGCACCGTCGAGGACGCGCAGGCTCCGCTCGACCTCTGCGGTGAAGTCGACGTGGCCTGGAGTGTCGATGAGGTTGATTCGGCAATCGCGCCACTCGAAGGTCGTCGCGGCGCTCGTGATCGTGATGCCCCGCGCGCGCTCCTCCTCCATCCAGTCCATGACGGTGTTCCCGTCGTGGACCTCCCCCATCCGGTGCTCCTTCCCGGCGTAGAACAGCATCCGCTCCGTCACCGTCGTCTTGCCGGCGTCGATGTGGGCGATGATGCCGATGTTGCGAATCCGGTCGAGGGGGAGTGCTGGGGGCATGGGCCCGGCGATGCTACGTCACGCCCGAGCGCGGCCCAAGGACGGCGCGCAGACCGCTCCGCCCGCCACGGGAATCGAACGGCCCCGGTGACCCGGGGCCGGACGGCACGGAAGCGCGGCGTCTACCAGGCGTAGTGGGCGAAGGCCTTGTTGGCCTCGGCCATCTTGTGCACGTTCTCGCGGGTGAGGAACGCACCGCCCTCCCGTCGCGACGCCAGGATGAGCTCCTCGGCGAGTCGGTCCGCCATCGGCTTGCCCCGCTTCTTGCGCGACGTGTCGAGGATCCAGCGGAACGCCAGAGCCTGCTGCCGCTTCGCGGCGACGTCGACCGGCACCTGGTACGTGGCACCGCCGACGCGCCGGCTCCGCACCTCGGCGTGGGGCTTCACGTTCGCCACCGCCAACTGGAAGACCTTGAGCGGATCCTCGCCCGGAACCCGCTTCGCGATGATGTCCATGGCGCCGTACACGACCGCCGTGGCCGTGGCACGCTTGCCATCCCGCATCACGCTGTTGATGAACTTCGCGAGAAGCAGGCTTCCGTGCCTCGGATCCGGCTTCAGCAGGTGCTCCAGAGATTCATACTTGCGCGGCATCGCCTCTCCCTGCGGCGCACCGGGCGCCGCGGCTCGACCCTCGCGGCGTGCGCTCCGCCGCTACTTGGGCCTCTTGTTCCCGTACTTCGATCGCCCGCGCCGCCGGTTCTCCACGCCCGTCGTGTCGAGAACGCCGCGGACGATGTGGTAGCGCACGCCCGGCAGGTCCTTCACGCGGCCCCCGCGGATGAGCACGATGGAGTGCTCCTGCAGGTTGTGCCCTTCGCCGGGGATGTACGCCGTGATCTCCTTGCCGTTGGACAGCCTGACTCGGGCGATCTTCCGCAGGGCGGAGTTCGGCTTCTTCGGGGTCATCGTCTTGACCTGGAGGCAGACTCCCCGCTTCTGCGGGCACGAGTCCAGCACCGGGCTCTTGGACTTGTAGGCCACCTTGCGGCGGCCCTTCCTGACCAGCTGGTTGATGGTGGGCATCCGTCTCTTCGACCTCCGTCCCCGGATCCCGGGGCAAACGGTCCAGTCTACGCCCGCCGCCGTCCGTGGCGACGGAATTGCTCGCGGGCTCACCTATGCCGCGGGTCCGGCGTCCACTCCCGAGGCCTCCCTCGCCATCGCGGCCTCCTCAGCCGCCAGCTGGGCGAGGTCGATCTTGCGCTTCACGCGCGTGCGCAGATGCTCGTGGAACCCGGTCCCCACGGGAACGGTGTGTCCGAGGATGACGTTCTCCTTCAGTCCGACCAGGCTGTCGCGGCGCCCGGCGAGCGCCGCTTCGGTCAGGACCTTGGTCGTCTCCTGGAACGACGCGGCGGAGATGAAGGAGTCGCTCTGCAGCGCCGCCTTCGTGATCCCGAGGAGGACCGGCTTCGCCCGCGCGGGCTTCCGGTTCTCCTCGATCAGCCGGCGGTTCTCGCCGCGGAACCGGAACCGGTCCACGACGAAGCCGGGGAGGAACGAGGAGTCCCCGGGATCCTCGATGCGGACCTTCCGGAGCATCTGGGAGATGACGATCTCGATGTGCTTGTCGTCGATGCTGACGTTCTGGGACCGGTAGACGTTCTGCACTTCGCGCAGGAGGTAGGACTGGAGCGCCTCCTCGCCGCTGATGCGGAGGATGTCATGCGGCACGAGCGGGCCCTCCACCAGCGGCTCGCCCGCGCGGACGCGGTCTCCACGATGGACCCGCAGGTGCTTCCCGTGCGGGACCATGTGCTCCTTCTGGATGCCCGACTCCGGGTTCACGACGAGGATCGTGCGCTTGCCACGGCGCTTCTCGCCCAGCTCGACCACACCGTCGATCTCGCTGATGACCGCCGGGTCCTTCGGCTTCCGGGCCTCGAAGATCTCGGTCACCCGCGGCAGGCCCCCCGTGATGTCCTGCGTCCCGGTGATCTCCCGCGGAGTCTTGGCGAGCAGGGTCCCCGCCGTGATCTCCTCCCCCTCCTCGACCTCGATGTGCGCCTTCTCCGGGATCGGGTACAGGCCGAGGGGGTTCTCGTCCTTGTCCACGATCAGGACCTGGGGATGGAGTTCGCCCTTGTGCTCGATGACGACGCGGCGTCGCACGCCGGAGCCCGGGTCGACCTCCGTCTTGACCGTCTTGCCCTCGACCACGTCGTCGAACCGGACGATTCCGGCGCGCTCCGCGAGGATGGGGATGTTGTGCGGATCCCATCGCGCAAGCGCCGCGTTCTTCGCCACTTCCTTCCCCTCGTCGATGAGGATCACGGCTCCCGCGGGGACGGACAGGCGCTCCAGCTCCCGCTCGCGGCGGTCGGTGATGATCACCTCGCCGTTCCGGTTCAGGACCACGCGCTGGCCCTGGATGTTCTCGACCACGCGGAGGTTCTGGTAGCGGACGATGCCGGGGAACTTGGACTTGACCTCGGACTCCTCCACGGCCCGCGATGCCGTCCCGCCGATGTGGAACGTCCGCATCGTCAGCTGGGTGCCGGGCTCGCCGATCGACTGCGCGGCGATGATGCCCACCGCCATCCCGAGCTCCACCGTCTCGTTCCTCGAGAGGTCGGCGCCGTAGCACTTCGCGCAGAGGCCGACGGCGGTCTCGCAGGTGAGCGGACTCCGGACGCGGATCCGGTCGTACCCCAACTCCTCGAGCTTGCCGGCGATCTCCTCGGTGATGAGGTCACCCTCGCGGATGACGACCTCGTCGAGGACGACATCCTTGATCGTGTCGCGCGCGACCCGCCCGCGGACGGCCTTCTTCAGCGGGACCTCGATCTTCTCGCCCTTGTAGATGACGCCCTTCGTCACGCCGTTGATCGTTCCGCAGTCCGGCTCGTTGATGACGACGTTCTGCGCGACGTCGGCCAGTTTCCGCGTCAGATACCCCGAGTCGGCGGTCTTGAGCGCGGTATCGGCGAGGCCCTTCCGCGCGCCGTGCGTGGAGGAGAAGTACTCCAGCACCCGCAGCCCTTCCCGGAAGTTGGCCTTGATGGGAGTCTCGATGATCTTCCCGCTGGGCTTCGCCATGAGCCCCCGCATCCCGGCGAGCTGCCGGATCTGCTCGATGGATCCGCGGGCACCCGAGTTCGCCATGAGGAAGATCGGGTTGAGATAGGGCTTCCCGTCCAGTTCGTCGTTCTGGAGTTCCAGCATCATCTCCCTGCCGATGCGCTCGCGGGCGTGGGTCCAGCAGTCGATGATCTGGTTGTAGCGCTCGCCGGGGGTGATGACGCCGGCGCGGAAGTTGCGTTCGATCGCGTCCACGGCCTTCTCCGCGTCGCCGATGATCTCCTGCTTCTTGCCGGGCATCCGCATGTCGTCCTTGCTGAACGACAGCCCGGCGCGAGTCGCGGCCTTGAATCCCAGTTCCTTGATCGAGTCGAGAAGCCGAAGCGTCGCGTCCTTGCCCAGGACCTTGTGGCAGTCGCGGATCACGTCGCCGATGGCCGCCTTGGGGAGGTCGTAGTTGTAGAAGACCATGCCCTCCGGGAGGATGTCGTTGAACACGACCCGGCCAACGGTCGTCTCGAACGGGCGCGACGCATCCTCCGACGGGCCGTCCCGGCGATGGACGACCTTGCGGCCCCGGTGCAGCCGGACGCGGATGCGCGTGTGCATGCCCGCCTTGCCCTGAGCCAGCGCCAGGAACACCTCCTGCGTGTCCGCGAAGGCCTTCGAGGGGGATCCCTTCTCGATGCGGGCGCGGGGCTCCCACGTGAGGTACGCGATCCCCAGCACCATGTCCTGCGACGGCGCGATGAGCGGGCCGCCATGCGCCGGGGAGAAGATGTTGTTCGTCGAGAGCATCAGCGTCGATGCCTCGACCTGGGCTTCCAGCGACAGCGGGAGGTGCACCGCCATCTGGTCGCCGTCGAAGTCGGCGTTGAAGCCAGCGCACACCAGCGGGTGGATGACGATCGCGTTCCCCTCGACGAGAATGGGCTCGAACGCCTGGATGCCCATCCGGTGCAGCGTCGGGGCGCGGTTCAAGAGGACGGGATGCTCGTGGATCACGTCCTCCAGGATGTCCCACACTTCGGCATCCCGCCGCTCGAGCATCTTCTTGGCGCTCTTGATGGTGTCGGCGAGCCCCATCTCCTTGAGGCGGCGGATGATGAAGGGCTGGAACAGCTCCAGGGCGATCTTCTTCGGGATGCCGCACTGGTGGAGCTGCAGCTCCGGCCCGACCACGATGACCGACCGCGCCGAGTAGTCGACCCGCTTGCCCAGGAGGTTCTCGCGGAATCGACCCTGCTTTCCCTTGATCATGTCGGTCAGGGACTTCAGCGGCCGGTTGCTCGATCCCAGGACCGGGCGGCGGCAGCGGTTGTTGTCGAAGAGCGCGTCCACCGACTGCTGGAGCATCCGCTTCTCGTTGCGGATGATGACCTCGGGCGCATTGAGGTCGAGGAGCTTCTTCAACCGGTTGTTCCGGTTGATGAGGCGCCGGTAGAGGTCGTTGAGATCGCTCGTCGCGAAGTTCCCCGACTCCAGGAGCACCAGGGGCCGGAGGTCGGGCGGGATGACCGGAATCACGTCCAGGACCAGCCACCCTGTGTCGTTCTCGGACGCCCGGACGGCGTCCACGAGCTTCAGCCGCTTGATGAGGTCCTTCTGCTTCTGCTTGCTGTTGGTCTCCGACAGCTCGATCCGGAGCTCATCCGAGAGCTTCGGGAGGTCGAGCCGCGCGAGGAGCGCACGCACGGCCTCGGCCCCCATGTCGGCCTTGAACCGGTCCCCGTACTTCGCCCGGCACTCGCGGTACTGCTCCTCGGTGAGCAGCTGCCGGGGCTTCAGGGGCGAGTCGCCCTCGTCGACGACGACGTAGTCCTGGAAGTAGATCACGCGCTCCAGCGCCGACGTCTTCATCGCGAGAAGCGTCCCCAGCCGGCTCGGCATCGCCTTGAAGAACCAGATGTGGACCACGGGCGCCGCGAGGTTGATGTGGCCCATCCGCTTGCGTCGCACCCTCGAGTGCGTCACCTTCACGCCGCAGCGGTCGCAGATGATCCCCTTGTGCTTGATGCCCTTGAACTTCCCGCAGAAGCACTCCCAGTCCCGCTCGGGACCGAAGATCCTCTCGCAGAAGAGCCCGTCCTTCTCGGACCGGTAGGTCCGGTAGTTGATGGTCTCCGGCTTCTTGACCTCGCCGTAGGACCACCCCCTCACGTCCGCCGGGCTGGCGAGGCGGATCTTGACCGCCCCGTAATCGTTGATGCGCGAGTACAGCTGCTCCATCGGCGCCGCCTCCCTGGTCCGCGGGATGGTCCCCCGGACCGGCTACAGAGCCTGCTTCTTCTCCAGTTCGATGTTCAGCGCGAGACCCTTGATCTCGTTGCACAGCACGTCGAAGGACACCGGGGTCCCGGCCTCGAGCAGGTTCTCGCCCTTGACCATGGACTCGTAGATCTTGGTCCGCCCGTCGACGTCGTCGGACTTGACCGTCAGCAGCTCCTGGAGGATGTTGGCCGCTCCGTACGCCTCCAGCGCCCAGACCTCCATCTCGCCGAACCGCTGGCCTCCGAATCGGGCCTTGCCCCCGAGGGGCTGCTGCGTGATGAGCGAGTACGGACCCGTCGCCCGGGCATGCACCTTGTCGTCGACGAGGTGGTGCAGTTTGAGCATGTAGATGTACCCGACCGTCACCTCCTGATCGAACGGCTCGCCCGTCCTGCCGTCGATGAGGCGGGTCTTCCCCCGCTTCGGCAGTCCCGCCTCGGTGAGGGCGGCCTCGATGTCCGCCTCGGAGCATCCGTCGAACACCGGCGTCACGGCCTGGAAGCCGAGCTGCTTCGCCGCCCATCCGAGGTGCGTCTCCAGGATCTGCCCCGCGTTCATGCGGCTCGGCACGCCGAGCGGATTCAGGATGATGTCCACGGAGGTCCCGTCCTCCAGGAACGGCACGTCCTCGATGGGGAGGATCTTCGATACCACGCCCTTGTTGCCGTGGCGCCCGGCCATCTTGTCGCCCACGGAGAGTTGCCGCTTCGTCGCGACGTAGACGCGCACCATCTCCAGCACGCCCGTGGGCAGTTCGTCCCCGCGGGTGAGCTGATTCACGAGTTTCGTGCGCTCGCTCTCCACCGCCTCGAGACGGTCGTAGAAGCCCTTCAGGAGCACCGACGCGCGCTGCTTCCGATCGCTCTCGCGGCTGTGGACGACCGCCTCCTTGACGCGATCCTTCACGGCCTTCATCTGGTTGATGTTGGCGTCGTCGGGAACGTCGAAGGCCTTCCCCGTCTCCGGGTCCCGCAGATCGCCGCGGTAGACCGCCTGGACCTTCTCCAGGCACTCACGCATCACGCGCTTGAACTCCTGGTTCGCGTTCCGCTCGACGCGCCGCATCTCGACCTGGGCGGCCGCCTTCTCCTCCTCGGTCTGGTTCATGCGACGGGACAGCCGCTCGACGTGGAGGACGATGCCCTCCGTTCCGGAGGGGACCTCGAGCGAGTCGTTCTTCACGTCCTCGCCGGCCCGCCCGAAGATCGCGTGGAGCAGTTTCTCC
The DNA here is from genome assembly GCA_964607145.1 of uncultured Planctomycetota bacterium. Taxonomy (GTDB): domain Bacteria; phylum Planctomycetota; class JAJSAM01; order JAJSAM01; family JAKLKS01; genus CAZSIX01. Next base: position 93,344 of record CAZSIX010000001.1, on the reverse strand, counting down.
TCGGGAGACAGTTCCGTCTTGCTCTTCGGCGCGACCTTCCCGACGAGAATCTCGCCGGGACGGACGCGGGTCCCCACGCGGACGACCCCGGTCTCGTCGAGGTTGCGCAGCGCCCTCTCGGACACGTTCGGGATGTCCCGGGTGAACTCCTCGCGCCCCAGCTTCGTCTCGCGGATCTCGATCTCGAACTCGTCGATGTGGACCGACGTGTAGACGTCGTCCCGGAGCAGCCGCTCGCTGACGATGATCGCGTCCTCGAAGTTGTACCCCTCGAAGGACATGAAGGCGACGAGCACGTTCTTGCCCAGCGCCAGCTCGCCATCGCGCGTGGCAGCGCCGTCCGCGATCACCTGGCCCGCCGTCACGACCTCACCCACGTCGACGCAGGGGCGCTGGTTCAGGCAGGTGCGCTCGTTCAGCCCGACGAACTTGCGGAGACGATACTCGTCGATGCCCGCCTCCCCTTCCACCGTGATCCGGACGGCGTCCGCGTAGGTGACGGTGCCTGCGTTGCGGGCGTTGATCACCATTCCCGAGTTCCGCGCCACGGATCGCTCCATCCCCGTGGCGACGATCGGCGGCTCGGTCCAGATCAGGGGCACCGCCTGCCGCTGCATGTTCGAGCCCATCAGGGCCCGGTTCGCGTCGTCGTGCTCGAGGAACGGGATGAGGCTGGCCGACACACCCACGAGCTGCTTGGGCGAGACGTCCATGTACTGGATGTCGCGGGGCTCGACGAGATGGAAGTCCCCCGCCTTGCGGGCGAGGATCTGCTTGGGCAGGATGCGCCCCTTCTCGTCCGCCTCGGCGTCCGCCGGCGCGAGCACGGCCTCCGACTCCTCGTCCGCGCGGAGCCAGCGGATCTCGTCGGTGACGACACCCTTCTCCACGACGCGGTACGGCGTGGTGAGGAAGCCGTACTCGTCGGCTCCCGTGTAGATCGCCAGCGACGCGATGAGTCCGATGTTCGTGCCTTCCGGCGTCTCGATGGGGCAGATCCGCCCGTAGTGCGAGATGTGCACGTCGCGGACCTCGAACCCGGCGCGCTTCCGGTTCAGGCCGCCGGGGCCGAGTGCCGAGAGGCGCCGCTCGTGCGTCAGCTGTGCGAGCGGGTTCGTCTGGTCCACCACCTGCGAGAGCTCGCCCCGTCCGAAGAAGTAGTCGATCGCGGACGAGATCGTCTTGCTGTTGATGAGCGTCCGCGGGGTGACGGTGCCCTCGGAGTCGAGGTTCATCCGCTCCTGGGCGGTGCGGCGGAGCTTCAGGAATCCCTTCCGGAACTCGTCGCCTGCAAGCTCCGCGATGGCGCGGATCCTGCGGTTGCCGAGGTGGTCGATGTCGTCGATCGTCCCCTCGCCGCGGCGCAGCGAGAGGATGTACTTCACGCAGTTCACGATGTCGACGGGGAGGAGCGTCTGCTCCGTCTCCGGGATCTCCAGTCCGAACTTGCGGTTCAGCCGGAACCGACCCACGCGGCCGAGCCGGTACCTGGCCGGGTCGAAGAACTTCTCGTGGAAGAGGGCGCGCGCCTTCTCGATCTGCGGCGGGTTCCCGGGACGGAGCCGCCCGTAGATCTTGAGCAGCGCCTCCTCGTGGCTCTTGGTCGTGTCCTCGAGCAACGAGTTGAGGATGAGCCGATCGTCGGCGTCCTGCAGGACCTCGAGTTCGCTGATCTTGGATCCGGTGATCGTCTCCGACTGCGCCTCGGTGAGGGGGAGCAGCGCCTCGGCGATCACCTCGCCGGTCTCGGCGTCCACGACGTCCGCGACGGGGATGCGGCCCTCGAGCGCCGCCTTGCCCTTCAGCGCCGACCGCTTCAGCACCTCGGTGCGGTAGAACAGGCGGAGGATCTGGGCATCCGTCGAGTACTCCGGGGAGAGCGCCCGCAGCAGCGACGTGCACGGGAACTTGCCGCTCTGGTCGATGCGGACGTGCAACGAGTCCTTCTTGCCGACGTTGAGCTCGATCCAGGATCCACGTTCCGGGATGATCCAGCAGGAGTGGAGCTTGCGTTCACCGGCGTGGGTCTCGACGCTGAAGTCGACGCCCGGCGATCGGTGGAGCTGGGTCACGATCACCCGTTCCGAGCCGTTGATGATGAACTCGCCGCCGCCGATCATGATCGGCACTTCGCCGAGGTAGACCTCCTCCTCCACGGGCTCCGGTCCCTCCAGCTTCACGCGGACGCGGAACGGCATGCCGTAGGTCAGGCGCAGGCGCCGGCACTCGTCCGGCGAGTACCGCGGCTGGCCCAACTCGTAATGGAGGTACTCCAGCGAACGCGTCCCGTCGAAGGACTGGATCGGGAAGACCTCGCGGAGGATGGCCTCGAGCCCCGTGTTCCGCCGGTCCGAGTAGGGAAGTTCGACCTGCAGGAACTCCCTGTAGGAACGGGTCTGGAGCTCCATGAGGTCGGGGACGTCGACGACCTCCTTGGAACGGCCGTAGTACCGGGTCAGCATGAGTTCACTCCAGGGGGATGGATCGGACCCTCCCCGCCTCCCGCGCGCCCGCGAGTCGGGCGGCGAGGAACCGGGGAGTCCCGTCGCGGGGAAGACCGCCGCGCGGACGATGGAAGGGGGAACGGACGGCCGCTACTCCACGGCGATCGTGGCGCCGGCGGCTTCGATCTCCTTCTTCATCTTGTCGGCGTCCTCCTTGGACGCGGCCTCCTTGAGGATCGCTGGCGCCTTCTCGGAGGAGTCGACGAGATCCTTCGCCTCCTTCAGACCGAGACCGGGCAGCACGGCCCTGACCGCCTTGATGACGGGGATCTTGTTCGGCCCCACCGCCTTGAGCAGCACCTTGAACGCCGTCTGCTCCTCCTTGGCGGGCGCCGCGACCGCGCCGGGACCCGCCGCGACCGCGACGGGCGCCGCCGCCGTGACCCCGAACGTGTCCTCGATTCCCTTCTTCAGCGACGACAACTCGAGCGCGGTCATCTTCTTCATCAGCTCGAGGACCTGCGTTACGGACTCCGACATGGCTCTCTGCCTCCTCTCGCGAGGGTGGCCGGACTGGGCCGCCCCCCGCCTGGACTCTCGGGTTCGATCCGGCCACCGCCCTAGGCGCCGGCCTCCTTCTCCTTCTGCACGCGCACCGCGTCGACGGCTCGCGCGACTCCTGTGAGGACCGCGTCGACTCCGCGGGCGACTCCGGTGATGGGTTCGACGACCAACGACGCGATGAGACCGAGCAGTTCCGCCTTCGAGGGCAGCGCCGCCATGGCGCGGACTTCGTCCCCGCCGACGACGCGACCGTCGAGGAGGCCGCCCCGGAGTTCCAGTCCCTCCTCGCCCTTCACCCCCTCGACGAGGGACTTCGCGAGGTCGATGGAGTCCTCTCCCCCGGTGGCGACGGCGACGGTCCCCTTGATGAGCGGTGCGACGGACTCCAGCGCGGTTCCGGAGAGCGCGTGCGCTGCCACCCGATTCCGGAGGACCTCGATTCCGACGCCGCGGGCGCGAAGGCGCGAACGCAGGCGGGCGGAGGTCTCCCCGCCCAGCGTCTTGCATGCGACGACGACGCACCGGTCGCTTCCGCCGAGGCTTGCGCGGTACTCGCCGGCCATCCACCGCTTCAGGTTCTTGGACATGGAGACTCCCTACTGCACGTCGACGGCGATCCCGGGGCTCATCGTCGCCGTCAGGGTCACGCCGCGGATGTACTGCCCCTTGCTCGTGGCGGGCTTCTGCGCCCGCACGCTCTCGATGAACGCGTTGAAGTTCTCGATGAGGCGGCCATGGTCGAACGATCGCTTGCCGATGGGGCCGTGGACGTTCGACCCGGAGTCCACGCGGTACTCCACCTTGCCCGCCTTGTACTCGCGAACGGCCCGTCCCACGTCCTCGGTGACGGTCCCGGCCTTCGGTGACGGCATCTTGCCGACGGGGCCCAGCACCTTGCCCAGCCGCCCCACGAACCGCATCATTCCGGGGAGCGCGATGGCGACGTCGAACTCGGTCCAGCCGCCCTCGACCTTCTTGACCAGGTCCTGGCCACCCACGAAGTCCGCGCCCGCGACCTCGGCCTCACGCGCCTTCTCGCCTTCGGCGAACACCAGCACCGTCCGCGTGCGTCCGCCCAGGCCGTGGGGAAGGACCACCGTGCCGCGGACGATCTGATCGCCCTTCTTCGGATCGACGCCGAGGCGGAGGGCGACCTCCACGGTCTCGTCGAAGCGGGTGCCGGTCATCGACTTCAGCAGCGTGACGGCCTCGTCGACGGGGTATCGCCGCGCGCCGTCGACGCGAGCGCGCTCGCGTCGCATGCGCTTCGAAAGTCTCCGCATGGTTCCTCCTCGCTCCCCCGCGGACTCGCGGACGGTCCCGGGGTCCTGACGCGGCGGCCCGCCACCCCGCCCGGGACTCTCCCGGACCGGTCGGCGGACCGAATCAGCCCTCGACCGCGATCCCGCAGGATCGCGCGGTTCCCTCGATGATGCGCGCCGCGGCCTCCTCGGTCGCGGCGTTCAGGTCGGCCATCTTCCGGCGCGCGATCTCGCGGACCTGCTCCCGGGTCACCTTGCCTGCGATCTCCCGGCCCGGCGTCGCGGAGCCCTTGGCGAGTTGCGCCGCCTTCTTCAGGAGGACGCTCGCGGGCGGAGACTTGAGGATGAAGTCGAAGGACTTGTCCTTGTAGACCGTGATGATGATCGGGAGCATCATCCCGGGCTGGTCCTTCGAGCGGTCGTTGAACCGCTTGACGAACTCCCCGATGTTGACGCCGTGCTGGCCCAGCGCAGGCCCCACGGGGGGCGCGGGCGTGGCCTGCCCGCCCGGGCACTGCAGCTTGATCCTGACCAGTACCTGCTTCGCCATGACTTGCTCCCTGCCGGGGCCGGCTCGCCGGCCGCCCCGCGACTAGACCGGTTCCACCTGCCAGTACTCGAGATCCACGGGCGTCGGTCGGCCGAAGATCGTCACGATGACGCGGACGATTCCCTTGGCCGGCTGGACCTCCTCGACGATGCCCTCGAAGTTCTCGAAGGGACCTTCCTTGACCTTGACGCTGTCGCCCTTCTGGAACTCGATCTTCAGCTTCGGCTTCTCGGCACCGGTCTCCATCTCGCCCAGCAGCTTCTCGACCTCGTGCGGCTGCATGAGGGTCGGCCGCCCGTGGGCTCCGAGGAAGTCGCCGACCCCGGGGGTGTCCCGGATGACGTACCACACGTCGTCCGTCATCTGCATGTGCAGCACCAGGTAGCCGGGGAAGATCTTCCGCCGCGAGACTCGACGCTTGCCGTTCTTGATTTCGGTCACGGTCTCGGTCGGCACGAGCACGCGCTCGACGTGCTCGGACTGGCCGCCGGCCTTGACGCGGCGCTCGATGGCGTCGCGGATCTTGTCCTCGCGGCCGCTCTGGACGCGGAGGACGTACCACTGGAGGGCGTCGGTCGTCATGGCCGGGCTAGGTCTCCAGATTGAACAGGAGCTTGAGGAGGGCGCCGAGGCCCACGTCGAACAGCACGAGCATCGCCGTGAGGATGATCACGGCCACGGAAACGACCTTCGTCGCGTTCCACGCCTCGTCGATGGACGGCCAGGAGACGCGCTTCATCTCGCCCTCGGTTTCGATGAGGCGATCCGCGAGCCACGGCTCCTTGAGCAGCCACGCGACTCCGAACCAGATGCCGCCGAACACGACCAGCGCGATGGGCAGCGCCCACCCGATGGTCGCCCCGAGGGCCGGGATCCGCGGGAACGAGTCCGGGAACAGGGGCTTCGCCAGCGGCGCCATGCCCTGGAGCCACTTCCAGAGGTCGAACGCGGCCCAGAATCCGAACCCCACGCCCGTCCAGTAGGCGATCCGGCGCGTCATCGCGCCCTGCCCCTGGCGGTACGGGTTCCTGAGGCGCGCCAGGAGTCCCCCCGCCTGCTTGCCGTCCACCGCTGCGAGACCCACTCGACCTCCGTCCGTCGCGTCCGGGAAACGTCTGGCAGGCCGGGAGGGATTTGAACCCCCAACCCGCTGATTTGGAATCAGCTGCTCTTCCGTTGGAGCTACCGGCCTGCCGTCCTTCCGGATCGGCTGCTACTTCTTCTTCTCCTTGTGCAACTCGTGCTTGCGGCAGCGGGGACAGTACTTCTGGATGTCCACCTTGTAGGTCTGACCCTTGACCCGCTTCTGGGTCCTGTAGGTCCGCTCGCCGCAGACGGAGCACTCGAGGTTCACGTAATCTCGCGCCTCCGACCTCGCCATGGTCCGCCGTCCTTCCTGGCCCCGGGTGCCGTCTCGGCGCCTACTCGATCACCTTGGTGACGATTCCGGCCCCGACGGTCCTGCCGCCCTCGCGGATGGCGAAGCGGAGGCCGTCGTCCATCGCGATGGGCTGGATGAGCGTCACCTCGATGTTCACGTTGTCCCCGGGCATGACCATCTCGGCCCCCGCCAGCAGCGCGACGCTGCCGGTCACGTCGGTGGTGCGGAAGTAGAACTGCGGGCGGTAGTTCTGGAAGAACGGCGTGTGGCGGCCGCCCTCCTCCTTGCTCAGGACGTAGACCTCGGCGTTGAACTTCTTGTGCGGCGTGATGGACTTGGGGGCCGCGAGGACCATGCCGCGCTCCACCTGCTCCTTGTCAACTCCGCGGAGGAGCACTCCCACGTTGTCGCCGGCCTCGCCCTGATCGAGCGTCTTCTGGAACATCTCGACTCCGGTGCAGACCGTGTTCATGACCTCCTCGCGGAGGCCGACGATCTGGATGTTCTCGCCCATCTTCACGCGACCACGCTCGATCCGGCCCGTGGCGACCGTGCCGCGGCCCTTGATCGAGAACACGTCCTCGACGGACATCAGGAACGGCTTGTCGACTTCGCGCGTGGGGGTCGGGATGTAGGAGTCGACGGCGTCCATGAGCTCGTAGATGCACTTGACGTCCGCGTTGTTCCGGTCGAGGTTGCCCTCCGCCTTGTAGGCGGGCAGGCTGGCGCCCCGCACGACCGGGATCTCGTCCCCGGGGAACTTGTATTCCGTCAGCAGGTCGCGGACTTCCATCTCCACGAGGTCGAGGAGCTCGGGGTCGTCCACGAGGTCGACCTTGTTGAGGAACACGACCAGGGCCGGAACGCCGACCTGGCGAGCCAGCAGGATGTGCTCCCGCGTCTGCGGCATGGGCCCGTCCGCCGCGGACACCACCAGGATGCCGCCGTCCATCTGCGCCGCGCCGGTGATCATGTTCTTGACGTAGTCGGCATGGCCGGGGCAGTCGACGTGGGCATAGTGGCGAGCGTCCGTCTCGTACTCCACGTGGGCCGCGGCGATGGTCACCGTCTTGGTCTCGTCGCGGACCGTGCCACCCTTGGCGATCTCCGAGTACTCCTTGGCCTTGGTGTTGTTCTTCCATGCCAGGGTCCGGGCGATGGCCGCCGTCAACGTGGTCTTGCCGTGGTCGACGTGGCCGATGGTTCCGATGTTCACGTGCGGCTTGGTGCGCTGGAAGACTTCCTTCGCCATCGGGCGATCCTCCTCGTTCTTCGCCTGCGGCCCCCCATGGGGCCGGATCCGTTGCCCTGCCGTCCCGTCGATGGAGCTGCAGACGGGACTTGAACCCGTGACCTCGTCCTTACCAAGGACGTGCTCTACCGACTGAGCTACTGCAGCGCCGTGCCGACCGAGCCTGCCCTCCGTGCCACACGCCCGCCGTGCCCGGCACCCGCCGGGGGAACCGCTGGAGCGGGAGACGGGAATCGAACCCGCGTATCCGGCTTGGAAGGCCGGGGCTCTACCATTGAGCTACTCCCGCCCGGGCCGGTTCCGGCGGACACCCGTCAACTCCCTGATTCCCGGAAGCCGACTCGCCGGGCGTGCCCCCCCCACCCGGCGGGAGCGGACCCCGGACGTGTCGTGAAGCCCCCGATGGTACCGCGGGCGGGACCCCGATCAACATTTTCGGGGGGCGGACCCGCTGCCTTCCGGCCGCGGGTTACACCTCCCGCGCCCACTCCCCGCCCGCCCCCGTTCGCACCGGCGCAGGATCGGGCATGCGGGCCGCCAGGTCGGCGAGCGTGTACTCGTCCAGCACGGAGTGGACGCGTCCCGCGACGTCGGTCCAGAAGTCGAGGATGCCGCATCCGCCGTCGTGGACGCACTGGGGCTTCGTCCCCGTGTAGGAAGCGCAGAGTCGCTCGAGGATGGGATCCCCCAGCGCACGCGAGACGTCGCCCATGGTCGTCGTGGCCGCGGGGGCGACGAGGAGGTACCCGCCCCGACTGCCGCGCACGCTCCTCACGACCCCCGCCTGCCGCAGGCGGGACAGCAGTTGCGTCACGTACTCGACCGTCAGCCCCTCCCGCTCCGCGATCTCGCGGGCCGCGACGGGCCTTCCGCCCTCCCGCCGGGCCAGTTGCACCAGGCAGCGCAGCCCGTACTCCTCGAGCGCGGTGATCTTCATGGGCCCTCCGCCCCGGCCGACCCCCTCACCAGATCCCCAGGGCTTCCTTGGCGACCTCGGATGCCATGCGGGTCGGATCCCACGGTGGATCCCAGACGAGGGCGACCCGGGCCTCCTCGACCCCCGGGATGAGCCGCACGGTGTGGTCCACGGCGGCCATCAGTTCGGGACCGACGGGGCAGGCGGGACTCGTCAGCGTCATGCGGACCTCGACGGACCGCCCGTCCTCGGTGACGGCGGCACCATAGACCAGTCCCAGATCCACGATGGACAACATCAGCTCCGGGTCGTGGATGGGGCGGATGGCCTCCATCACGGACTCCGGCGTGGGTCGGGGGAAGATGACATCCCGCGCCTCGGAGGCACCCCCGGTGCGGGAGCCTCCGGACGCGTCACCGGCCGCGGCCCCACCGTCCCTCGCGTCTTCCCGTTCGCCCGCCATCACGTCCCCCTCTGCCCCTCGCGGGGCTCGGACAGCGCGTCACCGCCCCGCCTCGGCGCGGAACCGGACTCCGGGGGACCGGCCAGCGCCTGCTCGAGCGTGGTCCACGGCAGCAGCGCGCACTTCACGCGCACCGGGAAGCGCGCGACTCCCTGGAGCGCCTCCAGATCCCCGAGATCGACACCGGGCCCCGGCTCCCGGCCCTGAAGCATCGCCCGGACCGACTCCATCAGCGCACGGACCCTCTCCACGGGCAGGCCCTCGATCTCCCCCGCCATCATGGACCCCGATGCGACGCTGATGGAGCACCCTTCGCCCCGGTAGGCGACGCGGCCGACGCGGTCCCCGTCGAAGGCGAGGGCCACGGCGCACTGATCCCCGCACAGCGGGTTCTGGCCCTCCGCCCGACGATCCGCGTGTTCGATGGGCGCAGCACCGCGCGGATGGCGATAGTGCTCGAGAATGAGATCGCGGTAGAGGTCGTCGATCATCCGCACATCCCCCGCCGCCGCTCCCTCACCGACCTGCCCCTGCGAACCGCCGGCGCGCCCGCTGGACCCCCTCCACGAGCCGGTCCACCTCGGCGAGCGTGTTGTAGACGTAGAACGACGCCCGCGTCGTCGCGACGACGCCGGACCGCGCGAGGAGCGGCTGCGCGCAGTGGTTCCCGGCACGCACGGCGATCCCCTCCGCGTCCAGGAGCTGCGCGAGGTCGTGGGGATGGACGTCGGGGAGCCAGAACGAGACGACGCCGGGCCGATCCTCCGCCCGCCGGGGCCCGAACAGCCGGATGCCCGCGATCGTCGACAGGCCTTCCAGGGCCCTCGCGGTGAGGGCGACCTCGTGCGCGCGAACGGCCTCGCGGCCGAGCGCCTCCAGGTACTCCATCGCGGCGCCGAGGCCGACGGCGTCGGCGACGGACGGGGTCCCCGCCTCCCAACGCCAGGGCGGGTCGTTCCAGGTCGCGGACTCCTCGGTCACGCGGCGCACCATCTCGCCGCCGTAGAGGAACGGCGGGAGTTCCTCCCGCGCCTCGTCCCCCAGGAGGAGGACTCCGGACCCCATCGGGCCGAGCATCTTGTGCCCGGAGAACGCGAGGAAGTCGGCTCCCGTCGCGGCGAACGAGAACGGCCCCACGGGCGCCTGCTGCGCGCCGTCGACCACGACGCGCGCCCCCACGCCGCGTGCCTCCGCGGCCATGGCGGCGACGGGGTTCTCCGTCCCCAGGACGTTGGACTTCGCCGTGAACGCCACGACCCGGGTCCGCCGCCCCAGCATCCGTCGCCAGGCCTCCCTGTCCAGCCGCCCGTCGTCGTCCACGGGAACGACTCGCAGACGGGCGCCGCGCTCCGCCGCGATCCGCTGCCACGGCACCAGGTTGCTGTGGTGCTCCATCGCCGTCACCAGGACCTCGTCGCCAGCACCGATGTGGGACCCTCCCCAGGCCCTCGCGACGAGGTTCAGCGCCTCCGTGGCGTTCCGGGTGAAGACGACCGACGACGTCGATGCCATGCCGGCGTACCGCGCCACGCGCTGGCGGGCCCCCTCGAACGCCTCCGTCGCGGCCTCCGCCAGCCGGTGGACTCCCCGGTGGACGTTGGCGTTCTCCTCCTCGTAGTAGCGGACCATCCGCGCGATGACACTCCGCGGCTTCTGGGTGGTCGCCGCGTTGTCGAGGTACGCCAGGGCCGGGAACCCCGGGCGCGGCGCCAGGATGGGGAAGTCCGCGCGGATCGCCAGCGGATCGAGCACCGGCGGTCGCGTGCCGACCCGGTCGGACGGCGGACTCCCCGGCGGTGCGGGCGCGCGCGCGGTCACGCGTCCCCCAGATCCACGAGGATCCTGCCGCCCTCCTCGCGCGCCGGATAGGAGCGGATGGCCCGCACGGCGGGCATGCGCGTCGCGCGGCCGTCCCGGAGGTCGAACCGGGCGCCGTGGCGGGGGCAGATGACCTCGCACGCCGCGCGGCTTCCCTCCCCCAGGGGGCCGTCATCGTGACTGCAGCGATCCTCGATGGCGCGCAGCACTCCCTCGCACCGGCCGAGCACCAGGCCGGTCCCGTCGACGACCACGGCGCGGAGGCCTTCCGGCGGGACGTCCGCAGCGGGGCCCGCGTCCATCCACCGGCCCACGGGTCAGCCCCCCAGACGGCGGAGCGCGGTCGCCCGAAGGGAGGCCGCCAGGGGCTCGCCGGGCACCCGCGAGAGGACCGGCTCGAGGAACCCCAGCACCACGGTCCGCTCCGCCTCCGCCAGGTCGAAGCCGCGCGAGCGGAGATAGAAGAGCGCCTCCGGGTCGACCGGTCCCGTGGCGGCGGCATGGGCGCAGTGAACCTCGTGGGTCAGGATCTCGAGCTCCGGGATGGAATCCGCTCGCGCGTCCGGAGAGAGGAGCAGGTTCCGGTTCTCCTGCCGTGCCTCGCACCCCGCGGCGTCCACCGCGATGCGAAGCCGCCCCGTGTACGAGGACCGCGCACGATCCCGGAGCGCGGTGCGCACGACGAGATCGCTGTGCGTCCGCGGCGCGGCGTGGTCCTGGAACACGTGCAGATCGAAGTGCTGGCGCGCCTCGCCGAAGGTCGCACCGAGCACCTCGCTGCGCGCGCCCTCCCCCGCGAGGACCGCCGTGATGTCGGTCTTCAGGACTTCGCCGCCGAGGCCGACGGTCACGGTCGTCAACGTGGAGCCGCGGGACAGCCGGGCCCGCAGGACGACGAGGCCGCGCGTGCCGGGACCGTGGACACCCACGACCGTGTGCACGAATCGCGCCCCCGGCTCGAGGAACAGCTCCGTGAGGTGGTGGGCCAGCCCTCCCCCGGTGCCGGAGTCGGACTCCATGGACTCGACGAGGGATGCCTCCGCCCCCTCCCCGACGCGCACCAGCGTCCGCGAGAAGGCTGCCGCGGCGGTCGCCGGGGCGAGATGCGCGAGATGGACCGCCTCGGCGCTGCGCGCCCTCGCCGCGAAGTCGATCGCGTGGCCTCCCGAGAAGAGGGCGAGGGAGAGGGCGTCGAAGTGCCCACCCTCCGCAGGCGACAGCGATCCGAGGAGGGGCGCCAGACCGCGATCCGCGTGCACGTCGAGGATCGGAAGGGACCGCGACCCCTCGGCCGGCGCGGATCTGAGTTCGGATCTCGCCGGCGCCACCTCGCGGTCCGCCGGCGTCAACCGCGACGGATCCGTGTAGCGCCAGAGGTGCACGGCCCGCGCGGGAAGCGCCGCGGCCAGGGCGGCGTCCAGCGCAGCGCGGCGACGGGCGGACGGCGCCGGGGACTCGCCGCGGGCGAGTCGCTCCGATTCGGAGGCGAACGGGGGGGCGGTGGCGGTCTCCACGGCGGACTAGCCCACGGACCCTTCCATCTCGAGCTGGATGAGTCGGTTCAGTTCGACGGCGTACTCCATGGGGAGCTCCTTCACGAACGGTTCGATGAAGCCGTTCACGATGAGGAGCGTGGCATCCGTCTCGGAGAGGCCGCGGCTCCGCAGGTAGAAGAGCTGCTCGTCCCCCACCTTGCTCACGGTGGCCTCGTGTTCGATGGTCACCCGCTGCTCGTCGACTTCCATCGTCGGATACGTGTCGGAGCGCGACTCGCGATCCAGCAGGAGCGCGTCGCACTTGACGCTCACCTTGCTGTCCACCGCGCCCTTGTGCACGCGAACGAGGCCGCGGTAGGAGGAGCGGCCTCCGTCCTTGGAGATGGACTTCGAAGTGATGGTCGAACGCGTGCGCGGGGCGGCGTGGATGACCTTCGCGCCGGCGTCCTGGTGCTGTCCCTTGCCGGCCATCGCGACGGAGAGCACTTCGCCCCGCGCTTCCTCGCCGACGAGGTAGATGGCCGGGTACTTCATGGTCAGCTTGCTGCCCAGGTTGCCATCCACCCACTGGACCGTGGACCGGGCGTGCGCCACGGCGCGCTTCGTGACGAGGTTGTAGACGTTGTGGGACCAGTTCTGGATGGTGGTGTACCGGAGCCGCGCGCCGGGCATCGCCACGAGTTCGACGACGGCGCTGTGGAGGGAGTCGCTGGAGTAGCTGGGTGCGGTGCATCCCTCGATGTAGTGCACGGACGAGCCCTCGTCCGCGATGATCAGGGTCCGCTCGAACTGACCCATGTTCTCGGAATTGATGCGGAAGTACGCCTGGAGCGGGATCTTCACGTCGACGCCCTTCGGAACGTAGACGAAGGACCCGCCGGACCAGACCGCCGTGTTCAGGGCCGCGAACTTGTTGTCCTCCGCGGGGATGACCGTCCCGAAATGGCGCCGCACGACCTCGGGGTACTCCTTCAGCCCCTGATCCATGGACAGGAACACGACGCCCAGGGCCTCCAGGTCCTTGCGGATGGAGTGGTAGACGACCTCCGACTCGTACTGGGCGGTCACGCCCGCGAGGAACTTGCGCTCCGCCTCCGGGATGCCGAGCCGGTCGAACGTCCGCTTGATGTCCTCGGGCACGTCGTCCCACGACCGCCCCTCGCCGGCGGAGGGCTTCAGGTAGTAGAAGATGTTCTCGAAGTCGATCTCGTCGAGCAGATGCATGTTCCCCCAGCGGGGCATCGGCTTCTGCCTGAAGACGCCGTACGCGTGGAGCCGGAGTTCGAGCATCCAGTCCGGCTCGCCCTTGATCCGGCTGATCTCCTCGACGACGCCCTCGTCCAGGCCGCGGCGGGACTTGAACACCGCCTTCTCCTCGTCCCGGAAGCCGTAGCGGTAGCCGTCCGATCCGGCAACGGGATCGTCGCCAACCGCCGTCGCAGCGGGAACTGTCCCGTCGGCCATGGCTGGTCCTCCTCGCGCGTCGGAAATGTCAGGCGGCATCGGCGGGTGTGAGCCACTCGTAGCCGCGGCGCTCGATCTCTTCGGCCAGCTCCGGCCCGCCGGATCGCACCAGGCGGCCGCCCATGAGGACGTGGACCCGGTCCGGCCGCAGGAACTCGAGCATGCGGTTGTAGTGGGTGATGACCAGCATGGACCGGTCCGGGGCGCGGAGCGCGCTGACACCGGCCGCGACGACCTCCAGCGCCTCCACGTCGAGGCCCGAATCGGTCTCGTCGAGAATCGCAAGCCGTGGCTCCAGCAGGGCCATCTGCAGGACCTCCAGGCGCTTCTTCTCGCCGCCGGAGAAGCCCTCGTTGACGGAGCGGGTCATGAAGGACGGATCGACGCCGATGGCCGCGGACTTCTCCTTGACGAGGGCGCGGAACTCCCGGGGTCCCAGTTCCTCCCCCCTGCAGGCGCGCACCGCCTGCCGGAGCAGCGAATGGACGCTCACTCCCGGCAGCGCTACGGGGTACTGGAACGCGAGGAAGAGTCCGGCGCGGGCGCGATCCTCCGGGGGAGCCGACGTGATCTCCCGGCCGCGGAAGAGGATCCGACCGCCGGTGACGGTGTACGCCGGGTGACCCATCACGGCCGCCGACAGGCTGCTCTTCCCGGAGCCATTGCGCCCCATGAGGGCGTGGACCTCACCAGGGGGAACCTCCAGCGTCACGCCGGAGAGGATCTCCTTGCCGTCCACGGTCACGGTCAGGTCTTCCGTTCGAAGCAGCGGTTCGGCGGTCATCGAGGCGATCCTCCCGTCCGGTGATGGGGCCGTTGGGTCACGGTGTTCGCACGCCCGGCCGAGGCGTCTGCGGTCCCCATCCTAGCAATCCTGAAACTTTTCTCAAGTTTCGCGCGGCGGGTCCGCGCTCCGCCCGAACCGAAGGCGACGCCGGAGGGGGTGCGAGAGGTGGGAGTCGAACCCACACGGGTTGCCCCGACGGATCCTAAGTCCGTCGCGTATGCCGTTCCGCCACTCTCGCGTCCCTGGCCGCGCCGGCAGTATATCCGGGCGTCCCCGTGGACCGGGAGGATCCCGCTCAAGTCGTTTCAGGAGTTGAGGTTGCGAGCGTGCCGCCCGGGCCTCGCAGGGGAAAACGGTGGGGCCCGCCCGCTCCCGGGCTAGAATCCCGCGGGAACCGTCCCTGACCCCCCGGGACGGGGACGGGAGGAGCCTTGGCCGCTCCGCGCATCCTCATCATCGACGACGACATCAACATCCTGTCCACGCTCCGCATGCTCTTCAGCAAGGAGGGCTTCCAGGTCGCGACGGCCTTCGACGGCGAGGACGGTCTCCGGAAGATCCTGGGCGGCGGCGTCGACATCATCCTGTCGGACGTGGACATGCCGAAGATGAACGGGTTCGAGGTGTTCCAGAAGTTGAGGATGCAGGGACTCGTCCAGCAGGTTCCGATCATCATGATGTCCGCGGGAGTCGGTCCTCTGGAGCGGGCGAAGTACCTGGAGGGCGGCGCCGAGGACTTCGTCGTCAAGCCGTTCAACTCCTTCGAACTGCTGGCCCGCGTCCGGCGCGTGATCGCCCGCGCCTCCGGCAACATGGGCGTCGCCACGACGGGACCCGGAACCGGCGGCCCCGCGGCGCTGCGTCCCGGTGAGATCACGAGGGGAAGACTGGGGGACGTCCAGGTGCCCGACCTGGTCCAGTTCTTCCTCATGGGCCAGAAGGACGGCTTCGTCGAACTCTCCAACAACCGGGCGACGGCGAGGCTCTTCTTCGTCGGCGGTCAGATCATCCACTGCACGGTGGTCGAACTCTCCGGGATCGCGCGAGAGGGGGAGGACGCCGTGTTCCACGTGCTCGCGTGGAAGGAGGGGAACTTCCGCGCCTCCTTCGAGCGCGTGGCCATCCCGCGGCGCATCCGCATCCCCACCCACGAACTCCTCCTGGACCACGCGCGCCGGGCGGATGACCAGGAGCGCCAGGCGGCGGAGGCGGCACCGGCGTCCACGCCGCCCCCTGCCGCGCCCCCACCGGGCCCGGCCCGCCCGCGGGACGACTTCGACTTCGGGAAGTTCTAGCCCGCCGGGCGGCGGCATTGCGCTGGGCATCGAGTGCGAAAAGTTGACGCTGCATCGACGATCGCTTACTGCTCTCTCCGGCGTCCGTGACCGGGGCGAGGAGCCCGGGCCGGATGGTCGACGCGCGGCGCAGCGTGCCGTGCCGAAGGGGTGCCCGAACCACGGCGTCCTCGAGACAGGGCCCCGTGCGTCGGCGGCGCGGGGACGGCGCCATCCGTCCCGCTCGTACAAGGCATGGGAGCATCGGAACTGAAGCGGAGGTTGCCCTCAACGGGCGTAAAACTTCCACCTCATCCCTATTCTCCAAGAAGTAACCTCCGCTTCTTCCCCCATGCCGGGCGCCGGGTCGACGCGCCACGGAGTTCCATGAGCAGTCCCTGCGCGTGGTCCCGGTCGGATGCCCCCCCGGCAGACGGGGATCGCCGCCGCGGAGTCCTGCGCCGGGCTCCCGCGGAGCCACGCGTCCCGACACGCGGGCCGGGCTAGCCGTGGCCTCCAGCGTCGGTGCGGCCGGCCTCCTCGTCGCCGGCATCGTGGCGGCCGCCGTCTCCGTGGGCATCACCGTCATCGCGCGGGAGGGCAGATCCCCGTCCGAGTCCCGTCCGGCGATGCCGGCGACGGGCTCTCCCGACGCGGATCTTCGGGACCGGGTCGCCGCCCTGGATCGCGAGGTCGCCGAGTTGCGCACCGCCTTGCGGGGACTGCGCACCGCGCGCGGGCCGGAGGCGGGGAAGGAGGACGGTGCCGACGGGGGCCCCTCCGCGTCCGGTCCGGCAGCCGCGGGCACGCCCGCGGAAGCCCTCCCGGCCACGGCGGAGGAGCTTGCTGCGTTCGTCGACCGTCGGATCCAGGCACGGGCCGCGGCCACCCCCGCCGAACCGGCCGGCCCGCCGCCGCGGCGGAGCGTGGAGGAGGTCGGACGCGAACTCGGCTTCACGGGAGCCCAGGTGGAGGGTGTCCGCCAGGTCCAGCGCGAGAGCGAAGAAGAGCTGCTCGAGGTCGTCTTCGGGACGACCGATGTGGAGAGCATCCGCGAGCAGGTGCGCGGGCTGCGCGACGACCCCGACCGGAAGGCGGCGTTCCTCCAGACGCTGGTGGGCAACGCCATCGGGAACGCGGGGCGGCTGCTGACGCTGGAGTCCCGCAGGGACGCCCGGCTGCGACGGTTCCTGGATGCCGACCAGGTGCGTCGCCTGAAGGGCCACACGCTGAAGTCCGCGCTTCTCGACGACGAACTGCAGGGGCTCCTCGACGAGGTGTTCTAGCCCGACCTGGTCCTGACGGGCGGCGGTCCGCGGACGTCCCGGCGCGGTTCCTCGGCTTCGTCGCTGCCCGCTCCCTCGCGCCGCGGATTGATTGGGGCGACCCCCGGTAGGCCGGCATACTCGCCGGCTTCCGGATCCCCGGCATCGATGCCAGCCAGCACGAGGGCACTCTCCTCGCCCGGGTCCGCACGGAGGACTTCCCCCATGTCGGAGACGACCGCCATCCCCGAGAACGACATCTCGGTCGAGGACGCCGGACCCTGCCGGAAGCGGATCACCATCACCGTTCCCCAGGAGCGCGTCGGCGAGGAGCTGGACCGCGCCTACCACGACGTGATCCGGAACGCCAGCGTACCGGGGTTCCGCGCGGGCCACCTTCCGCGCCGCGTGGCCGAGGTCCGCTTCGGCACGGCCGTGCGCGCGGAGGTCCGCGAGAACCTCATCGAGCGCGGGTTCGCCGACGCCCTCGACCGCCACAGCCTGGTTCCCCTGGGAAGGGCGGACCTCGAGAACGCGGGCGAGGGTCTCGAGATCAAGGTCGGCGAACCGTTCCGTTTCCAGGTCACCGTCGAGGTCCGTCCGCAGATCACGGTCCCCTCCACCGATGGCATCACCGTCCAGCGACCGGCCATCGAGGTCACCGCGGGGGACGTCGACCATGCCCTCGAGGATCTCCGTCGGGAGCGCGCCGAACTCCATCCCGCCGATCCCCCCGTGGTGGCCGAAGGCGATCTGGCCGTCCTCGACGTCGCCGTCCACGTCGACGGCGAGCGCGTCCTCGACGCCGAGAACGTCCAGTACCGGCATCCCGCGCCCGTCGTCGCGGGCGTCGCCGCGCCCGACCTCCCGGCGGCGCTCCTCGGCCGCTCTCCCGACGATCCCGTCACCGTGTCCGTGACGCTCCCCGTCAACTTCAGGGTCGCCGGTTACGCGGGGAAGGTCGCGGAGCTGCGGATGGTCGTTCGCGAGGTGAAGCGCTTCCTCCTGCCCGACGCGAACGAGGAGTTCGCGCGTGCGCTCGACTTCGACTCCGTCGAGGAACTCCGCGCCGAGGTCGGCAAGGCGGTGCGCCGGGCGAAGGAGGAGCAGGCGGAGAGGGCCGTGGATGCCGCCATCATGGACGCGCTCCTGGAGCGCGCGCCCATCGAGCTCCCCGAGGGGATCGTCCAGAAGGAGATCGGCCAGATCCTCAGCCGGTACCAGGCGGACCTCCACCTGCAGGGCGCGCCCGAGGAGGCCATCGAGCAGCGTCTCGCCGAGGTCCAGGCCCAGGCGGCGGACCAGGTCGCCCGCGAGTTCCGCGTGGCGTTCCTCGTCGAGGAGATCGCCAGGGCGCGCGCCGTCCTCGTCACGGAGGGCGAGGTGATCGACCAGGTCGCCCAGATGGCGGCCCGCTACGAACGCAGCCCCGAGGAGATGAGGGCCCTGCTGGAGCAGCGCGGGCTCCTCCCCTCGATCCGCGGCCGACTGCGGGAGCGGCGGGTGCTCGAGGCGTTGCGGTCCGAGGTCACCATCCGGTCCTGAGCGCGGCCGCCGGCGGGGCCACCGTGCCGCTTCGGCGGAGACGTCGCGGGGGCGTAGTATCATCCCGTCCGCGGCCCGCGCCGGCTCCCGGGCCGCCGATGGATCACGGGCCCGGAGGTTCCATGAGCGGATCGGCGTATTACATCCCCTTCGTCATCGAGAAGACCGGGCGCGGCGAGCGCTCCTACGACATCTACTCGCGGCTCCTCGAGGAGCGGATCGTCTTCATCGGTGAGGTGGTCACCGACCACCTGGCGAACGTCGTCATCGCCCAGCTCCTGTTCCTCCAGAAGGAGAACAAGACCCAGGACATCAACCTGTACATCAACTCCCCGGGGGGGCTGGTGACGGCAGGGCTCGCCATCTACGACACGATGCAGTTCGTCCAGCCGGACGTGGCCACGTACTGCATCGGCCAGGCGTCCTCGATGGGTGCCGTCCTGCTCGCCGCCGGGGCGCGCGGGAAGCGGTTCGCGCTCCCGAACTCCCGCATCATGATCCACCAGCCCATGGGCGGCGCGCGCGGCACGGCGACGGATGTGAACATCCAGGCGGAAGAACTGCTGAAGATGAAGGGCTCGCTGAACCGGATCCTCGCCGAGCACACGGGTCAGCCGCTGGATCGGGTCGCCCGCGACACCGACCGGGACTTCAATCTCTCCGCCGATGAGGCGCGGTCCTACGGCATCGTGGATCACGTCGTGACCACGCTCAAGTCCGTGACGCCGGGGCAGGAAGGCTAGGGGCCCGATGGCCCGGCGACAGGGCGGGGGTTCAGGCCGAAGCGGCGGACGGGACCTCGAGCGCTGCACGTTCTGCGCCAAGAACCGGCACGTCGTGGACAGCCTCATCGCGGGCCCGCCCGGCGTCTACATCTGCAACGAGTGCGTGGAACTGTGCAACTCGATCCTGGTCGAAGAGGTCCGCCGCGGCGGCGATGCGGCCCCCGCCGTCGCGGTCCCTCCCCCACCCGCACCACGGCCGAAGGGCCGTCCCGCCGAGGCCCCGCCGCCGGGCCGCGGCGCGCGCACGCTCCCCACGCCACGGCAGATCAAGGCCAGGCTGGACGAGTACGTGGTCTCGCAGGACCGCGCGAAGAAGGTGCTCTCCGTCGCGGTCCACAACCACTTCAAGCGGCTCGCCTCCGCGGGTGAGGGCCGGGACGTCGAGATCGAGAAGTCCAACGTGCTCCTCCTGGGCCCGACAGGCTCCGGAAAGACGCTCCTCGCCCGGACCCTCGCCAGGATCCTCGACGTCCCCTTCGCCATCGGTGACGCGACCACGCTGACGGAGGCCGGCTACGTCGGGGAGGACGTCGAGAACCTCCTCCTCCGCCTCCTCCAGGCGGCCGACTTCGACCGGTCGCGCGCCGAGAAGGGCATCGTCTTCATCGACGAGATCGACAAGATCGCCAGGACGCAGAACAACGTCTCCATCACGCGGGACGTGTCCGGGGAGGGGGTCCAGCAGTCCCTCCTGAAAATGCTCGAGGGGACGGTCGCCAACGTGCCGCCGCAGGGCGGGCGGAAGCATCCGGAGCAGCAGTACCTCCAGGTGGACACGTCGCACATCCTCTTCATCTGCGGGGGGACCTTCTCCGGCATCGAGCACATCATCCGGCGCCGCATCGGGCGAAAGCCCATCGGCTTCGGACCCGAGGCGGGCACGGACTCCGCGGCGGAGATCGGGGACCTGCTGGAGCGCGCGGAGCCGAGCGATCTGCTCGAGTTCGGGCTGATCCCCGAGTTCATCGGACGCTTGCCCGTGTTCGCGGCCCTCCGCCCCCTCGACGAGGCGCAGATGGTGCGCCTCCTCCTGGAGCCCCGCAACGCCCTCGTCCGCCAGTACCAGGCGCTTTTCGCCATGGAGGGCGCCGAGCTCGTCTTCACGGAGGACGCACTGCGGGAGATCGCGCGAGAGGCGCTCCGCAAGGAGACCGGCGCGCGGGCGGTGCGGTCCGTGCTCGAGTCCTTCATGCTGGACATCCTCTTCGACCTTCCCGGCGCCGGGAAGGGGCGGCGCGTGACCCTTACCCGCGAGACGGTCCTACGGGAGTCCCCCCCTCTCGTCGAGCCGCCCCTGGAGGCCGAGAGGCGGGAGTCGGCGTGACTCCGGCCACGGGGGGCCCCGCGCGCCCCGGCCGGCATCCGCCCGACCCGCGCCCGGCCGTCGTCGCGGCCGCCCCGGGCGTGCTGGAGGCGCTCGTGGAGCGGCTCGGTCATCGACCCTTCCATGCCCGCCAGATGCGCCGCGCGGTGCTGCGCCGGGGCGTCACCGAGTTCTCCGCGATGACCGACCTGCCCGCGGTCCTGCGCGACGCGATGACCGCGGAGGCGCGCACGCTCACATCCCGCGTCGAGCGCGAGCAGGTCTCCAGCGACGGGACACGGAAGCTCCTGATCCGCCTCGAGGACGGCGAGACGGTGGAGACCGTCGTGATCCCCGAGGGGCGGCGGGTCACGACGTGCCTTTCGACGGAGGTCGGGTGCCCCGTTCGCTGCGCGTTCTGCGCCAGCGGACTGCTGGGACTGCGGCGGCCGCTGGCCGCGCACGAGATCGTCGAGCAGGCGGTCCATGCCCGCGCCGCGGCGCGAGCCGGCGGCGCGACTGGCCTGACCCACGTGGTCCTCATGGGCATGGGGGAACCGCTCCTCAACTACGGTCCCACCATCGCCGCGGTGACCGCGTTGCGGGACCCCGAGGGCCTCGGGATCGGAGCACGCCGGATCACGCTCTCGACGGTCGGCATCGTCGAGGGCATGGACCGGCTCGCCGCCGAGCGTCACCCCATCAACCTGGCGGTCTCCCTCCACGCGCCCGACGACGAGACCCGCACCCGCCTGATCCCCCTCAACGCCCGGTACGGGGTGGCAGCCGTGGTCGCGGCGGCCCGGAGATATGCCGCGACGACACGGAGGGACGTCACCTTCGAGTACGTGCTCCTGGGTGGCGTCACGGACTCGCTCGCGCAGGCGCGCAGCCTCGGAGCCCTCGCCGGGGATGCCCACCTGAACGTGAACCTCATCCCGTGGAACGAGGTCTCGGGCACCGGGTTCCGCGCGCCGGAAGCACGCGCCGTCGAGGCGTTCGCCGCGGAACTTCGCCGCCGGGGCATCCCGGTACACGTCCGCCGCCGACGGGGCGCGGACATCGACGCGGCCTGCGGGCAACTCCGTCTCGAGGAGTCCCGCCGCGCGGCTTCCGGCTAGTCCGAGTCGACGGGCGCCACGAAGATCCGGCGGGAGTGATCGATGTTCCGGCCGTTGAAGTCCTCGTCGGAGACGAAGATCGCGGAGAGCGAACCGAAGGACCGGACCAGGGACGGAGGCTCGTTCGTGAACCCCGACCCGGTCAGGGTGAGCTGACGGACGGCCTTGCCGCTGCGACGCGCGACCACGACTTCGGGGCCGTCGCCACCGAGCGCCACCCCACGCAGGGGTGAAGTCGTCAGGAACGCGAACTCCCGCCCCAGCGGGTCCATGGTCGGTGCCGTCGAGTGGCCCACGGTCGCCCGGGTGACCTGCCGCACGCGCCGGCCGCCACGCAGGACGTAGATCTCGCTGGACTCGTCGGGGTTCTGCCGCAGGAGGTCCGCCGTCGACGAGAACACCGCCGTGCGCCCGTCTCCGCTCCACGCGGGCGTGCCGAAGGTGCCGCTCGTGGAGTGGGTCACCTGGCGGAACCGCCGACCCTCCCGCCACCAGAACAGCTGCGGCAGCCCGTCCGGATTCTCGCCCGTGAGATCCGCCGTGGAGAGGAAGAGCACTTCCCCGCGCCGGTTCACAGCCGGGGCCCAGTTCGTCCCCTCGCGAGTGTGGGTGACCTGGACAACGCCGCCGTTGCCGACGCTCGCGCCGCCCGTGTCGTCCACGATGCGCGTCGCCTCCGATCGCGTCCAGAGGAAGATCTCCTGGCTGAGATCGGCGTTGTCGGAGGTGACATTGGCATTCCCGGCGAACGCCACGAAGACGTCGTGGATCTCGATCCCGGTGACGACGTCGTCATTGTGCCCCTTGATCTTCTCCACCACGGGGCGGGCATCCATCGCGATGGACGGCGCACCGAGCGAGGTCTCGGAGCCGAACAGGTGGAACTCGAAGACGGATCGGGCCGTCTGGTCGTCGGAGTCCTTCACGTAGATGAGTCCGTCCCCGCCGGCGGCGACCCGGGCGTCGACCTCGTCGAGGGTCGTGGTCGGACCGGGAATCGTCTGGTCCGCGTTGGAGCGGTAGGCGGCGGCCCACACGGTCTTGAGTTCCGTCTCGCGGACGAGGGGGAGGGCCGCCATCACGGACCGGGACTCCACCACCGCCTGATCGTTGGCCGTGACGATGGCGAGGCCGGTGCCGTCCAGGTTCTCGATGTTCGACGTGGCCGTGAACTGCCGGACGAAGTCCTGGCGCCGATCCCAGGAGAACAGGTCGGCGTTCTGCGCGATGAAGGGCTTCTCCGCCAGATCCTCCGCCGCGGGCAGATCCTCGGCGTTGGTGATGGAGAAGAACGACGTGTAGAGCACGACGGACCCGTCACCGCCCGCGGCGATGCCGGTCCCCGGAGCGAGGCGGGAGAAGTGGGTGAAGATGTCGAATCCGTCGTTCACCGCCGGCGCGGCCGAGGCCAGGAGAATCCCGGCTCCCACCGCGACCGCCAGTCCGCGCGCGGTCCGCCCGCACGTTCCAGTCCTCATGGCCAGCCTCCTCCTCGCGCCCCGATCCGGAAAGCCCGGTGTCGTCCGACGAGTCCGCGCCGACTACTTCCGCAGGAGGACCCGCGTCGCGTTCTGATCCGCGGGGCTCTCCTCCGAGATCACGATGTCCGCCTTGCCGTTGCCGTCCACGTCACCGACCAGCACGAGATCCCCCCTCCAGTCCTCGCCAGGTCCGACGGGGGGGATGAAGGTGTCCGGCGCGAAGGGAGGCGGGTTGAAGCGGAACACGCCCGTCCCGTCGTTCATGAGCACCCGGGTTCCCGGCCCCAGCGCCAGGACCGAAGCGTGCGTCGTGGTGAGGATGAGGTCCGGAGCCCCGTCGTTGTTCAGGTCCTGCAGCGCCATGGACCGGGCCTGCCAGTTCTCGCCCCCGCCGAGCACCGCGGGAAGGCGGGCGTCCGTCTCGTCATCGAAGATGCCCGTGGGTCCGTCGGGACCGTTCCGGTTGATCAGCACCCGCGTCCACGGACGGCCGGCGTCGATGTGGATGCCCGTCGGCGTGGCCAGGAGGAGGTCGAGATCTCCGTCCAGGTCGACGTCTCCCAACAGCACCCGAGCCGCGGCGTAGAAGTCCGGGGTGTCCGAGGGCGTGCCGATGGGGCCGACGTCCACGACGGGGAGGTTCGACCGCGTGGCGTCGTTGAACCGGCCGGACCCCGCGTTCAGGAAGATGCGCGTGCCGGGGCGGTATTCGGTGACCGAGTTCCCGGGCCGGTTGTGCGTGAAGGTGAACCGACGGTCCGAGACCATCACGATGTCGTTGCGGCCATCGCCGTTGACGTCGCCCACCGCGACGTCCACGGTCTGTCCCCGGTCGTTGTACCCGGTGTCGGGGAACGCGAAGAGGCTGGGATCGAAGAGCGGGAACGCCGACTCCGTGAAGCGGCCCTGCGTCCCGCCCGCGCCGTTGAGGAGCACGCGCGTGGAGGGCCGGGCCGTGGCGACGAACGCCTCGAACGGGTTGAGCCCGCCTCCCCGCTGGAACAACTGGCAGTAGACGCCCCGGATGGCGATGTCCACGCCGACGATGAGGTCCTGCGAGCCGTTGCCGTCCAGGTCGCCGAGCGCGACCGTGTCTCCCTCGAACCGCTCGCCACCGGCGGTGCCGAAGTCGACGAAGCCGGGGTCGTTGGTCGACGCGGTCGTGGTGACGTCGTTCTCGATCCGGGAGGCGCCCTCGTAGGTGCGCGCGAGGGCCACCCCACCGGCCAAGACGAACGCGTTGCGGGTGCCGCCATCCCGGCTCACGATGTTCGAGTAGTTGTAGGGGTCGAACACCTCGGTAGCGCTGTTGAAGATGCGGACGACGCCGGAGTTGGGCACGCCCGCATCGATGGAGTTCGCCGTCTTGATCTGGCCGGCCCCCGCCTGGTTGAAGGCGTCGCCCGTCGTGCTGTCCGCGGCCAGGTTCTGGAACGTGGTGGTGGTCGTGCTCACGGTGGCGCCCAGCGAGCGGATGTAGGCGTTGGCCGCGTCCGCCGCTTCCACGTAGAAGCCCACGCGGGGAACGCGCCGGATCGAGGAGGTCGCGAAGGGCGACGAGAAGAAGTTGCCGTTGCCGTCGTTCCGGAGGACGCGCGTCGCGCTGTAGTGATCATTCCAGGTGATGGGCAGGTCGCCCACGCTGCCGCAGGCCTCGGAGTAGAAGTTCTCCACGACCGCGGGGCCGACCAGGTAGCCGAAGGACGTCGCACCGGTCCGGGGAACGAACCCGGTGCTCGCGCAGACGACATCGGGGAAGGAGTCCCCGTCGATGTCGCCGACGGCAAGACCGGGGCCTTCGCCGAGGTCGGGCGCCGTCGCGAACCCGCCGTAGCGGTCGGGGATGCTCCGGTGCGTATCGTCGGCCAGAGTGCCGTCGAGCCGCTGGTGGAGGATGCGGAGGCTCGCCCCCGCGGGGAGCAGCGAAACGGACTGGAGCACGAGGTCGTTCCGGCCGTCCAGATCGAGATCCAGGATGGCGCCGCGCGTGGCGGCGAACCGGTCGCCGGACTGGGAGAAGAAGGGCATGACCGACGCGGTCTCGTTCTCGAAGAAGCGCGACTCGCTCACGTCGGTGTAGGTGAAGGCCGAGTTCCGCGAGACGGCCTTGGACCCGGGGTTCTGCAGCACCACGTCGATGGAGCCGGCTGCGTGGGCGGGGGTCGTGAACCGGACCGTGGTGCTGCTGACGAACTGCACGGCGACGACCGTTCCCGAGAGGGCCGGGGCACCCTCGTCCCGGAGGCGGATGGTGATCCCCGAGAGGAACCCCTCGCCGGTGACGGTCACCAGGGTTCCGCCCGTCACGGGCCCCGTGTTCGGGCTGACGCCGCCGGAACCGGTCTGCCCGGAGTCGACCCCGATGGCCTCGTTCTGGAACGCGAACTGACCCTCGGGGTTGGAGACGATGAGCGAGTAGAGGCCCGACACGGGGTCCCCGATCCCGTCCACCTTGGGGACCAGGAACCGCAACGAGGTGCCATCCTCCGCGACCTCGAGGACGACGGCCGGCAGATCGGCCTCGGAGGAGCGATGCAGGGACACCCGCACTCTCGGCGAGAAGTTGCTCCCGGTGACCGTCACCTCGTCCCCGGCCGCCACGATGGAAGGCGCGACGGTGCCGATGACCGGCTCGGCCACGGGAATCGCGACCCGCGTGCGCCGAACCGTCGAGTAGTTGGGCCGGATCTTCACGGACACGCTGGAAGGACCGCCGGACGTGGGGCCGAACAGGCGGAGGCGGTAGGAGCCCGAGGGGCCGGGGGGGAGGGGAATGCGCATGCCCTGGTAGGAGCGGTCGCGGCGCAGGATTCCGCCGGAGGCCTCGTTCAGGACCACCCCGTTGGGATTCACGAGGAGGGGGCGCGGGATGGACGCGCCGGACTCCACGACCACGCTGAGGGCGACGCTGCCGCCGCCGAACCCCTGGAAGAAGACGTCCCGCACGGCGCCGTTGGCGAGGAGGATCGTGTCCTGCAGGGCGGGCGGGCGCCGCGACATCACGCGCACGTCGTACGTGCCGGTGGTTCCCTCGACCCCGCTCACCGCGAAGACGAAGGGACCGGTGCCGTCGAAGGCGTAGCGCTTGAGGCGCGCCCCGAGCGCGTCCCCCGTGACCGACCGAACGGGCTCCGGCTCCGGGTCATCCTGGGTGATGTCGACGCCGCGGGGGAAGACGTCGATGCGGGGCACGAGGTCGCCGGACCGGGTGCGCACGACCACGGTCATGCTGCCGCCCGTGATCCCGTCGACGACGAAGACGTCCCGGTCGGTCTCCGACGAGATCTCCGCGTGCCGGCGATCCCCGGGCACCAGTGGCACCCCCGGATCCGCCATGGCGGCGCTGGAGAGCGCGCCCACCACGATCGCCGCCGCCATCAATCGCCGAACCAGCGCCATGGGTGTCCCCTCCCGGGCGGGACGTGGAGCGCCCGCCTCGGGGGTCATTCAATCACTCGCGGGGCCCGCGAGTCAAATGGAAAGGGCGCACTCGGGGGCACCGCTAACCCCGTTCGCCATACGGAGATCCGACGGCGGGAGCGGAGGTCCCCCCGGGGGAGGGGCCCGGACGCCTACCGCGTTCCCCGGAGTTCCATCGGAGCCCCCTTCCGGAGGACCCCGATCCGGACCTCGCCGCCCTCGGGGACCGCCCCCACCGCCGCCCGGAGGTCCCCCGCCGTCCCCACGGGGAGCCCGTTGACGGCGAGAAGGACATCCAGCCGGAGCAGCCCCAGTCTCCCGGCCAGGGTGCCGGCGAGGACCTCCTCCACCACCACTCCGGCGTCCTCCGGCAGGGCGACGTGGGCGCGCAGGAGTTCCGGCACGGGAAGAACCCGGACCCCCAGCGCGGGGCCGCGATTCGGCGCCTCCAACGGCGCCGGGAGGCTGCCGAAGGGGAGCCCCGACGGATCCCCGGCGCGGCGCCCGGGGCCCCGGTCGAAGCGGAAGGTGAGGGTCCCGCCCGCCATGTCCTTCACGCGCTCGTGGACCTCGGGGTGCTCCCGGGCGAGCGCCTCCATGGACGCCGCGTGCCAGGTGCGCTCCTCGAGGACGCCTCCCGATCCGCGCGAGGCGATGGAGACGTCGACCGCGCCCTCCTCGTCGATGTCCAGGGCGATCCGCTCCCGTCCGTCGTCCCGGATGACCTGCCGGCGCACGGAGGCGCCGGGGGTCGACCCCCGCTCCTCCAGCCAGCGCTGCCCGTCCCGCGTCCTGGCCTCGAGCTCCGCCATCCGCTCGCGGACCTCCGCCATGTGGCGCTCGATGTCGTGGAACGCCTCCAGGGGATCTTCGCCCCACGGGTCGCGGAACCGGGCGCGCGGCTCCTCCCCGGGATCGCGCTCACCCGTGGCCGGCGCCTCGTCGTCCTCGAACCGCAGCCCGCGCTCGGTCTCCGCGGCGCGCGGCTCCACCGCGGTCGCCGACAGCAGGCGGAGCAGGCGGCGCGACGACCAGCGAATCTGCGCGTCCGTGGAGCGCGCGCCCGCCTCGAGGGCGGCCCGCGCCGACTCCCCGGCGGCGCGAAGCCGATCATGGGCCCGCTGCCTCTCCGCGAAGTCCTCGGCGCCGAGGGCGCGCACGTCGGCCCCGTGGTCCCCGGCCGCGGGAGCCGCGGTCCCGGGGGCGGGCGCCTCCTGGGCCGTCACCGTCAGGGTTCCCAGGGCCGCGGCCCCCACGGAGAGGAGCGCCGCGCACGTCGTCGACTTCCAGTTCCAGGTCATCCATCACCTCCGAGCCATGCCTCCCCCGGGCGAACCCGGAGGCAGGGCGGACCTGGAGTTTTTGACGCGCGGGCAGGTCGGTCCAGGAATCCGGGGCGGGACCGGGGCGGGTCTCCCGCGGGATCCGCGCGCGCCGCTTCACGGCGCGCCGATCAGGCGCCGGGGACGCCTTCGAACAGGTGCAGCCCCACGTGGCGGACCTTCCGGTACCGCGTCGCCAGCAGATCCGGGATGGGGACGCCCGCCAGATCGGACAGGGCGCCGTCGAGGGCGTCGGCGAGGCGATCCGCCATGCCCCGGGGATCCCGGTGGGCGCCTCCCGGCGGCTCGGGAACGATGGCGTCCACCACTCCCAGCCGGTCCAGGTCCGGCGCGGTGATCCGGAGCGCCTCCGCCGCCTGGGCGGCGCGCTCCCGGCTCTTCCACAGGATGCTGGCGCAACCCTCGGGGGAGATGACCGAGTAGTACGCGTTCTCCAGGATGAAGACCCGGTCGGCGACACCGATGGCGAGCGCCCCCCCCGATCCGCCCTCCCCGATGACGGCGGCGACGATGGGGGTCTCGAGGCGGCACATCTCGAGGATGCTCTCCGCGATGGCCCAGGCCTGGCCCCGCTCCTCCGCGTCGATGCCGGGGAACGCGCCCGGCGTGTCGATGAGCGTGACCACGGGCAGGCGGAACCGGGCCGCAAGCCGCATCTTGGCCATGGCCTTGCGGTAGCCCTCGGGCCGCGCCATCCCGAAGTTGCTGGCCAGCCGCTCCTTCGTGTCCCGGCCCTTCCGCTGGGCCACCAGCAGGACCCTCCGCCCGCGCAGCCTCGCGAGGGCGGTGAGGATGGCGCCGTCATCGCCGGACAGCCGGTCGCCGTGGAGTTCCACCACGTCGGTGAACGCGTACTCGATGTAGTCCCGGGAGTACGGGCGGGCGGGATGGCGGGCCACCTGGATGCGCTCCCAGGGGGTCAGCCTGGAGTAGACCTCCTGCGTCAGGGCGCGGCACTTCTCCTCCTCCTTCCGCAGTTCCCTGCCCAGTTCCTCGATCTTCCGCTCCACATCCGGCGCCGCGCCCGCGCCTCCCTCCGCCCCCGCGGGAGCCGCGGCCGCGTCGCCGCCGGCGCGGAGGGTCCGCCGCAGGCCGTCCATGTGGGTCCGGATCTCCTCCACCCGCCCCATCTGCTCGTAGATGGCGCGTTCGAAGGGGAGGCAGGCGGGGGCGTCGCCGCGGGGCACGCGGCGATCCTCCCCGCGGCCGCGGACCGGGGCAATCGAAATCGTTGGCCCCCCGGAGGAACGGGCGTAACGTCGCCCTTTCCCCTCCCCCGGAGTCCGAATCCCTCCCGTGTCCGCCGCCGACGCTCCCCCACCCGCCGAGCCGCCGGTGCGCCGCATCGCCGTGGGGACGCGCGCGGGATTCCGGGATCCGCGCGGCGAGGCGGCCCTGGTGGCGCTCCGGGAGGCGGGGCTCGCCGGCCTTCGCGGGGTCCGGTTCCAGCCCGTCTACCTCCTGGCCACGGCGGCGCCCGCCGCGGAGTTGCGGCGCGCCGCGGAGGAGTTCCTCGCCGACCCGGTGCTCGAGGAGGCGTCCGTGGACGGGCCCGTGCGCGCCGACGAGTCCGCGTGCCTCCTCCTCACGGTCCTCCGCCGGCCCGGCGTCATGGACCCCGCGGAGGCGTCGGTCCGGGAGGGGCTGGGGCAGATGGGCGTCTCCGCGTCGGCGGTCCGGACCGGTCGCCGGTACGTGCTGGAGGGGTCCGTGCCGCCGGAGGAGGCCCGGCGCGCCGCGGCCCGGGCGCTGGCCAACGACGTCGTGGAGGAGGTCCACCTCGGGGACGCCCTGCCCCCCGGCATGCCGCGGCCCGCCGCCCGGGAGTTCCGGCCCGTGCGGATCCCGCTCCTCGACGCCGACGACGCCGGGCTCGCGCGGATCTCCCGGGAGGGCGGGCTCAGCCTGGAGGTCTTCGAGATGCGGGCCATCCGCGACCACTTCCGCGGGCTCCGTCGCGACCCCACGGACGCCGAACTGGAGACGCTGGCGCAGACCTGGTCGGAGCACTGCAAGCACAAGACCCTGACGAGCGCGGTGACGCACCGCGACCCCGAGGGGGAGCGCCGGTACGGGAACCTCCTCCGCGAGACCGTGATGCGCGCCACGGAGACGCTGGATCGGCCGTGGTGCCTGTCGGTCTTCGTGGACAACGCCGGCGTGGTGGCGCTGGACGATCGGTTCGGCGTCTGCATGAAGGTGGAGACCCACAACCACCCCAGCGCCATCGAGCCCTACGGAGGCGCCGGCACGGGCGTGGGCGGGGTCATCCGGGACATCCTCGGCACGGGCCTCGGCGCACGGCCGGTGCTCAACCTCGACGTCTTCTGCCTCGCGCCCCCGGACCTCCCCGCGGACCGGGTGCCGAAGGGGTGCCTCGCGCCGCGGCGCGTCCTCCGCGGCGTCGTGGCGGGCGTGCGGGACTACGGCAACCGGATGGGCATCCCCACCGCCGCGGGCGGGCTCTACTTCGACGAGCGCTACGTCGCCAACCCGCTGGTCTTCTGCGGGACCGTGGGCATCCTCCCGCGGGACATGGTCGAGAAGCGGGCCCGACCGGGGGATCGAGTCGTCGTCGTGGGAGGCCGCACCGGCCGCGACGGCATCCACGGCGCGACATTCTCCTCGGCGGCGCTCCACGAGGACTCGGAGACGCTGGACGCCGGCGCCGTGCAGATCGGCAACCCCATCGAGGAGAAGCGGGTCCTCGACGGCCTCCTCCGTGCGCGCGACCTCCGCCTCTACACCGCGGTGACGGACTGCGGCGCCGGGGGCCTCTCCTCGGCGGTGGGCGAGATGGCCGAGGGGCTCGGCGCGGAGGTCCACCTCGACCGCGTCCCCCTCAAGTACCCGGGCCTCTCCCACGCGGAGGTCTGGATCAGCGAGGCCCAGGAGCGGATGGTGCTGGCCGTCCCGCCGGACTCCCTGGCGGCCCTCCGCGAGGTCTTCGCCGCCGAGGGGGTCGAGGTGACCGACCTGGGTGCCTTCGACGACTCGGGCCGGCTCCGGCTGCGATGGGAGGGGACGGAGGTGGCGGACCTCGAACTGGCGTTCCTCCACGGGGGCCTCCCCCGGAGCGCCCGGGAGTCCCGGTGGACGCCTCCCCCGCCGGCGCCCGCCGCCGGTGAACCCGCGGACCACGGCGCCGAGCTGCGGGCCATGCTGTCGGACTGGAACGTGTGCAGCCGCGAGCCCGTGGTGCGCCAGTACGACCACGAGGTGCAGGGCGGGTCGGCGGCGAAACCGCTGGCCGGCGCCCGGGGCATCGGCCCCGCCGACGGCGTCGCCGTGGCGCCGCTGGAGACGGCGCCCCGGGGAGTCGTCGTCGGCCTCGGGCTCCAGCCCGCGTACTCGGACATCGACCCGCACGCCATGGCGGCGGCGGCCATCGACGAGGCGCTCCGCAACGTGGTGGCCACGGGGGCCGATCCGGATCGGGTGGCCCTGCTCGACAACTTCTGCTGGCCCGACGCGCGCCGCCCGGAGGAACTGGGGGCCCTGGTGAGGACCGCGGAGGCGTGCCGCGACGTCGCCATCGGCCTGGGGACCCCGTGGATCTCGGGGAAGGACAGCCTGCACAACGAGTTCGACGCCGGCGGGAGGCGCCTCGCCATCCCGGGCACGCTCCTCGTCTCCGCGCTGGCGGTGGTGGAGGACGTGGGCCGCCTCGTGAGCATGGACCTCAAGGCCGGTGGTTCCCGCCTCTACCTCGTGGGCGTCACGCGGGACGAAACGGGGGCGGGCCTCCTGGCCCGTCGCGCGGGGGCCCGGGGCGGCGCCGTCCCCCGCTGCCGGCCCCCGGAGTCCCTGGCCGCGTTCCGCGGCCTCCACCGGGCGCTGCGCGCCGGCCTCGCCCTCGCCTGCCACGACCTCTCCGACGGGGGCCTCGCCGTGGCGGCGGCGGAGATGTGCCTGGCCGGCGATCGGGGCGCGACGCTCCACCTGACGGCGGTCCCCTACGAGGGGGACGAGGTCACCGACTCGGTGCTCCTGTACGCCGAATCCACGGGCCGGTTCCTGGTGGAAGTGGCCTCCGGCTCCGCCGCCGCGTTCGAGGCGGCGCTCCACGGCGTCCCGTGCGCGCGGGTCGGCACAACCGGTGGCCCCGGCGACCCGCTCCGCCTGGAGGGACTCCGCGGCGCGCCCCTCGTGGAGGAGCCCGTGGAGGCCCTCCGCGGCGCGTTCCTCCGGAGGCTCCCCGCATGACGGCCCCTCCGGTCCTGGTGCTCCGCACGGCGGGGACGAACTGCGACGCGGAGGCGGTCCGCGCGTTCGAGATGGCGGGCGGCGCCGCGCGGACGGTGCACCTCGGCGCCCTTGCGGAGCGGCCCGCCCTCCTGGACGAGGCGGCCATCCTCTGCTTTCCCGGCGGGTTCACCTACGGCGACGACGTGGCGTCGGGGGCGGTGTTCGCCACCATCCTCCGCGCCCGCCTCATGGAGCCCCTGCGCCGGTGCGTGGAGCGGGGAGCGCTGGTCCTCGGGATCTGCAACGGGTTCCAGATCCTCGTCCGCGCCGGGCTCCTGCCGGCGCTGGACGGCGAGACCGCCCCCGGGCAGGCGACCCTCGGGTTCAACGACTCCGCCCGGTTCGAGTGCCGGTGGGTGGTGCTGGAGGGCGGTTCCCTGCGCACGCCCTGGATCCGGCGCGGGGATCGCATCGCGTGCCCCGTGGCCCACGCGGAGGGGAAGTTCGTCCCCCGCGACGGCGGGGTGGAGCGCCGCCTCGCGGAGGGGGACCAGGTGGCGGTCCGCTACGCCATGCCGCAGGGTGTGGCGCCGGGCACCTACCCCCACAACCCGAACGGTTCCGCCGGCGACATCGCCGGCGTCTGCGATCCCACGGGCCGCGTGCTGGGCCTGATGCCCCACCCGGAGCGCAACATCCTCCCCTGGCACCACCCCCTGGCGGCCCGACGGCCGGCCCCGGAGGAGGCGACGGGCGGTCTCCTCCCGTTCGCCAACGCGGTCCGCTGGGCGCGGGAGCACGGGCGCGGATGAGCGTGCGCGACCGCTGGGATCCCGCCGCCGCGGCGGGACTCGACGACCTGGCGCTCCTGGTGCACGGCTCGCGCCTCCTCGGCGCCGACCCCGCGCTGGTCCTCTGGGGCGGGGGGAACACTTCGATCAAGCGGGAGGAGACGGATCACGCGGGCCGCACCGTCGCGGTCATGCGCGTGAAGGGCTCCGGCGGCGATCTCAAGTCCATCGGACCGGACGGATTCCCCGGGGTGCGGCTGGCGGACATCGCACCGCTCCGCGCGCGCCGGGACATGACCGACGCGGAGATGACCGCGTACCTCGCACGCTGCCTCGTCGAGCCCGACGCCCGGCGGCCGTCCATCGAGACCCTCCTCCACGGGTTCCTCCCGGACCGCGTGGTGTTCCACAGCCACGCGGACGCGCTGCTGGCGCTCACGAACAACCCCGACCCGGCCCGTCACGTGCGCGCGGCGATGGGCCCCGGCTTCGTGCTCGTCCCCTACCGCCGTCCGGGCTTCCTCCTGTCGAAGATGGTCGCCGCGGCCCGCGAGGCGGCGCCGCGGGCCCGCGGCGCCGTGCTCCTGAACCACGGCCTGTTCACCTGGGCGGAGACCGTCGAGGAGGCGTACCGCGCGCACGTGCGGGCCGTCCGCCGCGCGGAGACGTACCTCCGCCGCCACCGCCGCGCGCGGCCCTTCGGGGCCACGGCGCCGGGCCGCACCCCCGACGGGGACGCCCGGCGCGCCGCCGCCGCCGCCCTCGCCCCGCGCCTGCGCGGACTCCTCGCCACGCCCCGCCGTGTCGTGCTCCGCCACGACGACGGGCCGGAACTCCTGGCGTTCGCGGCGGCGGCCGCCGCCCCCGGCCTCTGCCGCATCGGGCCCGCGACGCCGGATCACCTCCTCCACACGAAGCGCCTCCCCTGTCTCGTGACGCCCTCCGATCCGCTCGACCCGGAGCGCACCGCGCGGGAGGCGGCCCGCGCGCTCGATTCCTGGTCCGCCGCGTACGACCGCTGGGTCCGGCGCTGGAACAGGGACGGGCACGCCGTGGAGGATCGGAAGCCCCGCGTGCTCCTCGTGCGCGGACTCGGGATGTGGACCGCCGGCCGGGACCCCGCGCAGGCCCGCGTCGTGGGCGACATCTACGGGCACACCATCGGCATCATGGCCGCGACGGCCGGCCTCGGCGGCTTCCGATCCCTGACCCCGAAGGAGCAGTTCCGCGCCGAGTACTGGGAACTGGAACTCTACAAGCGGACGCTCCTCCCGCCGGAGCGCCTCCTCGCGCGCCGCGTCGCCGTCGTCACCGGGGCGGCGCGCGGGATCGGGCTCGCCGTGGCGGAGCGGTTCCTCGCCGAGGGCGCCTGCGCGGTCCTTCACGATCGCGACGGGGAGCGGCTCCGGACGGCGGCCGGAGGCCTCGCCTCCCGGCACGGCGCCGACCGCGTGCTCACGGTGGCGGGGGACGTGGGCTCGGAAACGGACGTCGCCCGCCTCTTCCGCACCGCCTGCGCGACCTACGGGGGCGTGGATCTCGTGGTCAGCAACGCGGGCGTCGCTCCCACGGGCGGGCTGGACGTGCTCCCCCTGGCGGAGTGGGAGCGGTCCCTGCGCGTCAACGCGACGGCTCACTTCCTCGTCGCACGCGAGGGACTCCGCGTCCTCAAGGCCCAGGGGACGGGCGGCGCGTTCGTGTTCGTCGCCAGCAAGAACGTGCCCGTGCCGGGGAAGGACTTCGGCGCGTACTCCGCCGCCAAGGCGGCGGAGACCCAGCTCGCCCGCGTGCTCGCCGTCGAGGGCGGTTCCCATGGCATCCGGTCCAACGTCCTCCACCCGGACGCGGTGTTCCGCGACAGCGCCCTGTGGTCCCCGGCGCTCCGGGCCGACCGCGCCCGCGCCCAGGGCCTGGCCGCCGCGGAGATCGAGGACCACTACCGGCGCCGGAGCCTCCTCGGTCTCGAGGTCCGTCCGGAGGACGTCGCCGAGGCGGCGCTCTTCTTCGCGTCGGATCGCTCCTCCCGCACCACCGGGTCGTGGCTACCGGTGGACGCCGGACTCCGGGAGGCCTTCCCGCGGTAGCCGGCGCGCGGGCAGCACGCGGGGCCGACCGGCGAGGTCGGGGATGGGCTCGCCCGGGACGAGCCCGGCGGCCCTCAGGATCTCCGCGATCCCGTCCACGCCGGCCCCGGGTGTCTCGAGGAGGAGGGTTCCGCCGGGGGCGAGCGCGCGCGCCGCCGCCGGGGCGAGCCGCCGGTACGCATCCAGACCGTCCACGCCGGCGAAGAGGGCCTCGCGCGGCTCGTACCGGCACTCCGGCTCCACGGTCTCCCCTTCCCCCACGTAGGGCGGGTTGGAGAGGACCAGGTCCACGGGGCCGCGCACCGCCTCCAGCAGGTCCCCGCGGAGGAACCGGACGCGGTCCGCGACGCCGTGGCGTCGCGCGTTGTCGCGGGCCACCTCCAGCGCCGCGGCGGAGAGGTCCACGCCGACGACGCGGGCGCGGGGGCGTTCGACGGCCAGCGCGATGGCGATGCAGCCGCTCCCGGTCCCCACGTCCACCACGAGGGGCGAGCCCCCCGCAGGGAGCGCCGCCAGGGCCGCCTCGACGAGGTGCTCCGTCTCGGGGCGGGGCACGAGGACCGCGGGCGTGACGCGGAACGGGAGGGAGCGGAACTCCCTCTCCCCCAGCAGGTAGGCCGCGGGCTCGCGGCGGGCGCGCCGGGCGACGAGCCCGTCGAAGCGCCGGGCCGCCTCGCCGCTCACGTCCGGTGGATCGAACGCGAGCCGCGACCGCTCCACGCCGAGGACGTGCGCCAGCAGCACCTCCGCGTCGGCGGCCGGGCGCGGAACCCCGGCCCCGCGCAGCGTGGCCGCGGCCGCGTCGAGGAGGGATCGGGCGCCGGACGGCCGGCCCGCCCCGGCGCTCAGCGGCGCTTCGTCCCCGCGCGGGCGGCCTTCTCGGCGGCCTTCCGGGCCTCCACGGCCCGGCCGCCCTGGATGATCCCGGCGAGGAGCACGAACCAGAAGATGGTCGCCACGATGACGACGAGGTAGAGCCCGGGACCGAAGAGGTTCATGTAGTCGAGCAGGCTCTCCTTCATCGCCGGGAGGTCCTTGGAGTCCCACTTCAGGGCCTTCGCCGCGTCGCTGCCGAGGATTCCGAACACCCGCATCCAGCCGAACAGCACGCCGTCCAGCGCCGCCAGCATCACGGGCCAGACGATCATCTGCCGGTGGAACACGTTGAGCCCGCTGGCCACGATCCCGTAGGCGGAGAAGGCCAGCAGGAACGCACCGGACTTGGAGCGGAACCCGTAGGAGTCGAGCCACTGCCCCTCCCACGGGAGGAGCGCGCCGATGAACATGGCGATGCACGCGAACAGGAAGAAGAAGTGCTGCTTGAACGCCCGCCCCTCGACCACGGGCAGGAATCCGGCGCAGTGCGGGCAGCGATCGGCGAAGGCGGCGATGATGGAGCCGCAGAACGCGCACTCCTTTCCCTCCGCGGCGCCCTCACCGGCCCCCTCGACGGGCGCTCCCGCGGCGGCGGCGGGCGGCGTCTCGGCAGGCGCGGAGCCTGCGGCGTCCTGGGTCTCGCCTTCCATGCGATCCTCCCGGGGGCGTGGCCCCCGCGCTGCCCGTGCTCGGTGGGTCGGGTTTCTAACCGGAGCCCATCGGGGTGCCGAGAACTCCCCGGTCCCCGGGCGCCGTCAGCCCGTCGCGGCGGTGTCCTTCGCGTCGGATTCGGCGATCTCCCGGAGCAGGAGTTCGCGGTCCCAGGCGATCAAACGCTCCAGGAGCGGCTCCAGTTCGCCGTCCATGATGCGCTCCAGCGCGTGGAGCGTCACGCCGGCCCGGTGATCGGTCACGCGGTCCTGCGGGAAGTTGTAGGTGCGGATCTTCTCGCTGCGGTCCCCCGTGCCCACCTGGTCCTTGCGGAACTTGGCGCGCTCGGCATCCGCCTTCGACTGGAAGAAGTCGAAGAGCTTCGTCCGCAGGATGGACTCCGCGCGGGCGCGGTTCTTGTGCTGGGACTTCTCGTCCTGGCACTTCACGACGAGCCCCGTCGGCAGGTGCGTCAGCCGGACCGCGCTCTCGGTCTTGTTCACCTTCTGGCCGCCCGGGCCCCCGGCCCGCATGGTGTCCACGCGGATCTCGTCGGGCTTCCAGGAGACGTCCACCTCCTCGGCCTTGGGCATCACCGCCACGGTGGCCAGGGAGGTATGGATGCGCCCCTGCGTCTCGGTCTCGGGGACGCGCTGCACGCGGTGGCCGCCGCTCTCGTACCGGAGGAACCGGTAGGCCATGGCGCCGCTCACCTGGGCGATGACCTCCTTGTAGCCTCCGCGCTCCGACTCGGAGGAGTCGAGGACCTCCAGCCGCCACCGCTTGCGCTCGGCGTACCGGGCGTACATCCGGAAGAGGTCGCGGGCGAACAGCGCCGCCTCCTCGCCGCCGGTCCCGCCGCGGATCTCGAGGATCACGTCCCGGTGGGAGAGGCCGTCGTCGGAGACGAGCAGGTCCTCGCCCTCCGCGCGCAGCGCCGCCTCCCGTTCCCCCAGGGTCGCCAGGTCGGCGGCCGCCAGTTCCGCCATCTCGCGATCGTCCCCCGCGGCGAGGGCCCGGGCGTCCACCGTGTCCTGGAGAACCTTCTCCAGGCGCGGGAGGAGGTCGTGGAACTGCTGGAGCACTCCCCGCTCCTTCTGGAGGAGCGCCACCCGGCCGGGGTTCGTGAAGACCGCCGGGTCCTCGAGCATGCGGCAGACTTCCCCGTGGCGCGCGTCCCGACGGCGGAGGGCCCGCAGCAGCGTCTCGACGGGGACCATCACGGGCGCACGCCGCCCGGTCGGGGACGGACCCTCCCCGCTGGAGGCGCCGACGACGGGCGCATCTAACCCTCCGCGGGAGCGTCCGCGGGCGCGGCGTCCGCCCGGCCGTACTTCCGCTGGAACTTCTCCACCCGCCCGGCGGTGTCCACGAACTTCTGCCGGCCCGTGTAGAACGGGTGGCACGCGGAGCAGACCTCGACGTGGATCTCCTTGCGCGTGGAGCGGGTCATGAACGTGTTCTT
The DNA here is from genome assembly GCA_964607145.1 of uncultured Planctomycetota bacterium. Classification (GTDB taxonomy): domain Bacteria; phylum Planctomycetota; class JAJSAM01; order JAJSAM01; family JAKLKS01; genus CAZSIX01. The sequence continues at coordinate 55,355 of CAZSIX010000001.1, read as the reverse complement.
GCAGCCGCACGTGACCTTGCAGGCCACGTACTCGGGGTGGATCTTGGGCTTCATGGCAGGTCTCCAGACACGGAAACGGCGGAGTCTACGGTCCCGGAACGCCGGCCCGGAGGAATCGGGCACCGCCCGGCCGCCGCTCACACGTGCAGTTCGTCCCCCCGGGACAGCCTCCGCGCGATGTCGAAGGTCTGGTCGGCGGCCCGCCGCGTCGGGAACCGCGAGGCCACCCACCGGGCCGCCGCCGCGAGGGTCCGCCGGGAGGCCCGGCCGGGGCCGCGGCGCTGGAGGCGCCGCCACGCGATGTCCAGCTGCTGGATCTCGTGGAACTCGGCATCCTCCCGCAGCACCGCGGTGCCCAGGGTCGTGAGGAGTCGGGCGGGGTCGCCGCCGGACGCGAGGAACCGGGCCGCCATCGTGGCCGCCTCGTCCACCGCCGCCCGCCCGTCGTAGAGCAGCAGCAGGTCGACGAGCAGATCCAGCGGCACCGCCGGCCCCGCCCCGGGGGCGGGCGCGTCCTCGTCCGGGAGCGGCGCCGGGGGGACGTTCAGGAACCGGTCGAGGTAGACCGACATGGCGCCGTCCAGCACCCCCCGGAACAGTTCCCGCGACGGGGCCCGCCGCATCCCCTCCGCCACGGCGTTGGCGTAGGTGAGCGTGTGATGGACCGTGTCCCAGTCGGCGTCCTCGTTGGCCCTGCCGAAGCGGAGCACGCGCATGACCGCCGCCCCCACCACGGCCTCCGCGAGCGCCACCGGCGACGCCCCCTGCCGGAGCCTCTGCACCAGCACCTCCAGGCTGAACTCCGGCTGCTCCGCCAGGAGGATGTCGATGACCGCGTCCTCGTCCGCCAGGGGCGCGTCCAGCGCCAGGCGCTCCGGGGCGAACGAATCGTCGCGGACCTCCCTCCACGCGTCCTCCACCAGCGCCGCGACGTCGAGGGGCCGCCGCCACGTCGGTGTCTCCTCCATCCGCGGGGCTCCGACGAGGCCCGGCACGAGCGACGTGAACAGGAGCGCGATCTCCTCCGGCGGCGCCGGGGCGATGTGCTCCGCCAGTTCGGCGCACTTCACGGCGTAGTCCAGGGCGTGCCCGCCGTCGACGTAGCGGTGATCGGTACACGCCGCGAGCACGGCGTCCAGCGCCGCCGTCGCACCCTCCCGCACGGCGAGGGTCGCGAGGACGCGCTCCGCCCCCTCGGCGTCGCGGAGTTCGACGGTCTCCCGGAACCAGGCCCGGAGGCCCGCCCGGTCCCGCAGGCTCCCCATGAGACCGGGGAGCGGGCGGCGCGGGGGCACGTCCGCGCAGTCCCGCGCCACCCTGGCCGCGGCGTGGACGAGCCCGCGGGGGCGGTCCGTGCTGCCCAGCGACGGCAGCACGTTGGCCACGGCGGCGAGGATGGAGAGCCCCGGCTGCCAGCCCCGCTCCGACTCGGCGGCGCCGAAGCGCGCGATGGCGGAGACCGGCTCCCGCGCCGGCACGCCGCCGTCCAGCAGCGTCAGCACCGCCTTGGCGGAGACGAGCCGGATGGACTCCTCCATGCCGCGGCGGAGGCGGCGCAATCCGTGGGCGACGGGGTCGCGGACGGGACGGGCCGGATCGACGTAGACGTTCCCCCCCTCCACGTACACCTGCCACGTCTCGGCGTCGTCGGCCCAGGGATCCAGCGTGGCGCCGCAGGTCACGTCGAAGCGGGCGTGGTGCCAGTGGCAGGCGAGGATCCCGTCCTCGAGATCGCCCCGGTGGAGGGGAAAGCCCATGTGCGGGCAGCGGTTGTCGATGGCGTGCCAGACCCCGTCCACGTACAGCACCAGCACCGGCGTGCGCCCCACGCGCACGACCTTCCGGCCGAGGCGGCGCAGTTCGTCGACGGGACCGGCGAGGACGGGTTCCAAGGGGACCTCCGGGGCGCGGCGGGACTACAGCAGCCGGATGCGGTTCGGCCTGCCGCCGTCCACCTCGGCGATGCCGGCGGCGGCGAGCAGGGCGAGCACGTAGGAGCCGGCGCGGACCCGGTCGTTCTCCAGGTTGAGCAGCGCCTGGAACTCCGGGTCCGAGGCCTTCAGCCAGTTGGCCCCCCGATGCCCGCGGTCGGAGAGGTACTTGGCCGCCACCTCGAACGTGAACAGCCCCACGCGCACGTGGCCGCCCGTCGACGTGCGCACCGACACGCCTTCGAGGTCCACGGATTCCACGGTGAACGGCTTGCCCGTCCGGGCGTCCGGCGTGCGCAGCGTGGCTCCCGGCTTGATGCGGGCGAGGACGGCGTCGAAGGCGGTCTCCATGGCGCGAGCCTACCCGCCCCCGCCATGGGCGCCGAGGATGCCGCGGAGGGGCCCGCGACCCGCCCGTTCCCGTGGAGCGGACCGCGGAGCGTCCCGTGCTTCGCTGCCCCGTGGCCGCCCCCGCGCCGCCGCGGGCGGGCGCTATCCCGGGCCCCGCCTCCGTGCGAGGGGGCCACCGGGGCGCGCGTCCCACGGGTCGACCTCCCCCACCGGGGTCCACGGGGCCGCACCGCGGACGGCGGCGAGGACCCCCGCGGCGATCTCCGCGTCCGTCAGCCAGCGCGAGCCCCCTCCTTCCCGTACGAAACCCAGGACGACCTCGCGGTAGCGGAGGCCGGGGAGCCGCTCGAACCGCGCGCGGCGCGCCCCGTCCCGTCGAGCCGGGTCGGCGACCGCGCTGCCGAGCACGTGGACGAAGTCGCCGCACACGCGCCGCGCGACGGCGAGCGGCGCGGCGGGGGCATCGGAGTGGATCCATGCGACGCAGAGATTGAACGGCCCCCGCTCCGCGACGATCCGGGCCAGCGCCCCGTCCAGCGCGGGCCCGTCGTGCCAGTCCACCCCTACGGGCAGGATCGCGGACGACTCCGCTGCGAGCGACGCCAACCGTCTCCCCGGTCGCGCCACCACGGCGGTGCAGCCCCCGGCCGCCAGGGCCAGGGAGACGGGGCGCAGCATCCCCGTTCCCCCCACGACGAGGGCGGCCGGCGGCAGCGACTCTCCCTCCCGCGGCTCTCGCCGGGCGCCCCGCGCCGGCGTGTCCCGGTCAGTCTCCGCCACCGCGCGCCTTCTACTTCCCGCCCACCCGCGCCCGGTTCCACTCCTCGTACAGCGCCTTCGCCACGGGGTGATCGATGCGCGCGAGGTAGGGCCCGAGGATCTCCGGCGCGGGGCCGGCCTTCGCGCGGACCGCCTCGGCGACGTGGCGCCCGTGGGCCTTCTCGTCCCCCGTGAGTCGCCAGAGGACGGCGTGGCAGAAGGGCGCGAGGTCCGGGTTCGCGCAGCCCTTCTCCAGCGCCGCGCGCGCCTCCGGGACGTCGAACTCCCCCACCGCCATGGTCGCGCGGAGGCGGGCGGCGAAGGGGCCGTCGGGGGTCCCTTCGCGGGCGCCGCCGTCGCCGCCGACGACCACGGTGACCTCGCGACCCTTCCGCTTCGGCGGAGGCGGCAGCGGCGGGGCATCGACGCGCATGGCGGCGGCGAGCGCCGGAACGGCGCGCGGGTCCCCGTAGATCGTCAGCGCGGCCGCGATGTCCATGGGGAAGAACGGGTCCGTGTCCGCGGCGAGCTTCCCGAGCACCGCCTCGAACGCCGACGCCTCCCGCAGGCGCGCCAGCGACCGCGCCGCGGCCCCCACGGTGCACGTGGCCTCGCCGTCGTCCAGCATCCGCCGGAGCAGGGGCACGGACGGCGCGCCCCGCCCCTCCAGAGCGGCGAACGCGATCCCCTCGAGTTCCCCGTGGCAGCAGTGGTTCCAGCAGACGCAGGCGAGGAGGTCGAACGCCGCGGGGTCCCTCTTCGCCACGAGCCGATCGATGACGGCGCGCTTGGCGGCGAGGACGCGGTCGATCTCCTCCCGAGGCGTGTCCCATCCCGTCCCCCGCGCCAGCGCCGCCGCGTCGTCGTAGAGCGCGTCGGAGTACTCGAGCCTCGAGAACTCCGGCAGCCACGAGAACAGTTCGGCGCGCTTCCTCGAGGCGAGGGCCTCCGGCCCCTTGCCGAGAGCATCGAGCGCCCGCGACAGCGCCGCGTGGCCGTCCGGCGACCGCGGCGCCAGTTTCGCCGCCTGCTCCGCCTTCTTCCGCGCGTCCTCCCCCTTGCCCGTCGCCAGGAGGGCCGCGCTCCACCCGCAGAGGTAGCGGACGTTCTTCGGCTCCTTCTTCGAGATGGACTCCATCATCGGCAGGGCCTCGGCGGCCTTCTCCATGGACACGAGGAGGGTCGCCAGCGCGTACACCAGTTCCCGGTCCGCGGGCCGCAGCGCCGACGCCTTCCGCCGCGCTTCGAGGGCCGACTCCCGGCGCTTCCGCGCGAAGGCCGCCGGGTCCTGCGCCGTGGTGCCGTCGAACTGGAGCACCGTGGCACCGCGCTTCCGCGTCACCTGCGGGCCATCGGCGGCGCGCTGGAGGTGGAGGTCGGCCAGGGCCTGGAGGAGCGGCACGTCCGGTTCCTTCCCGGTGAGCCCCGCGGACCAGGTGTCCACGGCGACATCGGGCCGCCCGTCCCATGCCTGGAGCCGTCCGAGCACGAGACGCGCCGCCGCGTCCGCCGGCGTGGCGCCCAGCGCCTCCACGAGCACCTTCTCGGCCTCCTCCGGTTTCCCCTCGTCCCAGAGCGCCTGTCCCCGCTCCGCGGGGGACGCCGCGAACCCCGTCGCCGCGGCGCCGAACAGCACCGCCGCCACCCACACCGCCCGCCCACGGCCGATCCCCATGCGGGACTCCCTCCCGAGGCGGCTCCCCGATCCTCCGCCGGGACGGGATTCTACCCGCCGCTGCGCCCCGAGGGAACGCCCCCTCGCCGGGCCGGCCAGCGGGAGTAGGATTGCCGCCGGAGGACTTCATGGCGACCCGCGCCTGGCCCCGCCTGCTGCTCCTGGCCGCCCTCGTCGCACCGGGGCCGGCCCAAGCCTGCATCTGGGACTCGGACACGCTGGACGACGAGATCCGGGGACTGCCGGAGGCCTACGTGCTCGTGGTCACCGACCGCTGGCACCGCCACGGCGAGGCCTACTACCGCCACCGTCTCGCCACGCTCCCCCGGCGCCTGGAGGCCCACCCCGACGACCTGGCGGCGTACGACGATCTCGCCGTCGCCCACGAGCGCCTCGGGGACCGCGACGCGGCCGTCGCGCTGATGGACCGGAAACTGGCCGTGCTCGAGACGCGGCCCGACGCCGAGCACCTCTACCGCGCGTACGCCAACCGCGGCACCTTCCATGCCCACGCCGGCCGCTACGATGACGCGCTGGCGGACCTGGAGAAGGCCCTCGCCCTCAACCCCGACGCGCACTTCGGGCGGGAGCGTTACCAGGTCGAGGTCATCCGGTATGTGATGGCCGCGGAACGGGCGCCTGCCCTCTGGGCCGAGTCCTGCTTTCAGTGCTGGTCCGGTACGCCCTGCGAGCGAGGGGATCACTCCCGAGTGTCACCCTTCGCACCTCCGCCGCCCACCGGTGCCCGCGGGCCTGCGGATGTGGAGACTGCCGTGGCAGCGATGCTCCGGTTCGGCGGACGCGAGGGGGCGGAGTTGTACCGCACACTCGGGCTGGGGTACCGGGCGTCGAGAACCCTGCATCTGGCGTGGTGGGCGTTCCACCGCGCCCTCGACCGCGGTCATCCCGCGGCACCGGAGATTCGATCCCTCCTCGAGGAGATCCACAGCCACTGGAGGGAGGCGGGGATGCTGTTCCCCCCGTCGGAGGCGGACTTCGCCGCGATGAAGGAGAACGGTGCGACATGGCGTCGGCACTTCGATGATGCGGAGGCGGAGGCGATCGGCCGTGGAGAGGACGCTGCGAACGAGACGGTGTTGCGCGGCCTCCTGGCCGAAGCCGACCGGCGCTCTCCGCGGCCACCCTCGGTTGGTCACCTGGACATCGCCGCGCTGGGAGGAGAGCACGCGAAGCCGTGGGTCGTGCTTGCGGCGGTCGTCGTCGTGATCGTGGCGGGATCCAGATTCGTGGCGTTCGACAACCGGCGCCGCCGCCTCCGCTCTCTCGCCGGGACCCCCGCCGCTACCCCACCCCCGCCGCCTCCCGCAACGCCCGCGTGACCTCCGGGCGCACGATGTCCTTGCGCCAGCCCAGCGTGAGATCCGTGTTGTCCATGGGCTTTGCCGGGCGCCAGCAGGCGTCGGCGGCGGCGCGGAGGTGGTCCTCGTCGAGGGGTTGTCCGCGGAGGAGGTCCTCGGCGGCGGTCATGCGCCGGGGAAAGGACGCCACGGCGCCGAGCACGATGCGGACGTCCTCCACCACGGGCGGCGAGCCGTTGCCCGCGGCCTTCCCGCCGGCCAGCCGCAGCCAGACCGCCGTGCCCAGCACGGGGAAATCGAAGGAGCCCCGGCGGCGCACCTTGCGGTAGACGGTGCGCGCGCCGCCGGGCGGCGGAAGGTCCACGGCGGTCAGCAGTTCGTCCGGCCGGCGCGTGGTGAACCGCATGCCGTCGTCGTGGTAGAGCGCCGCCGCCGGGAGCGAGCGCTCGCTGCCGCCGGGGGAGCGCAGGACGACGGAGGCCCCCATGGCCACCATCACCGGCGCCAGGTCGCTGGACTGGACCGCCCAGCAGCGCGGCGAGCCGGGCGCCACCCAGCAGACCGTCCCGTCCTTCTTCATGCAGAAGTCGATGGAGCGGCGCCACTCCCAGGTCTGGTCGTAGTAGTTGCAACGCGTGTCGAGGAGGAGGTTCCCCCCCAGCGTCCCCATGTTGCGCAGCAGCGGCGTGGAGATGGTCGCGGCGCCGCGGGCGACGGCGCCGTACGCCGCCAGAAGGTCCCGCTGCGTCTCGATCTCGGAGAGGCGGAGGCAGGCGCCGAGGCGCAGCCCGCCGCCGGGCCCCGGCGTGACGCCGCGGAGTTCCGGGAGTCCGGCGATGTCCACCACGACGGCGGGCGTCTCCTGCCGCCGCTTCATGTTCGGGTAGAGGTCGGTGCCGCCGGCCACGAACTGCCCCGCCGGCCCGGCGTCGGCGCGGACGCGCAGCGCCTCCTCCACGGAGCGCGGCGCGACGTGCTCGAAGGGGGGAAGGCGCAGCACCGCTACTTCCCCCCGGGGATGTGGCCGCGCACGCCGCCGTGCCCGACCTCGGCGGTCTGCCGCTCGTCCCGCCCGTCCCCTCCCTCGTCGGGGGGCGTGACGCGGGTGGGCTCCGGCCACGGGTAGTCGGGCATGCGATCGGGTCCGTAGCGGCCGACGGCGCCCGCCGCCTTGCGCTGCAGCGCCTTCAGCACCTTGGGCGCGGAGATGGGCACCTCGTCCACGCGCACGCCCACGGCGTCGAAGACCGCGTTCGCCACCGCCGGCATGACCGGGAGCAACGGCCCCTGGCCCGCCTCCTTGCCGCCGAAGGGCCCGTTGGGATCGGGGTCCTCCACGAGGATCGTGTCCACGTCGCACATCTCGTGCGTCGTCGGCGACTTGTACTCCAGCATCGAGGGGAACTTGTGGACCACGCCGCGGTTGCCCCGGTACGTCATCTCCTCCATGAGCGCCTCGCCGAGACCCATGTAGACGCCGCCCTCCACCTGCCCGATGGTGGTGACGAGGTTGATGGCCCGCCCGACGTCGTGGGCGATCCAGATCTTCGGCACGCGGACGACACCGGTCTCCGGGTCCACGTCGACCTCGGCGACGCACGCGGAGTACGAGTAGGCCGGCGACGGGCCCACGCCGGCACCGCGGTACCGGCCGGGGCTCTTCGGCGGGCGGTAGGAACCCACGGTCCCCAGCGTGCCGTGCATGGCCTCGGCGGCGATGCAGGCCTCCTGGAAGACCATGGACTTCGCCGGGTCCTCGCGATCGAAGACCCGACCCTCGTCGAACACCAGCCGCGCCGCGGGTACGCCGAGGCGATCGGCCACCGCCGACGCGAGGAGGTCGCGGGCCCGCTCCGCCGCCTGCACCGCGGCGTTCCCCATCATGAGCGTGACGCGGCTCGAGTACGAGCCGAGGTCGACGGGGGTGAGATCGGTGTCGCCGGTGACGACGCGGATGTCCACGGGCTGCAGCCCGAGGATCTCCGCCACGCAGCCCGCGAGCACCGTGTCCGATCCCTGCCCGATGTCCGTGGCGCCGCAGAACGCGGTGACGCCGCCGGAGCGGTCGATCTTCAGCTGCACGCCGGAGTGCGGCAGCGCGTTCCAGTAGATGGGCAGCCCCGCCCCGCTGATGTACGAGGAGCACGCGAGTCCGACCCCGCGCCCGTGCGGCAGGCGCCGGTGCTTCTCCCGCCAGCCGCTCCGCTCGCGGACCGCCTCCAGGCAGCGCCCCAGCCCCATGGAACCGATCCGGAGGAAGTTGGCGGTGACGGAGTCCGGGGGCTGGAGGTGCCGCAGGCGCATCTCCAGCGGGTCGAGTTTCAGGTCGTCGGCGACCCGGTCGAGCATCACCTCCAGCGCGAACCGCGGCTGCGGCGTGCCGTGTCCCCGCTTGGGCCCGCAGGGGGCCTTGTTGGTGAACACGCGGAGCCCCTCGAAGCGGTAACGGGGCACGCGGTAGGTGACCGTCTGGAGGGCGCCCGTGTAGTACGTGCTGGCGACGCCGTAGGACCCGTACGCTCCGCCGTCGAGCATGGTGCGGAAGTGGAGCCCGGTGATGGCCCCGTCCTTCTTCACGCCGATGCGGGCCCACATGAGCGTCGGGTGGCGCCCCCGGTGGCAGAAGAAGACCTCCTCCCGCGTGAGCGCGATCTTGACGGGGCGGCCCGTGCGCTGCGCCAGCCGGGCGACCACGATCTCGTGGTTGAACGGATCGCTCTTCCCGCCGAAGCCGCCGCCGTTGGGGCAGGCGATGACGCGGATGTGGGCCGCGGGCATCTCCAGCACCTTCGCGAGCGCCCGATGGAGGTAGTGGGGCGTCTGCGTGCTGGACCAGACGCACAACTTCCCGTCCGGCGTCTGCAGCGCCACGGACGCGTGCTGCTCCATCGGGAGGTGCGTGTTCCCCTCGTAGTAGAAGAGGTCGTCCCGGACGTGGTCCGCCTCCGCGAGCGCGGCGTCCACGTCGCCGAACTCCAGCGCGATGACCTTGTGGACGTTGCCGTGGTCCCCGTACTCGTGGAGGCGCGGCTCGGGCATCGCGAGCGCGCCCTCGATGGAGCCGATCTCGGGGAGCCGCTCGTACTCCACGATCACCGCGCGGGCCGCGGCCTCCGCCTGTTCCTCCGTCTCCGCGGCCACCGCCGCCACCGGATCCCCGATGAAGCGCACGAGGTCGGGGCAGAGGGCGTGCTCGTCCTGGGACACGGGGAGGATCCCGAAGGGGATGGGCAGGTCCTTGCCGGTCAGCGCCGCCTTGACGCCGGGCATGGCCAGCGCCGGAGCCGTGTCCACGGAGACGATGCGGGCGTGGGCGTGGGGCGAGCGCAGCAGCCTGCACCAGAGCATCCGCGGGAGGACGAGATCGTCGGCGAAGATCGTCCGGCCGGTCACCTTGTCCGGCGCGTCCACCTTGAGGTAGCCGGTGCCGATGAGCCGGGTCGCCCGCGCGTCCTTCCCGTCAGGCACGGGTGCACCGCCGGGCGGCCTCGAGGCGCGCCGCGGCGCCGGCCCGGTCCCCGCGCATCTCCGCCGCCGCCACCTCGACGGCCTCGTGGATCTTCAGGTACCCGGTGCAGCGGCAGAGATTGCCGGCCAGCGCGTCCTTCAGGCGCTCCCGCGACGGGTCCGGCTCCTCCGCCAGGAGCGCCTTCGCGCACATGAGGAACCCCGGGGTGCAGTAGCCGCACTGCGCGGCGCCGAGATCCACGAAGGCCTGCTGGAGGGGGTGGAGGCGGCCGTCCGCCGCCAGCCCCTCCACGGTCTCCACCTTCCGCCCCTCGCACGCGAGGCCGAGGACGAGGCAGGAGAGGACCGGCGTCCCGTCCACCAGCACGGTGCACGTGCCGCACTCCCCCAGTTCGCACCCGTGCTTGGTGCCCGTGAGCCCCATCCGTTCGCGGAGGACCTCGAGGAGCGTCTCGTGGGGAAGGAAGGGGACGTCCCGCGCCTCCCCGTTCACGTCGAGACGACGGAGCACCGTGCGGCCGGCGGGTGCGCGCGGGGGACCGGGATCGGCGGACGCATCGGGCATGGGGCCACGGTAGCGAGCGGGCCTCCCGGGCGCCAAGCGTTCGCCGCGCGACGGGTCGGGGCCGGCCCCCAGCGGGGGTCCGACCCCGACGCCGGACGTTCGCCGCTACTTCTTCGCCTGCTCCTGCTCGCGCTTCTGCTTCGCCTCGGCCACCTGGAGCGCCTTGACGGCGGACTCCCAGGACTTGCCGATGCGCACGTTGGACTCGACGATGCCGCGGAGAACGCCGATGCCGTCGTCGAGGGAGCCCTTCCGGAGGAGCCCATCGGCCTCCTTCAGGGCCTCCTTCTGCCGCTCCTGCTCCCGCTCCGTGGCCGCCCAGTCGTCGGGGAAGTCCTTCTTGAGCACGGCGGCCAGCGCCGACGCGAGGCTCCCGCCGGACATGCCGCGGTCCTCGGTCTTCCAGACGATCTCGCCGTCGGCGCGGCAGACGGCGATGGTGGGCGTGGACTTGATGCCCGCCTCCTCGACGAGGCGCGCGGTGGAGTCCCGCGTGTTGACCTCCACGCAGTGGAAGAGCCAGGAGATGCGGCCGAACTCGCCGTCCTCCAGCGGACCGGAGCAGTAGCGGACGATCTCCTTGCCGCGGGCGCCGTCGTCGTGGGGCCAGTGGAAGTAGACGAGCATGGGCCGCGTCTCGCCGCGGGGGTACTTCAGGCCGCGCACGTAGCGTCGCTCGGTCTTCTCCTCCGTCGTGGCGGCTGCCGTCGCCGCCTCCCCTTCGGGCTTCGCGGCGTCTCCCCCGGCCGCGGGGGCCGGGGTCGCCGTGCGGAGGACGAGCATCTCGGGCACCCACTGGACGAGGGCGAAGGCGTCCACCCCGGTCACCGCGGTGCCGCGGCGTCCGTCACCACCACCACTGCTGGGAGCCGACGCGGAGGCGGACCCGCCTCCACCGCCGCATCAGCCGGCGCAGGCCGGTTCCCACGGGAGCGCGGCGGCCACCACGGCGGCGGTCGCGACGACGAGCAGACGGCGGGACAGGGGGACGGTGCTCACGGGTGAACCCTCCGGGCCGAAGACCGCCCCATTGTCGCCGGGAATCCCCCGCGCTTCAAGCCCCCAGGTCCGGATCTCCCCTCCCCCGCCGCGCCGGCCCGCCGTGACGGGGCCCCGTCCCTTCCGGTTGCGCGACGCCTAACTCGTTGGCTGCATGCCCATTACGCGCTTCCGGCCGGTCCCGCCGCGGGCCCGGCCGATTCGTTGCCCGCGGGCTCCCACGCACCTAGAATCCGCCCCTTCGTCGCCCCCCCTCTCCCCCGCCACCCGACGTGGAGGCTCCCGTGCGCCGGACTCCGCTCTACGAAGCCCACGTCGCCCTCGGCGCCCGCATGGTGGACTTCGCCGGGTGGGAGATGCCCGTGCAGTACGCCGGCGCCGTGGAGGAGACGAAGCACGTCCGCGCCAAGGTCGGGATCTTCGACCTCTGCCACATGGGACGGCTCGTCGTCACGGGGCCCGAGGCGGTGGCCGCCGTGGACGCGCTGACGACCTGCAACGTCGCGAAGCTCCCCTTTGGCGCCTGCAAGTACGGGCTGCTCTGCACCGAGGCCGGCGGCGTCATCGACGACGTGCTGGTCTACCGGGACACGGACGCGGCGCACGTGATCATCAACGCGGGCAACCGGGACGTCGACTTCCGCCACTTCCTCGAGCGCTGCGGGCCCTACGAGTGCGAGGTCGAGAACCTCTCGGACGAGCAGACCATGATCGCGCTGCAGGGCCAGCGGTCGCAGGCGCTCCTGGCGCCGCTCACGGACGTCGACCTCGCCGCCCTCGGGTACTACCGCTTCACCCACGGGCGCGTCCTGGGCATCGAATGCCTCGTCTCCCGGACGGGCTACACGGGGGAGGACGGGTTCGAACTCTTCTTCACGAAGCGGGAGGCCCGCAGGGTCTGGGACGCGCTGCTCGCCGGCGACGGGACGGAGGAACCGGCGCCCATCGGGCTCGCCGCCCGCGACATCCTCCGCACCGAGGCCGGCATGCCGCTCTACGGCCACGAGATCGATCGCACCATCAACCCGCTGGAGGCCGGTCTCGACTTCGGCATCGACCTCACGAAGGAGTTCCTCGGCGCCGCGGCCCTCCGCACGGCCCGCGCCAACGGACTCGCCCGCCGCCTGGTGGGGCTCCGCCTCCCGGAGCGGGTCGCGCGCCCCGGGTACGCGGTGCTGCACGGCGGCCAGCCCGTCGGCGTCGTCACGTCGGGCACGCCGTCGCCGACGCTGGGCACCAACATCGCCATGGCCCTGGTGCCCGCGGCGCTGGCGGAGGAGCCCGCGTTCCAGGTGGACATCCGCGGGAAGCCGAGCCCCGCGGAGCGGGTCCCGCTGCCGTTCTACAAGCGCAAGCGCAGGAAGATCGCCTAGAGGCCCCGCCGAAGGAGGAAGGGATGGTCCCGAAGGAACTGCGGTACGCGAAGACGCACGAGTGGTTCGCCTACGAGCCGACCACGCACATCGTCACCGTCGGCATCACCGACTTCGCCGTCAAGGCGCTGGGCGACCTCGTCTACGTCGAACTCCCCGAGGTCGGCGAACTCATGGAGGTCGGGCACCCCTTCGCCGAGGTCGAGTCGGTGAAGGCCGTCGCCAACGTGTACGGCGGCGTGGGCGCCGACTTCGTCGAGGTGAACGAGGAACTGCCCAACCACCTGGAGTGGCTGGTGCAGGACCCCTACGGCAAGGGCTGGATCGCGAAGGGCAAGGTGGCCGGGCCCGACGAGTGGAACGCCCTGCTGGATGCGGACGCCTACGCGAAGCACTGCGCCACCGAGAAGCACTAGCCGCGTCGGGGATCGTTCCCGCCGGCCCTCCCCCGCCGCGATCCCGCCGACGAGGTACCCAGCATGCCCTACATCCCCCACGGAGCGCTGGACGTCGAGGAGATGCTCCGCGTCTGCGGCATCGACTCGGTGGACCGGCTCTTCGACCCCATCCCCGCGGAGTTCCGCCTGCGGCGCCGGCTGCGCCTGCCGAAGGCGGCGGCGGAACTCACGCTCCAGCGGGAGTCCGCCGAGGCCCTCGCGCGCACGGAGACGTTCGATCGCGTGAACGCGTTCCTCGGGGCCGGCGTCTACGACCACTTCATCCCCGCCGCCGTGGGCCACCTCGCCCACCGCGTGGAGACGGTGACGTCGTACACCCCCTACCAGCCGGAGGCGAGCCAGGGGAACCTGACGTTCATGTTCGAGTACCAGACCGCCATCTGCGAACTGACGGGGATGGAGGTCTCCAACGCGTCCATGTACGAGGGCGCGTCGGCGTGCGCCGAGGCCGCCCTCATGGCGCTCCGCGTCAACGGGAAGGGCCGGACGCGCATCGTCGTCTCGGAGACGGTCCACCCGGAGTACCGGCAGGTGCTCGACACCTACCTCCGCAACCTCGAGGGGATCGAGGCCTTCACCGTGCCCGCCCGCGACGGGGCCACGGACCTCGCCGCCCTCGCCGCCGCCGCCGACGAGCGCACGGCGGCGGTCATCGTCCAGGTCCCCAACTTCCTCGGCGTCATCGAGGACGGCTTCGACCTCGCCGCGGCGGCGAAGGCGAAGGGCGCCCTGCTCGTCGCCTGCGTCGATCCCATCTCCCTCGCGGTCCTCGAGCCCCCCGGCGCGTGGGGCGCCGACATCGCGTGCGGCGAGGGGCAGTCGCTGGCCAGCGGTCTCGCCTACGGCGGCCCGTACTTCGGCTTCTTCGCCGGCCGGATGGCCAACGTCCGCCAGATGCCGGGCCGGATCGCCGGCGAGACCGTGGACCTGGAGGGGCGCCGGGGCTTCGTCCTCACGCTGGGGACGCGGGAACAGCACATCCGGCGCGAGCGCGCCACCAGCAACATCTGCACGAACCAGGGGCTGCTCGCGCTGCGCGGGCTCGTGTACCTCGCCGCCATGGGCCCGCAGGGCCTGCGCGAGGCGGCCGAGGGCTGCATCGCCAACGCCCACTACGCGGCCGATCGCATCGCCTCGGTCCGCGGATACGCCCTGGCCCACCCGGGCCGGGCCTTCTACCAGGAGTTCGTCGTCCGCTGCCCCGTGCCGGCGGTGGACGTGATCGCGGCCCTCCGGCGGCGGAAGATCCTCCCCGGCGTCGCCCTCTCCCGCTGGTTCCCGGACCGTCCCCATGACCTGCTCGTGGCGGTCACGGAGGTCAAGCGACGGAAGCAGATCGACGCGCTCGTCAGCGCCCTCGGGAAGGTGGGAGCATAGCCATGACCGACCCCTCCAGCGCCCCCGCGGTCCCCGCCGGTCCCCACGCCGACGACGACCCGCTGCTCTGGGAGATGTCCCGGCCCGGCCTCCGCTCGGTGCATATGCCGCCGCCGGACGTGACGCCGCCGGTGAACGCCGTCCCGGAGCGCATGCGCCGCAAGGCGCCCCCCAGGCTCCCCGAGGTGACCGAGGGGGAACTGGCGCGCCACTTCGTGCGCGGCTCGCGGAAGAACTTCTGCGTGGAGACGCACTTCTATCCACTCGGCTCCTGCACCATGAAGTACAACCCCAAGCGGCACGAGGACTTCGTCCTCCACCCGTCGCTCTTCCGCATCCACCCCTACCAGCCCGACGAGGGCGTGCAGCCGGTGCTGCGGATGCTGTGGGAGATGGGGCGCTTCCTGGAGGAGATGTCCGGGTTCCCCCACGTCTCCCTGCATCCGTCGGCGGGGTCCCACGGCGAACTCGCCTGCCTCATGATGATCCGCGCGTACCACCGCGATCACGACCCGACCCGGGACGAGATCCTCATCCCCGACTCGGCCCACGGCACCAACCCCGCCACGGTCACCATGTGCGGGATGAAGCCCGTGCCCGTGAAGTCCCGCGGGGACGGACTGCTCGACCTCGACGCCATGAAGCGGCTCATCGGTCCCCGCACCGCCGGCGCCATGGTGACGAACCCCAACACGCTGGGGCTCTTCGAGCGGGAGTTCCGCGCGCTCTCCGACGCGCTCCACGCGGCCGGTGCGTTCCTCTTCATGGACGGGGCCAACTTCAACGCCATCGTCGGCCGCGCGCGACCCGCCGACTTCGGCGCCGACTGCATGCACATCAATCTGCACAAGACCTTCACCATCCCCCACGGCGGGGGCGGGCCCGGCGCCGGACCCATCGGGTACGTGGAGGCGCTCGCCCCGTACGCGCCGACGCCCGTCATCGTGAAGGAGCGCGGGAAGTTCCGCGTGGACCGGGACCGGCCCCGCTCCATCGGCCCGGTGCGCTCCTTCGTCGGCTCCACGGGGGCGGTGCTGCGCTCCTACGCGTACATCCGGACCCTCGGCCCCGAGGGGATCCGCCGCGTGGCGGAGTACGCCGTTCTCAACGCCAACTACCTGCACGCGAAGGTGAGCCCGTTCCTGAAGATGCAGCACGAGCGGCCCTGCATGCACGAGTTCGTCTGCTCGGCCTCGGACCTGAAGGCGCGGACCGGCGTCAAGGCGCTGGACATCGCGAAGCGGTTGCTCGATCTCGGCTTCCACCCGCCCACGGTCTACTTCCCGCTCACCGTCCCCGAGTGCCTCATGATCGAGCCCACGGAGACGGAGAGCCGCGGCACGCTGGACGCCTTCGCCGCCGCCCTCGGGCGGATCGTCCGCGAGGCGGAGGAGACGCCCGAGGTCGTCACCGGTGCGCCGCGCACCATGCCGGTGCGGCGCCTCGACGAGGTGAAGGCCGCCAAGGAACTGCGGCTTCGCTGGACGCCCCCCGCGGCCGGCGCGCCGGGCGCGTGAGCCTTCCGCCCGCCCGTCCCGGGAGGTAGCGTCTCCGCATGCACCCCGTCCTCTTCTGGATCCCGAGGATGCCCGCGTGGGTGGCGGCGGCCGCCGTGGCCCTGGTGGGCGCGATCTTCCTCGTCATGGCCTTCCGGGACCGCGAGGACCGGGGCTCCTGGTGGCTCGCCGCCGGCTGCGGCGTCGGCGCCGCGGCGGTGCTCGGTTTCTTCGGCCTCGACGGCCACCTCGGGCCGCTCCCCATCCGCTTCTTCGGGCTGCTCGTGGTGGGCGGGTTCCTGGCGGGGATGAAGGTGGCGTCGGCGCGCAATTCCCGCCTCGGCCTCCTCACGCCGGAGGAGACGTTCGACCTCGCCTTCGCCGTGCTCCTGGCGGGCATCGCCGGCGCGCGTCTTCTCCACGTCGCGCAGAACATGAAGGAGTTCGCGGGGCAGGCCCACAAGGTCTTCGCCGTGTGGGACGGCGGGCTCGTCTGGTACGGCGGCGCCGTGACGGCGGCCCTCTACGCGTGGTGGTCCCTGGCGAAGCGGAACCGTCCGCTCTGGCCGGTGTCGGACTCGCTGGCGCTGGGCGTCATTCTCGGGCAGGCCGTGGGCCGCGTGGGCTGCTTCCTCGCGGGCTGCGACTACGGCCGTGTCATCCCCGGCGGACGGGACGCGGTGCCGTGGGCCGTGAACTTCCCCGTCGTGTCCGACGACATCCCGACGCTGGTCCCGGCGCGGTTCAGCAGGGACTTCCAGGGAAACCCGGTGTTCCTCCATCCCACGCAGCTCTACCTGGTGGTCATGGACCTCGCGGTGTTCGCCCTGCTGTGGCTGGCGGACCGCCGGGGCGGGAAGCGGGCGTTTCCCGGGCGGCTCGTCTGCCTGTACCTGGTGCTCTACTCGGTGGGCCGCGGCGTCGTGGAGCACTGGCGGGGAGACCGGGACCGCGGCGTCTACGACCTCGGCGGCTTGGAACTCTCCTTCAGCCAGATCGTCTCCGCGGGCGTCCTCGTCGCCGGCCTGCTCCTCTACCGCCACCTGCGCGCCAAGGCCCCGGATCGGGGCGCGCCCGCGGCGGGCTGATCACCGCGCGTCGAGCGCCAGTTCCACGCGCAGGTTCCGGTCCCCCTCCTCCGCCATCGTGAGGTGGGCGCGGCGCGCCACGCGGCCGGGAGCGAGCACGATGAGTTCGTGGCGCCCCGGCGGGACCCCGGGAACCGTGACGCGTCCGCCGCTGCCGCCGAACGGCTCGCCGTCCAGCAGGACGGAGCCGCCCGGCAGCGCATACCCCGTGTCCCCGTCCACGATTTCGACGTGGAGGGACGCGGCGGTGCCGGGGACGGGGACGGGGAGAGCCCCGCCCGCGGCACCCGCCTCGCGAGCGGGAGGGTCGGCGTCGTCCCGGAGGACCGGTCCCGGCCGGACGAGCCGGATGGTGCGGCCCGCCAGACCCTCCACCGGAACCCTCGCCGGGAGGTGGTCCGCGGACGCGATCCCGACGTGGTCCCCGGGGATCGGTCGCGCCGGATCCTGCGGCACGCGCACCCAGCCGTCGCGGTCGGACACGGCCAGGTCTTCCTCCTCTCCGTCCGGCCGGGAGTCCGCCCCGGAGGACGTCCCCGTCACCCGCGCGCCCGCGACGGGGATGCCATCGGCGTCGAGCACCCGGAAGATCAGGCGGAGCGGCCGACCGTCCCGGTCCCGCTCCACGTTCCAGGGATAGGCGAACACGCCGAGGCTCTCCCACCGCTCCGTGGCCGTCCAGCGGAGCGTGACGGTGACGTGCCGGCGATCGTTCTCCTCCAGCAGGAGTCGAACGTCGTGCCATCGCCGGCCCTCCCCGCCGACGACCAGGCGGACGGGACCCGCCGGGAGTCCCTCGACGCGCACGACGCCCTCGTGCGCCGACACCGGCCACTCCCCCGCGACGGTCGCGGAGAAGTCCCGGTGCGGGCGGCCCCGCGCATCGAGCGCTCGCACCTCCACGACCCCGCCGGAGGATTCCGACGGCGCCGCGGCGCCCGCTTCCGCGTCCTCGACGGGCTCGGCGGCCCCCCTCGGCGGCCACCAGGCCGCGGGGTTCGCCTCCACGTCCACGACTCCGTCTCCCGCGGGAGGCAGCCCGTCGAGGGCACGGTAGGCCCCCCACGCGACGCCCCGGTTCCGCAGCGCGAAGGGCCCCGAGGCGGGGACGTGGACACCACCGGCGGGCCCACCCTGCGCGGGCACCGCCTCCTGCTCGCCGTCGTCCGTCACGACCCACCAGTTCCCGTCGGCGTCCTCCGCACCGGGCACGAGTCCCCCCGCGCCGTCGGAGCGAGCCACGACCCGGGGGACCACGACGGGACTCCGTTCCAGCGTGAGCCGCACCGCGGCGACGGGGCCGGACGGGCGCACTTCCACGTGGGCGGCCGCGGGCCGTCGGCTTCCCGCGCGATCGCCGGCCATGACCCGCCACCGGCCGGGGCCCAGTTCGAGCGCGAAGGGAAGGTCCGCCGCGTCGTCGCCTCCGTCGCCCGCCCTGGTGATCGCGCTGCGCGCCGCGCCGTCCCCGTCCCGCACGGCGCGGACGGCGACGGGCTCCCCGGCGTCGAAGGCGGGCTCCCCGCGGAGGAGCACGGGGACCGCGCGCCTCGTCTCCGCGGGCGGCGGGGGCCCGTTGCCGTCCACGGGCGGGAGCCGCACGACGACCGGTGTTCCCGGGACCGCCAGGAACGCCGCGAGCTCCCGATCCCAGCCGTTCATCTCCTCGCCCCAGTCGGCGACGGACACCTCCGACCACGCGGGAACTCTCTGGAGCCGGAAGCGGCCGTCCGTCCCCGTGCGGGTCCACGGTCCCCGCTTCGCCTCCCCCGTCCCCACGAAGAGCCCCGCGATGGGCCGATCGAGGGTGTCCGCGACCCGCCCCTCCACGACCGGCGCGGGCTCGCACCGGAGGATCCGCACGCCCTCCACGAGGGGGAGGGCATCGATGCCGTCGAAGTAGCCGTCGTTCCGGCCCGCCGCTCCGTCGGCGCGCACCCACGTCATCCCGTTCCCCGCCGGATCCACGCAGCGCAGGGTGAGCCGGCCCCGCGCGTCGGCGACCTCGCTCCGGATGTCCGGCGTGTGCCCGCAGCCGAGCACCAGTTCGACGACGGCGCCGGGCAGCGGCCGCTCCCTCCAGTCCCGTACCTCGACCTCCACGTCCTCGCCGCGACTGAGGGAGAACGCGTCGGGGAGGCCCAGCTCCGCGACGGGGGCGTAGCCGTCGGCCTCGACGTAGAACCAGCGGTCGGAGTGCTCCGCCGGGACCGAGAACCGACCGTCCACGTCACTCGAGGTCTCCAGCAGAGGTCGCCAGAGTCCCGGGACGGGTGTCCCGTACTCGCGGTGGCACCGGATGCGGGCCCCGGCCACGGGGAGGCCCGTGTCGCCGTCCTCCACCCGCCCGAGGACCGCCGACAGCGGTCCGGTCTCGGTCTCCACGGGTGTCCAGCCGGCGGGGAACTCCCGGTCCCACTCCCCCTCCCGCAGCGGTCCCGGTGTGCCGGACTCCCCGCCGGAGGGCGGCACCGGCGGAGCGGGCTCCCCTTCCGGGGGCGCCGCGCACCCGAGCGCCAGGAGCAGGACCGCCGCGCGGGCAGGCCCGCCGGTCAATCGAGGTGGATCCGGTCGCAGGACCGGAGGGCCTCGCCGGGGACCACGTTCTTCCCGCCCACGACGAGGAGATCGCCGCCGGGGAGCACCGTCATCGAGTGCCCGCTGCGGGGCGCGCGGAGGCGGAGGGGGGACTGCACGAAGCGGTTGTCCGCGGGCTCGTAGAACTCGATGGTGTTGTGGAACTGGGTGGCGCCGCCGGCGACGGGCTTCTCGCCGCCCCCCACGAACACGCGGCCGTTGGGGAGGCGGAAGGCGACGTGATGGGATCGCTCGTCGCCCAGGTTCTGGACCTGCACGAACCGGCTCTCCGCCGCGCGCCACACCTCCGCCGTGAAGTTGCCGCCTCCGCACACGAGCACGTCCCCCGAGGCGAGCAGCGCGGCGGTGTGGTTGCGCCGCGCCCCCGCCATGCTCCCCCCGGGGCCGAAGGAGCCGGCCCCCGTGGAGAACACCTCGGCGCGCAGGTCGCTGCCGTGACCCCCCGTGACGAGGACGCGCCCGTCGGCGAGTCGCGTCGCCTCGTGCCCCGCCCGGGGAACCGCCATGGGAGGGAGGGGACTCCAGGTCCGCGTGTCCGGGTCGAAGACCTCCGCGGACGTGCGGCTGAACTCCGGGGCCCCCGTGGTGTCCGTGCGGGACCCGCCGGTGACGAGCACGCGCCCGTCGGGGAGCAGGGTCGCGCGGTGCCGCGTGCGCCGCTCCTGCATGGAGCCGGACGCCACCATCGAGTCCAGCGCCGGATCCCAGAGTTCCCAGCGATCGAGCCCCACGTCGGTGGTCGACTCCGACTGCCCGCCGGCGATCAGCACGAGCCCCGAGCCGAGCACCGTGGCCGTGGCCCGCGCCCGGGGCGGCGAGAGGACGGCGCCGGCCTTCGTCCACTCCTCCACGCCGGGATCGGGATCGAAGGTCTCGATGGTGCCCGTGACCGTGGCGTCCGTGTCGAAGCCGCCGAAGACGGCGACCCGTCCGTCGGGCAGCGCCGCGGCGGCGTGGCCGGAGCGCCCCTTCTCCAGCGGGAGGACTCCGCGCACGGTGCCCGTCTGCGTGCCGCCGCCCCCTCCGCCCCCGCCGCCGGAGCCGGCCACGCGGAACTGGCTGAACCAGGGCCGCCGGACCCGTCGGCCGGACGCCGTGAGCGCCTCCGCCGCCAGGCGGACCTGGTAGGAGCGGCCCGCCTCCAGCGGCGCCAGCGGAGTGAGCGTCGCGGAGAAGAGGTCGATGGCCACGCTGACGGAGGCGGAGACGTGGGCGCTGGTCCCCGCCGGCGAGAGGGTCAGCCCTCCCCCGATCAGCGTCGGCCCGTCCATGGGAGTCCGGAACCGCACGGTCACGCTGGCCGTCGCGGCGACGTCCACCGCGCCGTCCACGGGGACCACCGAGTCCACGACGACCAGTCCCGCACCGCCGCCACCGGCGCTGCCGCCGCCGCCCCCGCCGCCGCCGCACGCGGCGAGGAGGAGCATGGCGAGCAGTGCGGGAAGGCGGGCGGCGCGCATCGCCCCATCCTACCCCGCGCGGGAGGGGGCTGGCAGCCCGTCGCGCAATCGGTTCCCGCCAGGTCGCAAGGTGCTCACCGCGACGGGCTGCCAGTCATGGGGGTGTGAGCTCCGCGCCGACGGGCGTCGGTTCCCGATGCGGCGCGCCATCGCGGCGTGGGATGCCTTTGGCGACGGCCGTTCCCGCTATCGCGCGGCCGCCAGTCTGCGCACGTTGTGCGCTGTGGTGACCAGGCTCCACTCCGTCTGCACGATGTCGAGCCCCCGCGTGAAGAGTTGCCGGAAGCCCCGTGCCGCTTTGACCTGTCCGAGGACCGGCTCCACTCCGACACTGTGAACGACCTATCAGCAGGCTGTCGCGGGTCACCGCGACAGGCTGCTACGGGAGCACGTCGATGCGGAGCACGGCGTCGGCGATGGCCTCGGCCACTCCCGGGTCGGGCTCCGCGAGGAACCGCTCCTCCAGCGCCGGCCGCGCCGCCCCGTCCCCGAGGTCCCCGAGGGCCAGCGCGGCGCTGCGGCGGTTCTCCGGGACGGCGTCCCGGAGGCGGCGCTCGAGGCACGGCCTGGCTGCGGGCGCGCCGCGGGCCGACCCCAGCGCCCGGAGCGCATGGGAGGCCACGGCGGGCGGCAGGCCGCGATCCAGCAGGGCCGCGAGCAGCGGGGCCGCCTCCACCGCCAGGGCCCCCCGGAGGTTGGCCCTCCCGGAATAGGCCTGCCAGGCGGCGTCCGGCGTGGGCGCCGGATCGCTGCGCAGGTGCTCCACCAGCGCCGGCGCCGCGCGCACGTCCCCCAGCAGGCCCAGGGCGTCGGCAATCTTCGTCCGCACGGCGCCGGAGGGGTCCTCGCGCAGCCGCCGGCAGAGGGGCTCCACGCTCCGTGGATCGCGGAACCGCCCCAGCGCGAGGGCGGCGGCGTACCGGCGGTCCTGCTCCACGGAGGTCAGTTCCCGCAGCGCCCGGCGGAGACCGTCCTCCGGGTCCAGCGCGTGGAAGAACGAGATCGCCTCCAGCAGGAGTTCCCAGT
This sequence comes from uncultured Planctomycetota bacterium, assembly GCA_964607145.1. GTDB lineage: Bacteria > Planctomycetota > JAJSAM01 > JAJSAM01 > JAKLKS01 > CAZSIX01. Next base: position 33,412 of record CAZSIX010000001.1, on the reverse strand, counting down.
CGAGGCGCTCGTACGCGGTGGCCACGGCCGCCGCGGCGCGCTCGTTCCCCCGGTACCGGAGCAGGAGCGGGATGGCGGGCGCCGCCGAGTCCGCGGGTCCCGCGACGACCTGCTCCTCCAGCCGATCCAGGAGCCAGGGCTCCCCCCGCGCGGAGAGGAGGTCCTCGCAGGTCCCCGGGGGCATGGTGAGCGGGAGGGAGCGGACCCAGGCCCGCACTCCCTCGAGCCCCTCCTCGACGCCCAGGTGGGCGAGGCCCAGGGACGCCCCCACCGCGGTGGGAGTGCCGACGTTGCCGAGGAGCGCCGGGTCCCCTCCCTCCCCGGCGGAGTCCCCGGGAGCGGGGGTGCCGGCGGCGATCCCCGCGCCGCGGGCCTCGCGCAGCGCCGCCCTCAGGACCTCCTCGGCGCCGGGCGCGCGGAGCATCCCGATCACCGTGAGGGCGAAGGGCCGCGCCGTGGCGTGCACGCGGGGGAGCGCGGCGGCCAGAGCGGCGCCCGCCTCGGGCGTGCCCAGCAGGCGGAGCACCTCCACGGCGTCCAGGGCCACGGTGTACATGGGGTCCGTGGCCAGTTCCGCCGCGCGCCGCGCGTCCAGGGCCGGCCCGTGGGCTCCCAGGGCTCCCAGCGCCAGCCGGCGGAGCGCGGGGTCGTCGCTCCCCAGCGCCGCCGTCAGCGGCTCCCCCATGGCCGCGGCCAGTTCCCGGGAGCGGACGGCGCCCACGATGTTGCAGACGAAGCCGGAGTTCCGGCGGAGTTCCCGCAGCGCCGCCGCGGCCATGGCCGCGGAGGCGGCCGCAGGGTCGGGGTCCATGGCGAGCACCGCCTGGGCGAACGCCACCTGCGGGGAGTCGCCCCGCTCCAGCATGCGGAGGAGCGCGGCCCGGCGCTCCGCGGGTCCCGCGGGAGGCGGTGGGAGCGGCCGCCTCGCCGGGGGGGGCGGCGCCGGCGCGGGAGGGGGCGGGGTCGCCGCCGGGACCACCGCGGCGGGGGGCGGCGCCGCGGCGGGGGCCGGGTCCCCGTCCCCGCAGGACGCGGCGAGGAGGGCGCAGGCGAGGAGCGGGAGGAGCGCGCGCGGGGTCACCGCTGCATTGTACGGGGCCCTCCCGGACCCGTCCGTAGACTGCGACGCTCCCATGCGAATCGGCCCCGTTCCGCTGGATTCCAACGTGCTCCTCGCCCCCATGGCGGGAGTCACCAATCGCCCGTTCCGGGTGATGGCGCGGCGCCACGGCTGCGGGCTCACGGCCACGGAGATGCTCTCCGCGGACTACCTCGTGCGGCAGACGGCGGCGGAGCGGGAGACCCACCGCGTGATCCCGGAGGAGCGGCCCATGGCGCTCCAGATCATGGGTTCCGACCCCGGCGTCATGGCGGCGGCGGCCCGGATCTGCGAGGACCTCGGCGCCGACGTGGTCGACGTGAACATGGGCTGCCCCGTGCGGAAGGTCGTGAGCCGCGGCGCCGGCGCCGCGCTGCTCCGGGATCCCGCGCGTGCGGCCCGCATCATCGAGGCCATGGTGGGTGCGGTCTCCATCCCCGTCACCGCGAAGATCCGCGCCGGCTGGCAGGACGACTGCCTCTCCGGACCCTCCGTGGCGCGGGACCTGGAGCGCGCCGGCGTGGCCGCCGTGGCGGTCCACGGCCGCACGCGACAGCAGCAGTACTCCGGCGGCGTGAACGTCGAACTCATCGCCGAGGTGAAGGCGGCGGTCTCCGTTCCCGTCATCGCCAACGGGGATGTCCTCCGCCCGGAGCAGGCGAGCGCCATGCTCCGGGGCACCGGGGCGGACGGCGTGATGATCGGGCGCGGCGCCATCGGCAACCTCTGGATCTTCCGCGCCGCGAGGGCCGCCGTGGAGGGATCCGCGGTCCCTCCGCGACCGTCGGCGGCGGAGCGCCTGGCGGAGTTCCGGGAGCACCTGGAGCGCCTCGTCGCGGCGGAGGGGGAGTGGCTGGCGGTGCGCCACATGCGGAAGTACGCGCCCTACTACGCCACCGGCGTCGCCGGCGCGCGGGCCTTCCGTGCCGCCGTGAACCACGCCGGGACCCGCGAAGAGACCCTCGCCCTGGCGGAGCGCCTCTTCCGCGGCGAGGAGTCGGGCCAGCGCGCGGCGGACGCGCTGGGCGTCAGCCGGGACGCCGTGCTTTCCGTGGCGCGGGAGGAGGCGACGGAGGCGGCGGCGGAGGCCGCATCCCGGGGGGAGTAGGCGGTCCCCCCGACGCGCGCGACGCCCTACCGCCCCGCGGGCCCGGCGGCCCCCGCGGGGGCCGCCAGTCCCCGGCGTTCCAGGATGCGCCCGGTCTCGAAGTCGTAGGCGGCCAGGGCGCTGCGGAACTCCACCAGCGCGCGCAGGTGGGAGAGTCGGGCGCGGGTGAGATCCTCCTCGCGGAGGAGGACGTCGAAGGGAGTGCTCTTGTCCGCGCGGAGCCGCTCCTGCTCCGCTTCCAGTTGCCGCTGGGAGTTGGCCACGGCGCGGGCGGCGGCGTCGATCTGCCGGCGCGTGGACTCCACGTCGCGCCACGCGTTCCGCACCCCCACCACGGCGGAGTTCTGGAGCACCCGCACGTCGGCCTCGCTGCGGCTCCGCTGGAGCACCGCCCGCTCCAGCCGCGCCCGCGCCGCCCGGTTGCCGATGGGGACCTCGAGGAAGAGGCCCACGCTGTACGACCCGTAGCGGCGGGAGGCGGCGCTCCCGGACCAGGTGCTCCCCAGGTTGCGATCCAGCCCCGCGTAGGAGGCCGTCGCGGAGAGTTCCAGGTTGACGAGGGTGTCGGACTCCGCCCGCATCACGCCGATCTCCGCCTGGTCGACCTGGATCTTCTGGGCCCGGATGTCGCTCCGGCGCGCCAGCGCCACGTCCACCGCCGCGTCCATGGGCTCCCCCGCGCCGTCGGGCAGCGCGGCGGCGGGGTCGTCCGTGGGCTCGACCCGCGGCTCGTCCGCCCGCTCATGTCCCGGGCGGGGCCGGAGGAGCCCGCGCAGGGTCTCCTCGACGTTGGCCACTTCGTTCTCCGCGCGGAGCAGATCCACCTCCCGCAGCGCGACCCCGGACTCCGCCTGCGCCACGTCCACCTGCGTGCCCGCCCCAGCGGCCAGCCGCGCCTCCGCGATCCGCAGGAGGTCCCGGGCCACGGAAAGGGACTTCTTCTGGACCTCCGCCTGGCCGCGGGCGTTGACCAGCGCCCAGTAGGTGACCTCCACCTGTCGCACGAGGGACTCGGCGCGGCTGCGCAGTTCCAGCGCCGCCAGGTCCAGCGAGTCCTCGGCGAAGCGGACCCCCGCCTCCGTGTACTCCCGGCCCATGCCGCGGAGCAGCGGCTGCCGCACGGTGAGCGCCAGGGAGGAGGCCCACGCCGGATTCCTCGGGAACCGGGCGTTGGAGAGCGTGCGGTCGGTGGCCGCGTCCAGGCTGACGCTGCCCCCCGTGGGGAGGAGACGCCTGAGGCCCATGCCACCGCCGGCGCGATCCTCGTCCGACAGGAAGATGCCGTCGGGCGCGCCGAAGACCTGCACGGGGGCCCGGGTCTCGCCGCCGAAGACGCTGGTGGTGAACAGGTGATCGTAGAGCGCGCTCGCCTCGTCGAGGGAGGCGCGCGCGGTCCCCGGTCCGTACCCCGCGGCGGCCAGGCCCAGGTTGTTGCGGAGCGCCATGGCGACGGCCTCCGGCAGGCCGAGGCGCCAGAGGGGGACCGCCGGCAGGTCCCGGGGGCCGCTCTCCCCGGCGCCCCGCGGCTCCCCGGCCGGCGCCGCGGGGACCGGGGGCGTGTCCTCCCCGCGCGCGGAGGTCGGGGCGAGGGCTCCGGCCAGCAGCAGGACCGCGACGGGGAGGCGGGCGCGCCACGGGGCGGTGCGGCGATGGTCTCGTGGCGGCGATCCGGACACCCGCTGTCCCCCCCTGGGTCCCGGCGCCCGCCGGGCCGCGCGGCATTCTACGTCCGCCGGCGCCGCGGACCCCATCGTCCGCGGGCGGCCATCACCGCCGATCCCGCTCGCGGACCCTCCGCAGGATCTCCTCCTGCCGCAGGAAGTCGTCGGAGAGCAGGAAGTCCACCAGCGCGGCCCGGGCGACGTCCGCCTCGGCGCGGAGGACGGCCGCCTCCGATCCCGCGCCCTCGCCGGGGGGGCCCGGGGAGGGGGCCCGGAACCCCCGCAGCGCGTCCAGCGCCGCCGGCGTGCGGATGCGGGCGAGGCCGAAGAGGCAGACCCGCTCCAGGGACGGATCCCGCCGCGCCAGTTCCGAGAGCGGGACCACGGCGTCCGCCAGCCCCAGTTCCCCCAGCGCCTCCACCACCGCCGTGCGCACGCCCGCGTCCCACTCCTCGCGGAGCGCGCGCAGGAGGGCCTCGCTGACCCGGGGCCCGCCGCCGACCCGCACCAGCGCCCCCGCCACCGCACCCCGCACGCCGGCATCGGGATCGGAGGCCAGCGCCCCCAGGAGGAGGTCCCCCGCCGCGGCACCCTCCTCCGCGGCCACCGCCTCGGCGGCCCGCCGGCGCTCCGCGGGGTCGGCGGACTCCCGCAGGACGCGAAGAAGGGGGGCGCCCCGGAGACTCGTTCGCGCGCCCCCCTGGGACGCGCCCAGGCGACCCCGGCGGGACGCGGCGTGGAGCGACGCGACGGCCTCCACCAGGAGCGGCCGCAGCACCGAATCCCCCTCGCGACCGGCGACACGCCGCAGGTCGGCGAGATCCTCGGGAGTGAACGCGTCGGGCCGGGTGTCCGCCAGGTGGGCCGTCTCCCGCCCGGCGTTCCGCCGCGTCCACGCGTCGCGCGCGCCGAGGCTCTCGAAGCAGACCTCCCGCAGCGCACCGGCGCGGCGCTCCGCGGGGAGCGCCTCCACCTCGAGCACGCGCCGCAGGGCGAGAAGCCGCGGCGCTCCGTCGGCGTCGGCGAGGTCCATCACGGCGAGGCAGTCGTACCGCCGGCTCGCACGCAGGGCGCGGAGGAAGAACACCGCCTCCCCGGGGTACCGGGAGAAGTAGCCGTCCTCGGTGGTCATCACCTGCACCGCTCCCTGGGGGGGCGGGCCGCGCAGCGTCTCCTCCACGGCCAGCACGCCCAGCTGCGTCCCCGCGGCCAGGCGGGAGACCCGCTCCACGCGGGCCCGCACGAGGAGGTCGGTGCGACCGAGGACCCCCCGACCGAGTACGGAGACGGCGCCGGGATCGGGGTCCGTGCCGTCGGAGGCGATGGCCGACGACGCGGGGAAGGTGGCGAGGAGCGAGAGCAGGAGCCCGCCCGCGGCGACGGCGCGGACGGCGGCGGAAGAGGGAGATCCCACGGGGAGATGGCACCGCGAAGGCGTCACCGGGGGGTCACGGGGCCCGCGGAACGGTGACGGTGGAGCCGCCCCGAGGACCACCGCGCGGGGCCGCTGACAACGATCGGATCCACCGCGGGAGGAACGTATACAGCGGGCGCGGCGCCGTCGTGCGGGGCCGCGGGGAATGGGGGGAGATGGCGCCGGCGCGGGCGGGGGGCGCGATGCGGTGGCGCCGGGGGATCGGGGAGCGGGACACGGTCTCCCGCGCACCTCCCGCGGCCCCTCGCGAATGCGTCGGGCTAGACGACGGCGCGGGCGCGCGAGCGGCGCGGCGCCATGCGGAAGATGCGCACCGTGGGGTGACGGCGGCGGGGGTCGCGATCCTCGGCGAGGCGGGCGCGCGCCTCCTTGACCCGGTAGATCTCGATGTAGCGCCGGCACTCGTCGGCGGTGCCGCAGAACAGTTCGTCGCGGCCCTTGAGGACCCGGAAGAGCTTCTGGCCACGCCACCGGCAATAGAACCGAGTCGTCATGCAGACCTCCTGGCTCGCCGTCCCGCCCTCCCGACGGAGGTGACCAAGCAACCGGGGTGCCAATCGCGAGCGGAGGGGTGCGTCAGGGCGCCGACGTGCGGAGGGGCGCGAAGAAGGCGCGGAGCGCCGCCGCCGTGGCCGCGGCGTCGGGCGCGGAGCCGCCAGCGCGCCGCGGGAACGCGTCCCCCGCGGCGGCCGCCAGGGCGGCGGCGGCCAGGGACGAGCCGCGGTCCCCGGGGAGGCCCGGCTCGCGGCTGGCCACGAGGCCCTCCAGGATGCCGGCGAGGAGCGGCACGTCCTGGCGGAACTCCTCCCGACCCGCGTCGGCGAGGACCGCGCGCCGGAGGCGTCCGCGCACGTCCCCGTCGAGGCCCAGTCCGTCGGAGAGGGCCCAGGCCCGCGCCGTGAGCAGCGCCTGCGCGGTGGGGTCCGCGCCGCCGAGACGGCCGTCCTCCCCCACGCGCCCCTCCAGCCAGGACGCGGCGCGGCGGAGCACGTCCCCCTCGACGGGGATGCCCGCCATGCGCGCCACGACGAGCCCCTCCGCGTGGAGGAGCGTCGCGCCGGCGTCGCCGGGACCCCCGGGCCGGGCGGGGAAGGAGCCGTCGGCGTGCTGGAGGCGACGGGAGGCGGCCACGGAGCGTCGCAGAACCTCCGCCATGCCGGACCGGCTGCGGTCGCCGAGGAGGGCGAAGTCGAGACCGTAGGCCTCCGCCAGCGCCGCCAGCGCGGGGCCGTGGCCGACGCCGCCGGCCTCCCCCCCGAGGAGCCCGGTGACCGGGTCCTGGGAGCGCACCAGCGCGTCCACTCCGGCGCGGACGGCGGGGGCCCAGGGGCCGCGGCGCAGCGGCGTCGCCCCGTCGGCGAGGAACGCCCGCACCGCCTCCGCCGTGGCGCCTCCACCGCGAGCCCGGTCCCATCCTCCGTCGGCGGCCTGGTCGTAGGCCAGCCACCGGAGGCCCCGCTGCACCGCCTGCGCCGTTCGGGGAGCGCCCTCCTCGCCCCACGCCGCGGCGAGGCGGCGGTCCCGCAGCGCCGGGCGGAAGCGCACGCCGGCGAACTCTCGGAACTCCTCCGTGGGGAAGGACTGGAACTCCACACCGGGGTCGAAGGGGGGGCGGGGGTCCGCGGCGGCGGCACCGAGGCCCGGGTCCGCGGGGAAGGGCAGCCGCTCGGCGCCGGGGATGCGGAGGCCGGGCGGCGCCGTCACCGCCGCGGGGCCACCCCCTTCGAGGCGGGGCCCGTCGGCCTCCCCCACCAGGATGCCCCCCGCCGTACCGTCGACGCGCCGGAGCGGGGACTGCGGAGAGAGGTAGAGCCATGCGCCGAGGAACGCCGCCGCCGCCGCGTGGAGCGTGGCGGAGAGGGCGAAGAAGCGCACGGCGCGGGACTCGGCGTAGCGCACGCGAACCCCGTCCGCGAGGCGGAGGATGGGGCCCCGGGGGGCCTCGCCGGCCTCCGCCATGGCGCCGTCCACGATGTCCGCCGCCAGGGCGCGGCGGCGCGCGGGCCCGAGGCCCGCGAAGGGATCCGGGGCGTACCGCTCCTGGCCGAGGTCGAACACCCGGCGGGCGTCGGCGTGGAGGCGCGCGCAGGCGGGGCAGGCGGCGACGTGGGCACGGGTCGCGGACCCGTCCCCCTCGGGCGTCTCGCCGAGGGCGAGCGCGACGACCTCCTCGGCCCGGGCGGCGCAGTCGCTCACGCGTCTCCCTCCGCCGGGTCCCGCGGGCCCAGCGCCTCGCGGAGGCGGCGCACCGCGGCGTGCACGCGGGACTTCACCGTGCCCACGGGGATCTCCAGGGCCCGGCCCACGTCCTCGTAGCGCATCCCGCGGATCATTCCCATCTCCACCACGTCCCGGAGCGGCTCCGGGAGGGCCTCCACGGCCCGCCGCAACCGCTCGACCTCCTCCCGCTCCGCCGCCCGGTCGCCGGGCTCCGCCTCCCCGCCGGGGAGGAGGGAGACGAGGGAGCCTCCGTCCTCCGCTCCGCCGACGGGGGCGTCGGCGGACACCATGGGCGGCGCCGAGCGCTGCGAGCGGTAGCGGTCAATCCAGAGGTTCCGGGCGATGTGGAACAGGTAGGTCTGAAACCGGGCGCGGGGCGTGTACGACGCCCGGGCCCGGATGATCCTCGCCCAGACTTCCTGGGCCAGGTCCTCCGCCGTCTCGCGACGGCGGCACTGCACGTAGAAGTACCGAACGAGCGACGCGTGGTGGCGGTTCACGAGGGCCTCCAGCGCCGCCCGGTCGCCGGACCGGAACCGCTCCATGAGCGCGATGTCATCCGGCTCCTGCATCCTGCACGGTCTCCGGAACGGAGGGGGGCGGCGGGCGGTTCGCGGGATCCCGCCGGGCCCGGCGCGGGCCCGCCGAGGATACCGGACCCCCGCCACCCCCTCCCGAACTCGAACGCGACATTCCCGGAATATCGCGTGCGAGTTGGAGGCCGGGACCCGCGAACTCGTACGCAACATTCCGGGAATGTCGTCGTCGCGGGGGGTCAGCGGGGGGGAGGGAGGAGGGTGCCGCCGGAGCCGGGGTCGCGGGGGGCGGGGGGAGGGGCGGGGGGGAGGAGGACGACGAGGGCCCGGCCGCCGGTGAGGGGGTCGACGCGGACGCGGGTGGAGGAGGGCTCGAGCCCCTCCGCCCGGGCGCTCACGACGTAGGTGCCGGCGCGCAGGCCAGGGATCCCGGTCCGCCCCTCGCCGTCGGTCCTGCCCGCCGCCGGCGGCGGGGGCGCGCCCTCCTCCGCGGGGCCCGGCGCCGGGAAGGGAGCGGGAGTCCCGAACATGTCCGTCACCGTCACCTGGGCGCGGGGCACGGGAACGCCGCCCGCCCCCATCACCTGGATCTCGAGGGTCCCGCCGTCCATGAGGTGGAGGTCCAGCGCGCGCCGCTCCCCCGGCGCCAGGGTCAGCGCCTCCTCCACCGAGGACCCCAGCCCCGCCGCCCGCGCCGTGACCTCCCAGGGACCGGCCCCCAGTCCCTCCAGCACGTAACGGCCCCCCGCGGAGGTGAGGGTCGACGCCTCCCTGGGGGCGGAGCCGCCGGTTGCGGCCGTCACGCGCGCCCCCGCCACGGGGGCCCCGCCGGCGGCGAGGACCCGCCCCTCCAGGGCCGCCTCCCGGGGCAGCGCCACGGACACCGCCGCGGCCCCCCCGCCGTCCACGAGGAAAGGCCCCGCACGCACCGTGCCCCGGCCGCCCCCGGAGACCTCGAGCATCCAGATCCCCGGGGGGAGGGACCCGAAGGAGAACGCGCCACCGGCGTCGGACACCGTCGACACGGGCCGTGCCCGGAACGACTCCGCCACGGGCCCGTCGGCTCCCACGGGGAGGGCGTCGATGCGCGCGCCGGAGACGGGCCGGGAGGACTCCTCCTCGCGGACCTCGCCCGCGAGGCCCCCCGCCGGGAGGGAGACGGTGGTGCGCTGCCCCGCCAGGTCCACGAGGAGGCGGACCGGGGTCTCCCCGGGAGGAACCACCTCCACCACGGCGGGACCGTCGGGGAGCGAGGGGAGGCGGGCGACCCCGTCGTCGTCGGCGACGCCGTCCACGGACGCCCCCAGCCCGGCGGGGCCGGCCTCCACGGACGCGATCCGCACCCGGGCGCCGGCCACCGGCGCCCCGCGGCGGAGGACCCGCAGGTCCCGGTCCCCGCCGGAGAGGAGGTCCACGACCTCCTCCCACCGGGAACCGGCGGGGACCAGGAGGGGCCGGCGGAGCACGGTCCCGTCGGGCATGCGGAAGGTCGCCCGGTGCCACCCCGGGGCCGCGTGGACGACGGCCACCCCGGACCCTCCCGTAGCGCCAGAGGCGTGCGCGCCGGACGCGGACCGGAGTTCCACGAACACCCCCGCCAGGGGCCCGCCCGCCTCCCCCCGGAGAAGGAGCGAGACGGTCACCGCCGGCAGCAGTTCGACGGGGTCCAGTTCCACCGAGTCCTGGCCCTCGGGGACGGCCACGCGGGCCTCCCCGCCCAGGGCCGCGGGCCCGCCGTCGAAGGCGAGAAGGTGCTCGCCGGGAGGCACGCCGGGGATCTCGAAGGCGCCGTCGGCCTCCGAGATCGCCGGGGGCACGATGCCCGCCTCCGTACCCCCCACGAGCACGCGGAGGCGGACCCCGGCGGCGGCGGCGCCTCCCCGCACCAGCGTGCGCCCCCGCAGCACGGCGCCGCGGCGGGCCACCAGCACGACAGCGGGCGGGGGCTCCACCCCCACGGTGACGTCCGCCGACGCCGTCCACCCCGCGGCGTGCCGGAGGGAGACGCGGTAGCGCCCCTCCGGGAGGGGGGGCGTCCGGAAGGTGCGCGCCTCCGTCACCGGCACCGACGCCACCTCCTCCGGCCAGGGGGAGGGCGGCTCGCCGACGCCGGCGCTCTCCCCCAGGGGGAAGACCTGGACCGTGCCCAGGGGCCGGAGCGCCGACGGGTCGTCCACGGTGCCCTCGATGGGATGGGAGGCGGGCACGCGCACCAGCAGTCCGCTGGCGGGGGCGACGGCGGTGGTGCGAACCGCGGGGCGGAGGTCCCCGGGACGGAGGTGGACTCGCAGCCCGTGTTCCCTGCGCAGCAGTCCGTCCAGCCGGAAGGACCCGTCGGCCCCGGTCCGGGCGCGGACCATGGCCTGGGAGCCGGCGGGCACGTTGGAGATCTCCGCGCCCTCCAGGGGCGCCCCCGCGGCGTCCACGACGCGCCCCGAGATGCTCTCCCCGGCGCGGACGACGAGGGGTGCCTCCAGGAGCGTCTCCGCCCCCTCCCGCACCGCGGCGAAGAGGACGGGGGAGGGGGCGTGGCCCGCGGCGCGGGCGACGACCACCCGGTCACCGGCGGCAAGGCCGGGGCAGGCGAAGACCCCCTCGCCATCGGTCGCGACGACCCGCCCCGGGGGGCCGGCGACGGCGGGGTCCGCGAGGGCCCGCAGGGGGTCGACGTGGGCGGGGAGGATCAGGACCTCCGCTCCGGGGACGGCGCGCCCGCCGTCGTCTTCCACGCGCCCCCGGAGGCTCCCCGCGGGCCGCAGGTGGACCACGCCCAGGTCGATCCCCTCCCGGGGGAGGACGGCGAAGGCCGGGAGCACCTCCGCGGCCAGGGGGAGGGGCGGTTCCACGAGGAGCCGATGCCCGACGGTGGGCGGAACCCGCTCGAGGCGCACGGCGCCGAGGGCGTCCGAGAGCGCCGGCTCCACGCCGCCGCCGTCCGCTCCGGGGGCGGGGAGCAGCGTGGCGCGGACACCGGCCACGGGCCGTCCCTCCGGGTCCCGGAACCGGGCCTCCACAGCGACCAGGCCCTGCACGCGGAGGTCCCCCACCTGCGCGATGCCCCCGGGGCGGAGGTGGACCGCGGGCCGGTCCAGCGGGAGGGCGTCCCGGTGGGAGACCTCCACGGCGGTCGCCCCCGCGGGCAGGTCCGTGAGCAGGAACCTCCCCTCCCCGTCGGTCACCGCCTCGAACCCCGCCACCCGCACCCGCGCCCCCGCCGCCGGCGCGCCGCCGGGCGCCTCGACGACCCGGCCGCGGACCCCGGCGCCGGGCAGCAGCGTGATGGAGACCGGCGCCCCCCCGGCGAGGGCCTGGTCCGCCACCCCCGGGGCGAAGCCCTCCAGGACCACGTCGACCCGCCAGGGGCGATCCACGGGCAGGTCCGGGACGAAGGCCCGCCCGTCCTCGCCGGTCCGCGCCCACCGCCGCACCGCCGGGACGGACCCCGCGGCCCGCTCGCCGGACTCGGTGAACCGGACGGTCACCCCCGCCAGCGGCCTCACGGCGCCCAGGAGGAGCAGTTCGCCGGCGGCCGGCGGGGCGCCCGCCACCGCGGTCCCGTCCCGGAGGTCGACGCCCGCGGCGGGGGCGTCCGCGGGCGGATCCCCCTCGACGGTCACCTCCGCCGCCGTGACGCGCACCACGAGGCCCGCCGCCCGCGGCAGGTCCACGTCGAGGACGCCGGCCCCGTCGGCGGCGGGCGGGACGGCGGCGAGGACGGGAGCCCGGCCGGGACCCACCACCGCCAGCAGCACCCTCCCCTCCCCCGCCGGGACGGCCACGCGGGCCCGCCCGTCCCCGTCGGTCTCGACGCCCCCGCCGCCCAGCACCGGGTCCGGGTCCAGCGGGCCGTCCCCGGGGACGCGGAGGGCGACCACCCGGGCCCCGCGCACGGGGGAGTCGATGGTCTCCGCCGCCATCACGCGAACCTCGACGGTGCGCGCCTCCCCCTCCCCCGCGCGGGCCGGGGTCCGCGGCAGGGAGGCGACGAGCGCCAGCGCGACGAGGACCGGGGCCGCGGCGGGCCTCATGGCCGACCCTTCCGCCTCCGCCGCACCGCGCCATCGAGCACCCCCGCCAGGTCCTCCCCCCGCGGATCCAGCCCCTCCCAGGAGAGAGTCCGCGCGCCGGGGCCCGAGTGGAGGAACCGGATGCGGAGTCCCGTCGGGGGGAGGGCGTCGTCGATGCGCTCGGGCCACTCCACGACGAGGACGGCGTCCGCCGCGAGCACGTCGCCGGCGCCCAGGTGGTCCAGTTCCGCGGAGCCCGCCATCCGGTAGGCGTCCACGTGCCGGAGGCGGCTCGGGCCTTCGCCGTACTCCTCGATGCGGAGGAAGGTGGGACTCACCACGTCCGCGGCCCGGGCCGCGCCCAGCCCCTCCGCCAGCCCCTTGACGAAGCGCGTCTTGCCGGACCCCAGTTCCCCCGAGAGGCGCACCACGTCGCCGGGCCGGAGCGCCGCTCCCAGGGCGCGCCCCAGGGAGCCCGTCGTGCGCGCCGACGGCGAGAGGAAACCGCTCACGGCCGGGGACTCCGCAGGTGGACCCATCCTTCCTCCGTCAGACGCCGGAGGGTCCCGTCCCCTTGCAGGAGGAGGACGCCGGCGGCGCGGTGGACGCACCGCCCCACTTCCCGGACCGCGACGCCCCCCACCCGTCGCCCCACCCGGGCCGCCCTCTCCGGCGGGACCGCGAAGAGCAGTTCGTAGTCCTCCCCGTCCCCCAGCGCCGCGCGAAGCGGATCCGACCGGCTCCGCGCGTCCCCGTGGACGGGCACCCGCGACCCGTCGAGCACGGCACCGACTCCCGATGCGGCGCAGAGCCGGCGGAGGTCCTCGGCGAGGCCGTCGGAGACGTCGATGGCGGCGGAGGCGAGTCCGCGGCGGCGGAGCGCGAGCCCCGCGGCCACGCGCGGGCGCGGCCGGAGATGCCGCCCCGCCCCCGCCCCGCCGAAGGCGCCCGTGGCGAACAGCAGGTCCCCGGGGCGCGCCCCGCCCCGGGGCAGCGCCGGACGGCCGACGACCCGACCGAGGGCGGTGACGCACAGCGACTCGGCGCCCGGGGTCTCCTTGGTGTCGCCCCCCAGCACGCGTGCGCCCACGGAGCGGGCCGCGGCGGCGACACCGGACTGCAGCGCCAGCGCGCGGCGGCGTGTCGTGGATCGCCGGAGGGCCAGCGCCACCAGCACGCCCAGCGGCTCCGCGCCCACGGCGGCGAGATCGGAGAGGGCGCGGGCCGCCGCCTTCCAGCCCACCGCAGCGGGGGCCGCCGCGGCGAGGTAGTGGACCCCCTCGATGGTGAGATCCGCCGCCGCCGCGAGGGAACCCTCGCGGAGCACGACGGCGTCGTCCCCGGGACCCAGCGCCAGGAGGTCGCCGGCCCGCCGCGCTCCGCGAAGGAAGGCCGCCACCAGCGCGCGCTCGTCGGACCCGTCCCCCCGGCGGCGCGGCTCCGCGGCGATGCGCTCCCCCGCCAGCGCCGCCAGGAGCCCTCCCGCCGCCCGTTCCGGGTCCGCGGCGCCGAGGAGCGCCGCCACCGCCGCCACTCCGCCGGGGAGGGGACGGGGGGCGCCCCGCAGGCGGGTCGCCGTGACGCCGCCGACGCCGAGGACCGGCACCGCTCTCCCCACCGCCTCCGCGGCCGCCGCCGCGACGGCGCGCCAGCGCCTCACGCCGGCGCCGGCCCGGCCCGGGTGGGTGGGCGTGGGCCACACGTTGCCGAAGAGCAGGAGGTCGGCCCCCGCGGCCGCGGCCCGGGCGGCGGCCTCCGGGGAGTGGACGCTGGTGCCCAGCAGCATCGCCGCCGGGAGGCGCCGCCGGAGACCCGCCAGGTCCCCGTCCCCCTCCGCCACGTGCAGGCCGTCGGCGGCGACGCGGCGGGCGAGGGCGACGTCCGAGTGGACGAGGACCCGCCCCCCGGCGGCGCGCACCGCCGCCGCGGTCCGGCGGACCAGCGCCTCCCGCTGGCGCGGCGGGAGGTCCCGGTCCCGGAGGATCACGCCGTCCGCCCCCCCGCGCACGGCCGCCGCCGCCGCCGCCGCGGGATCGCCCGGGGTGCGCGCGCGATCGGTGACGACGAGCAGGCGGAGCGAAGCCGCGCGCACGCGCCGATCCGCGGCCACGGCCACCTGGTCAGCCCTCCGCCGCGTCGAGAATCTCCTCGAGGCCGTGGAAGAAGCGCCGGCTGCGCGCGACGGTCCGCACCGCGAGGACGACGCCGGGCATGAAGCACGTGCGGTCCACGGTGTCGTGGCGGAGGGTGAGGGACTCCCCCGGTCCGCCGAAGACGACCTCCAGGTGCGCCACGTGGCCCGGCAGGCGCAGGGCGTGGACGCGGACGCCGTTCGCATCGGCGCCGCGGGAGCCCGGGGGGTTCGACTCCCCTCCCGCGCGGCTCCGCGCGCCGCGGGCGGCGGCGATCTGCCGGGCCGCGAGGAGCGCGGTCCCCGAGGGGGCGTCCACCTTCCCCTCGTGGTGGCGCTCGATGACCTCCACGGCGGGGAAGTGGCGCGCCGCCTCCCGCGCGAACCGGATGGCCAGCACCGCGCCCAGCGCGAAGTTGGGCACGATGGCGCCGCCCCGCCGCGCCCGCCGCACGAGGTCCCCGGCCCGGCGGAGATCCGCCGGCGAGAAGCCGGTGGTGCCGGAGACGGGGCGCGCGCCGGCCTCGAGGATCGCGCGGAAGTTGGCCAGCGCGTCCTCGGGCCTCGTGAAGTCCACGACCACGTCGGCGCGACCGGCGGCGATGGATCCGCCGAGGTCGTCGCCCAGGTCCGTCGCTCCCACGAGGTCGAGCCCGTCGGCCCCGTCGACGGCCTTCACGGCCTCCGTCCCCATGCGTCCCCGGGCCCCGTTCACGAGCACCCGCACGGCCCGGCTCATCGCGCCCCCCCGGATCCACGGCCCCGCGCCCGCCCCTCCTCCTCGCGCCACGCCTCGGCGAAGCGGTGCACCGCGTGCTCCTGCTCCACCGTCTCGACGCTCCCCGGGCGGAGGTCGCGGATGCGCGCGATGGCCTCCGCGGGGTCGGCGCCCCGGGCGACGAAGAGGGCGGCGAGCACGGTGCCCGTGCGCCCCTGCCCGGCGAGGCAGTGGACCAGCGCGCGTCCTCCCTCCGAGAGGGCGTCCTCGATGAAGAGCACGGCCTGCGCCAGCTGCGCGACGCGGGGGGCCGTCATGTCCGGCACGGGGAGATGCAGCACGCGGAGCCCCTCGGGCGGGTCCTTCAGCGCCGGGCGCCGCGTCAGGCTGACCACGGCCGTGAATCCCCGCTCCCGCAGCATGGGCCCCGCATCGGGCGGCGGCGCGGCCATGGCCGCCACCTGGTCCTTCAGCACCCACGAGAAGTTGTCCACGGCGCGAGCGTACCCGGGGGCGGCCGGGGGCGGAAACGGCGCCACGGGGTCACCGGGGCGCGGGGCGCGGCGGCGCGTCAGCGATCCAGGATCTCCCGCACCCGCCGCGCCAGCAGGTCGGGGCTGCAGGGCTTCTGGAGGAACTCGACGGCGGGACCCAGGAGGCCCCGCTGCATCACCGTCCCGCCGGCGTAGCCGGACAGGAAGAGGACGCGGGTTCCGGGGCTCAGCGCGCGGACGCGGCCCGCCAGGACCTCCCCGCTCATGCCGGGCATGACGACGTCGCTCACCATCAGCCGCACCTTCCGCGACGGATCCTCCAGCAGGTCGAGGGCCTCCTGCCCGTTCCGCGCCGCGAGGACCGTGTAGCCCTTCGACCGGAGGACCTCCTCGAGGAGCGCCCGGACGGCATCCTCGTCCTCGACGAGCAGCAGCGTCTCCGTGCCCCCGGGAGCGGGGCGTGAGGCGCCGCGGGGATGGAGGTCCACGGGCTCGTCGCTCCGCGGAAGGTGGATCGCCATCGTGGTCCCCTCCCCCGGCCTGCTCGTCACGGCGACGTGCCCTCCCGCCTGCGTCACGATGCCGTACACCGTCGCCAGACCCAGCCCCGTGCCCTTGTCCATCCCCTTGGTCGTGAAGAACGGTTCGAAGATGTGCGCCATGGTGTCGTCGTCCATCCCGGCGCCGTCGTCGGTGATGGACAGGCGGACGTGGGGTCCCGGCCGGACGGCCACGCGGCTGCGCGCGTAGGACTCGTCCAGGACGACGTTCCGCGTCTCGATGGTGAGGTGCCCGCCCGCCGGCATCGCGTCCCGCGCGTTGACGGCGAGGTTCATCAGCACCTGCTCCAGCTGCCCCGGATCGATCCTCACGTGGCCGAGGTCGGGCGCCAGCGAGGTGACCATGACGATGTCCTCGCCGATGACGCGGCGGAGGAGGCGCTCGACGTCGGCGACGGCGGCGTTGAGGTCCAGCACCCGGGGGGCGACGACGGTCTTCCTTCCGAACGCGAGGAGTTGCCGGGTGAGCGCCGCGGCCCGGGCGCCGGCGTCGTGGATGAGCTCGATGCTCGCGCGCCGCGGGTCGTCGGCGTCCATGTCGCTCAAGAGCAGGTCGCTGTAGCCGTTGATGACGGTGAGCAGGTTGTTGAAGTCGTGGGCGATCCCTCCGGCGAGCTGCCCCACCGCCTCCATCTTCTGCGACTGCCGCAACTGCCCCTCCAGCCGCCGCAGTTCCTCGCGCTCCCGGACCACGCTGATCGCGTTGCGGATGGCGGGGACGAGGCGCGCGTACTGCCCCTTGAGGATGTAGTCCGTGGCGCCGTGGCGGAGCGCCTCCACCGCGCGCTCCTCGCCGATGGAGCCGGAGACGAAGATGTACGGCACCTCCGCGTTCCTCGCGCGGACCGCCGCCAGCGCGGAGAGCCCGTCGAACGAGGGGAGCGAGTAGTCCGAGAGGATGACGTCCGGGCGGAACTCCGCGATCTCGCGGAGGAAATCGTCCCGCGTCTCCACGACGCGGGTCTGCGAGACGAGCCCGCCCCGGCGCAGCTCCCGCTCCAGCAGCGTCGCGTCCGCCGGGGAGTCCTCGAGGATGAGGATCCGCAGACTCTCGTCGCTCACAGGACTCCTCCGCCGGCGCCGGGCCGCTCGTTGAGCAACATCCAGTAGAGTCCGAGTTCCGCCACCACGGCGGCGAATCTGTCAAACTCGACGGGCTTCACGATGAAACTGTTGGCGCCCAGGCGGTAGCTCTCCACCACGTCCCGTTCCTCCCGGGAGGAGGTGAGCATGACCACGGGAATGGTCCTCGTGCGCTCGTCCGACTTCAGCCGGCGCAGGACCTCGATGCCGTCGAGCCGAGGCAGCTTGATGTCCAGCAGGATCAGGCGCGGCCGGAGCGGCGCGTCGCCGCCCCCGTCGGCGCCGCGTCCGAAGACGAACTCCAGCGCCTCGACCCCGTCCCGGGCCAGGCGGAGGTGGTTCGCGAGGTTGTGCTTCTTCAGGGCGCGGATGGTGAGTTGCGCGTCGCTCTCCGTGTCCTCCACGAGGAGGATCTCGACGGCGCCGTGATCACCCATCGCCGCCTCCCGCGTCCGGCAGCACCAGGCGGAACGTCGCACCCTGCCCCGGCGCCGCGTCCGCCCGCACGTGACCCCCGTGGCGCCGCACGATCCGCTCCACGATGGCCAGGCCCACGCCCGTCCCCTCGAAGTCCCGCTCCGAATGGAGCCGCTGGAAAACGCCGAAGAGCTTCTGCGCGTACTGCATGTCGAAGCCGACGCCGTTGTCCCGGCACCAGTATTCCACTTCCCCCGCCCTCCGGACCCCTCCGAACTCGATGATGGCGGGGTCGCGACCCCGGCTGTACTTGAGCGCGTTGGAGAGCAGGTTCACCACCACCTGCCGCAGCGTGCCGAGATCTCCCACGACGCTCGGCAGCCCGCCCCTCCGGAACTCGACGTTCCGCCCGGGCGCCCCCTCGCGCAGTTCCGCGAACACCGAGTCGGCCAGGGCCTCCATGTCGACCCGCGCCCGGTCCATGGCCACGCGCCCCATCCGCGAGAACGTGAGGAGGTCGTCGATGAGCTGCCCCATCTTCCTCGTGCTCCCCACGATGACATCGAGGCAGCGGGTCCCGTCCTCGTCCAGGCTCGCCGCGTGGTCCTCCAGGAGGATCCGCGAGAAACCCTCGATGGCGCGGAGGGGCGCGCGCAGGTCGTGCGAGACGGAGTAGCTGAAGGCCTCCAGTTCCCGGTTCTTCCGCTCCAGTTCGTCGGCCAGCGTCGCCCGCGCCTCCGCGTCCTCGCGGGCGGCCCGCGCGGCGGCCGCCTCCAGGTCCTTCTGGAGGAGTTCCTCGCGGATCCGCCGGTTCTCGTCCTCGAACTGCTTGCGCCGGAACTGCGCCCGCACCCTCGCCCGCAGGACGTCGAGGTCGCTCGACTTGGAGATGTAGTCGTCGGCCCCCGCGCCCAGCCCGGCGATCATCGCGTCCCGGTCCTCCCGCGCGGTGAGCATGACCAGCGGCGTGTTGCGGAGGCCGGGGGCCGCCTTGATGCGCCGGCAGGTCTCCTCCCCGCTCATCCCCGGCATGACCAGGTCCAGCAGGATGCAGTCGATGGGCTGCAGGCTCAGCAGATCGAGGGCCTCCGCCCCGGAGCGGGCGAGCACGACCTCGTGCCCGTCGGCCCGGAACGCGTCGGCAATCTCCTGGAGGAAGGTCTCGCTGTCGTCCACCGCGAGGAGCCTCTTCGGACCGAGCAGCGTCTCCGCCCCCGGGGGCGGGCTCGCCTGGGCGCTGCGGAGGGCCGCCTCCAGCTTGGCGAGCACCATGGGGACGCCCTCGTCCTTGCGGACGAAGGCGTCGGCTCCCGCGTCCAGCGCGGCGAGTTCCGCCCTCCGGTCGGAGGCGCCCGTGAGGAGGAGGCAGGGGATGGACCGCAGGGCCCCGTCGAGCCGCACGTGGCGGATGACCGAGGCCCCGTCCATCCCGGGGAGCATGCCGTCCACCACGAGCGCGCCGGGCCGATGCTCCGCGGCCAGCCGCAGCCCCTCCTCGCCCGTCGCCGCCGCCAGCACCGCGTAGCCCGCCGCGTCCAGGGCCCCCCGCAGTTCCTCCCGGAGGGTGGCGCTGTCGTCGATCACGAGGACGGAGACGGGGGCGGGGCTCCCCGCGGCGCCGCGGCGGCGGAGGAACTCCCGCGCCCTCGCCACGACGCGATCCCGGTCGCACGGCTTCCCCAGGTACTCGTCGGCTCCCGATCGGAGTCCGCGGATGCGGTCCCGCACGTCCCTCTCCGTCGAGAGCACCAGGACCACCGTGTTCCCGCCGCCGGGCGCCGCGCGGATCTCGTCGAGGAGTTGGATGCCGTCCCCGTCGGGGAGCAGGACGTCGAGCACCGCCACGTCCACGCGCTGCGCGCGCAGGAGGTCCCGGGCCTCGCGGGCGGAGGCGCACGGGATGGACCGGAACCCGGCCGCCTCGAACGCCTCCGTGAGGTCCATGCGCACCGTGAGGCTGTCGTCCACGATCATCGCGGTGCCGCTCATGCCCCCCCCCGGCCCCGGGCGTCGTCCAGCGCGCCGATGGCGGTGCCGATCCGATCCAGCGGGAGGATCATCTCCGCCGCGCCGAGCAGGGCCGCCTCGCGGGGCATCCCGTACACGATGCTGCTCGCCTCGTCCTGGGCGATGGTGCAACCCCCGGCGTTCCGGATGTCGAGAAGCCCCTTCGCGCCGTCCCGCCCGATCCCCGTCAGCAGGCAGGCCGCCGCGCCCGCCCCGAGGTCCCGTGCCATGGACTCGAACAGCACGTCCACGGAGGGGCGGCAGGAGTGCCGCTCCGGTCCGTCCACGACCCGCAGACGCCCCCCCCTCACGATCAGGTGCCCGCCCGGCGGCGCCATGGCCACGCGCCCGGTCAGGCCCGCGACGGGGTCACCGTCCCGGGCGGACACGACGGGCTGCGGACACTGGTCGTCCAGCCACTCGGCGAAGGACGCGGCGAAGGGCGCACCGAGGTGGAGGACGACGAGGACCGGCGGCCGGAAGCCGCGGGGGAGGCCCCGGAGGACCGCGATGAGCGCGGACGGGCCGCCCGTGGACGCGCCGAGGGCGACGACCTCCGTCCGCGCGCGGGACGGCGGGCGCGCAGGGGGCGCGGGGATCGGCGGCGGCGTCGTGTCCGCGTCCCACCCGGCCAACCGGGCGCGGAGGTGGGTGATCACGCGGATGCGGGCGACCATCCGCACCGCCCGCACCAGCCGGACCTCCCACTCGCCCTCCGGCTCCTCCCCCGTCGGCTTCTCGAGCACGTCGACCGCGCCCGCCGCGAGCGCCTCGTAGGTCTTGAACAGCTCGCCCCGGTTCGTGGAGGACGACACGATGAGGATGGGCGTGGGGAAGTGGGCCATGATGTACTCCGTCGCCGAGAGGCCCGTCATGACCGGCAGCATCATGTCCATGGTGACGACGTCGGGCCGCAGGGACCCGCAGAGCGCCGTGGCCTCCTTCCCGTCGCGGGCCTCCCCCACCACCTCGATGCCGGGAGCGGCGGCGAGCGCCTCCGTGATCCGGGCCCGGACCGTGGGCGAGTCCTCGACGACCAGGGCGCGGAGGGAGTCGCCGCTCATCCCACCAGCCGCCGGATCCGATCCAGGAGTTCCACCTGGTCGAACTCCCCCTTCACGACGTACCCGTTCGCCCCGACGCGGCCGCCGCGCGCCCGATCCTCCTCGGCGGATCGCGACGTGACGAGGATGGCGGGGAGATCGCGGAGGCCGGGGTCCGCCCGGATCCGCTCGACGAACGTGAACCCGTCCATCCCGGGCATCTCCACGTCGACGAGCACGAGGTCGTGGCGCCGGGCCCGCACCTTCGCCTCCCCCTCCTCACCGGAGGCGGCGAGGTCGACGTCGTAGCCCGCGGACTCCAGGATGCTCTTCTCCAGCATGCGCGTGGTCATGGAGTCGTCGATCACGAGGATGGTCCTTCGCGGCGGGGCCGGCGCGTCGGCGATGCCGCCGGCCCGGTGCGCCGCCGCCACGATCCCCTCCGGATCCAGCACGAGGCGGGGTCCGGAGCCCGGCTCCACGGAGGCCCCGGCCACCTCGGGAATCGCGGGGAGGGAGGCGGGGAGGGGACGCACGAGGATGCTCGCGATCCCGAGAAGGCGGCCCACGCCGATGACCGCCCGTCGGTCCGCCACCTCGACCACGACGGCGGAGCACGCCGCGTCCGCACGGGAAGCCGGCGCGGAGGGGCGGAGGATCCGGGCCAGTTGCACGAAGGGGACCGACGCGTCCCCTTCCCGCACCGTCGCGCCTCCGGGAGTCCGCGCCACCTCGCCCGGCCGCAACCGGAGGACGCGGCGCACGGCGTCGAGCGGGAGGGCGGCGGCGACGCCTCCGGCCTCGACGAGGACGGCATCCAGCGCGGCCAGCGCCAGCGGAACCTCGACCGTGAGCACGGTGCCCCGGCCGGCCTCCGTGCGGAGCGTCGCCTCCCCGCCCACGCGCCGCGCCACCTCGCGCACGACGTCGAGCCCGATTCCCCGGCCCGACTCCTCGGTGACGGCTCCCGCGGTGCTCACGCCGGCGCCCAGGAGCCGCCGGAGCACTCCCTCGCCATCCAGCCCGAGCGCCTGCTCGGCGGGCAGGCCCTTCCGCACGAGCGACCGGCGGACCGCCTCCAGGTCGACGCCGGCGCCGTCGTCGGTGCAGAGGAAGGCGACGCTCCTCGACCGCCGGACGACCTCCACCGCGACGGAGCCCTCGGCGGCCTTCCCGGCGGAGGCCCGCGCCGGGGGCGCCTCGATGCCGTGCGCAACGGCGTTGCGGACGGCGTGGAGCAGCGCCTCCTGGATCGCCGCCAGCACGTGGCCGTCCAGCCGGACACCGCCGCCGGTTCCCCGGAACGCCACCCGCTTGCCCTGGGAGCGCGCGACGTCGCGCGCCGCGCGCTCCAGGGCCGGGAAGAGGGAGGACGCCGGAACGAGGCGCAGGCGCCGCGCCGCGTCCCGCGCGTCGGCCATCTGCCGGTCGAGGCGCTCCATGGCTCCGTCCCAGCGGCGCGAAAAGGTGTCCAGGGAGGCGCGCACCTCGTCCGCCAGGGCCGCGGCGCGGCGATCGGGACCGGTCCTCGCCGCGGCGCCGGGGCCGGCGCGCGGTGCCGCCTCCAACGCGGGGGCCAGCAGCCCCGCGGCCCGCCGGGCCCGGTCGAGGTCCCCCCGCGCGCCCAGCATCGTCGCCACCGCCGCGTGCCCCTCGGTGAGACCGCGCAGCAGCGCATCGACCTCGCCGAGATCCGCCCGGAGCGTCCGCGGTGCTTCCGCCGGCGGGCCCGGCTCCCCGCCCGGCGCCGCCGCCGGCGGCGGATCCAGCGCCGCGACGCGCCGCCCGATGTCGTCCACGAGCCCCAGGACCGTGTCCACGACGGCCCGGGGCAGCGCCTCCCTGGACTCGCGGAGGGGTGCCAGCGCGTCCTCGATGGCGTGGGCGCGGCCGGCGATCTCCGGCTGGCGCACGACGCCGGCGGCGCCCTTCAGCGTGTGCGCGATGCGCAGGAGCCGGCCCACCTCCTCCTGCGCCGCGCCCCCCCGCTCCAGACGGAGCATCCCCGCTCCCAGCGCCTCCAGGGACTCGCGCGCCTCCACGCGGAAGTAGCGGTAGGGATCCCGCGACATCAGATCGACCCGTTCATGGGGACTACGCCGCCGTCCGGGGCCGGACCAGCCGGAGCAGTTCTCCCGACACGGTCGCCAGTTCCGACGCGGTCTGCAGCGTCTGCGCGGAACTCGCCTCCGTCTCCCGCGTCGCCTGCGCCACGTTGGCGATGGCGACATTGACCTGCTCCACGGCCGTCGCCTGCTGCTTGGTGGACAGTTCGATCTCCTGGGAGGACTCCGTCGTCGTCACGACGAGGTCGCCGACCCGCGCCAGCGCGTCGGAGACGTCGCCGAAGCGGCGCGTCCCCTCGTCCACGGACTTGGAACCGGTCTCCGTCGCCATCACCGTCGTGTTGACGGCACCGCGGACGTCCTCCACCAGGGTCCGGATCTCCTTCGCGGAGCCCGCCACGCGATCGGCCAGTTTGCGGATCTCGTCGGCCACGACGGCGAAGCGCTTCCCCGCGTCCCCCGCGCCCGCCGCCTCGATGGTCGCGTTGATGGCGAGGATGTTCGTCTGCTCGGCGAGCTCCGCGACGATCTCCACCACGGATCCGATCTGCTGGGACTTGCGGCCCAGATCGAGCATGTGGTTCACGACCTGGTCCATCTGGCGGCGGATCCCCTCCACGGAGTCCCGCGCCGTCCCCACCGTGCCCTGCCCCGACCGCGCCGCCGCCGCGGTCTGCTCCGCGACCTGGGCGACCCGCTGCGCGCCGTCCGCGATCTGCCGGGACGTGGCGAGGAGTTCACTGATGGTCGTCGAGATCTCCGCCATGGCGGTCGCCTGCTCCCGGGCGGCCGCCGCCTGCTGGTTGGCCGCCGCCTGCAGTTCCGCGGAGGACCCCTGGACCTTCCCCACGGCGGCGCCGAGGTGGCGCGTCAGCGTCCCGGTGAGCGTGACGCCGATGAGGCCGGCGACGATCACCACGGCGATCCCGATGGCGACGAGCAGCCCGATGGCGAAGGACGCGGCCTCGCTGGCGGCGGTCTTCCCCGCCTCCATGGCGTCCCGCTGCCACGAGACGAACTCCGCGAGGGACTGGTCGAGCCGCGCGCGGGTCGGGCCGGCCTGCTCCGTGAAGGCCCGCGAGACCTCCTCCAGCGGAGCCCCCGACCGCCGGAGCGCCACGATCTTCTGGAGCGCATCGTGGTGATCCGATTCGGCGCGGACGACGGAGGAGAGGAGTCGCGCTCCCTCCCCTCCCGCGACCGCCCCCCGCAGGCGCTCGGCGACGGCGGCGAACTCCGCCCGGACCGCCTTCATCGCGTCGAGGTGACGCTCGTCCTGCGTGAGGAGGAACCCGCGCGTGTCGGATCCCTCCGCCTCGCGGAGCGTCGCGAGACGGCCCGCCTCCACGAGATTGCCCGCGTCCCCGTTGATGACGCGGTCCTTGTCCGTGACGACGCTCCGGAGCGTCATCACCGCCACGACGGCGATGGCGAGCGCGATGCCCACCGTCAATGCCATCCCCGCCGCGATCCGCTGCCCGAACGTGCGCTCACCGGCCATCGGTCATCCCTCCCCTCGATCGCCCGCCGTGCGCTCGCGCACGCCCGCGGCGCGAAGCACCGCCTCCATGGACGCGACGGGAACCACCCGTTCCCCGTCGGACAGCAGATCCGGCGCGCACGCCCGCGTTCCCTCCCCGGCGGCTCCCGCCGTCAGGCACTCCGCGCCGACCCGCAGGTGGCCCTCGAACTCGTCGAAGGCCAGTGCCACGCGTCCGCCCGCGGCCAGGAGCGTCCAGCGCGGCGACCTTCCGGCGCGGCCGTCCAGCAGGAGTCCCAGGTCGTACACGGGCACCGGCGCATCCCCGATCGATCCGAGGCCCAGCAGCGCCCGGGCGTCGCAGGGCAGGGGCGTGATCGGGAGATCGCGGACGATGCGGTCGATGCCGGAGAGGCGGACGGCGTAGGGCTCGCCGCCGGTGCGCAGCGCGAGGAGCGCGGTGAGCGGCGGCGGAGCCCCCGGCGGCGCCGCGGCGAAGGACGCGTCGAACTCCCGGCGGAGCGCCTCCGCGCGGCCCGTCGCGCCGGCCGTCACGCCGCCCCCCCGCACGCGCGCGCCTCGGCCTCGCAGACCGCGACGAGGGCGTCGCGCCCGAAGCCGCCGCCGAAGAGCAGGAGGCGGGAGGAGTCCTCGGTCCGCAGCAGCATGCGCGCCGCCTCCAGTTCCCGCCGCGCCGCGTCCACATCCCCCCGCTTGCGGGCGAGGAGTCCCATGTGGAGCCGCGGCATGGCGAACCCGGGATCGAGGTACGCGGCGGTCCGGTCGTGCGTCGCCGCCGCGGCGTCGTCCCCCGCGCCTTCGCGGCACAGCGCGAGGAGGTAGTGCGCCCCCGCGCTGAACTCGTCCGCCGCCAGGACGCGCCGGCACATGGCCTCCGCCTCCGCCAGCGCCCCCGCCTGCGCGAGGAGCACGGCGTGGAGCAGCAGGACATCGGGATCCCCGGTCGGACTCTCCGGGAGCGACCGGACGAGGTCCAGGGCGGGGCCGAACCGCTCCTCCCGCAGGAGATCGAGCGCGACGGCGACTCCGGCGGCGCCCGCCCCGCCGGCGACGGCCCGCGGGAAGGGGGCCGCCGCGGGGACGACGCTGCGCGCGGTCAGCGCGCGGACGCGATCCGCGGCGCGACGGATCGTCTCCGGCCAGGCCCCCGGCTCCGGAGGGGGAACGGGGTCCGGTTCCCGCGTGGTGCTGCGCGACCCCGCCGCCGGGGCCGGCGGCGCGACCGCACCCTCCCCGGCGCCGCGCACCCGGTAGTAGAAGGTCCCGTGGGTGTGGCAGAGGTGGAACGCGTCGGAGAGCCCCCGCAGCGTCTCCGCATGGCCGAGGAAGAGGTAGCCCCCCGGGCGCAGGGAGCGCGCCGCGCGGGCGACGACGCGCCGGGCCGCCTCCGGGGAGAAGTACATGAGCACGTTCCGGCAGAAGACGACGTCGTACGCGCCCGGGGCCCAGAGATCCCCGTCCTCCTCGGCGAGATTCCGCACCTCGAACTCCACGGTCTCCCGCAGCGCGTCGTCGGGCCGCGACCCGGGTGCGGACGGTCGGAACCATCGCGCCATCACCTCCGGCGGCGTCTCCCGGAGCGCCCAAGCCGCGTACGCCGCCGCCCGGGCCCGCTCCACCATGGCGGGACTGATGTCGACGCCGCGGACCGTGAACCGCCAGGGCGGGCCGGGCAGGAGTTCCGCGGCGCAGATGGCGAGGGAGTGGGCCTCCTCCCCGCTGGCGCAGCCCGCGGACAGGATCCGGAGGCGCGACCCGCCCCCGGCGGCCCGGGAGCGCTCCGGCAGGACGACCTCCCGCAGCGCGTGGAACTGCTCGATGTTGCGGAAGAAGTACGTCTCCGAGATGGTGAGCGCCCCGCCCACCGCGACGATCTCCTCGCGCCCGGCGCCCCGCTCGAACCGGTCGACGTACGCCGGGACGTCCGCGCGGGCCGCTCTCGCGCGGGCCTGGAGGACCTCCGCCAGTTGCGGCAACCGCGCGTCGTCCACGGCGAGGCCGAGGAGTCGCGTCACCGCGGCCCGGAAGCGCTCCAGGTCCGCCACTCCCGGCGCCGCGCTCACGACGCGCTCCCCCGCACGCCGGCGGCGGCCGCCGCCCCCGCCGGCACCAGGGCCGCGGACCGCAGGACGACCAGCAGTTCGCCGTCCAGCCGCGCGAGGCCGGCGACGGTCTCCGACGGCGCCCCCGAGAGCAGGGGAGGGAGCGCCCGCATCTCCGACCGGTGGAGGGCGACGGCGCCGACGACCCCGTCCACCGCCAGCGCCACCCCCGCCTCGCCGACGCGGAGGGTGACGAACCGTGCGGGCGGGTTCGGGCGCCGGCCCACCAGTCCCGCGACGTCCACGACGGGTACCGGACGACCGCGGATGAGCGCGACGCCCGCCACGAAGGGCGGCGCCCCCGGCAGGGGCTCCACCGGGAGCGGCCGCATCGTCTCCACGATGTGCTCCATGGAGAACGCGCAGAGGAGGTCGCCCACGCGGCAGAGGAGGCAGGGAATCACGCCGGCGTCGGTCACGCCCGCCCCACCGACGACGGCGGGGCGACCGCTCCCGCGCCGCGGACGCGGGCACGGCGAATCGGAAAGGGTGACCCGTCGGGTCCATGATCCGGCCGACGGGGAACGTCGTCGGCCGGTGGATCGAGGATGCGCGTCAGCGCGGATCCCGCCACCGCCGACCGCCGCCACCCGGGCGCGCACGCCCCCATGGATTCCTCCGCCCCGCCCTTGCCGCGGCAGCCCCCGTGCGGCCGCGGCGAACACTCCACCCTTCAGGGGCGAAGTCTACGCCCCGCGCCCGGAGGCGTCAACGCCGACGGGCTCCGTCGGCGGGTACCCCGCCCGGAGGCCGACCCTCCTCCGCCGGAAGTGCCGTCGGTCGCGGACACGCCCCGCGGGAGTCATCGGTGGGCCGCCCCGCCACCTTGAGGCGCATCCTCCGGACGCGGGAGCGGCGCCCGCGCCTACGCCGTCGGCGAACCGACGGACTCCGCGGTCGCGCTCCGCGCCGGTCGGATGTCGCGGGGATCGGTGATGGGGCGGTTGAGGAGCACCGAGTACATGTCCGTCAGGTCCCCGTCGGTATAGCCGACCCGGCGGAGCGTGGCGACGGCCTCCCGCAGGCGGCGCTCGCTGCCGATGCCGAACCGCTCGTGGTAGTCCACCATGTGGCCGATCATCTCCGCGCGCGGGAAGGTCGGCGTGCCGCGGGGGACGTGGTTGTAGGCCTTGTTGGCCTCCGCGAGGAAGGCCGGCATGTCCCAGCCCGCCTCCTCCGCCTGGGAGACGATCTCGCACCCCTCGTACCCCTTCAGCGCGAAGTGGTACGGCAACAGCGACGGCCGCCCCAGGCGCTCCATCCAGTCCAGCGTGAGGTCGGCCATGGCGCGCGTCTCGTGGGGGAAGCCGAACATGGTGTTGATGTTGACCACGATGCCCTTGTCCTGCGTGTGGCGGATGGCGCGCTCCGCCCGCTCCATGTCCATCTCCTTGCGGATGAGGCGCTGCGTGTCCGGGTGGACCGTCTCGATGGCGTAGGTGACCCAGACGGTCCCCGCCTCGACCATGAGGTCGATGTGCTCCTCGTCCATCAGGTCGGCGCGCAGCCCGTTCACGAAGTAGAGGCGCACATCGAGGCCCGCGTCGAGGATCCCGCGGAACACGTCCATGGCGCGCCGCCGCTTCACGTTGAAGATGTCGTCGATGACGTAGAAGTCCCGCACGCCGTGGACGTCGTGGAGGAGGCGGATCTCCTCCAGCACGTTCGCCGCGCTCCGGTACCGGGCCCCCACGCCGGAAGGCTGGAAGCAGAACGAGCACCGGAACACGCAGCCCCGGCTCGTGTAGAGGATGCCCTGCCGGCGGTGGTTGTACGCGTAGGAGAGGCAGCGCTCGTAGCGCGCGAGGTCGATGAGCGAGTGGTCGGCGAAGGGCAGCGCGTCCAGGTCGTCCAGGAGCGGTCGCGACGGGGTCTCGCGGACGTCGTCCCCGTCCCGCAGCAGGAGTCCGCGCACGGACGCCGGGGGCTCGCCGGCCAGGAGTTCCGGGAGGACCGCCTCCCCCTCCCCCCGGGCCAGCAGGTCGAGGTCGGGACAGCGTTCCAGCACCTTCCGGCCGAGGGACGCGACCACCGGTCCGCCGACGACCACGGGCACGTCCGGATCCCACTCCCGCAGCAGGCGGGCGACGTGGAGGAGCTCCTCGAAGAAGAAGGAGATGCAGCGGAGCCCGATGGCGTCGGGGCGGAAGTCGTCGAGCAGCGCGCGGAACCCCCCGTCCGTGGGGACATCCAGGGAGGAGGTGACCACGCGCACCTCGACGTCCGGCCGCTGGCGGCGGAGCACCGTCGCCAGGAGCAGCAGCGCGACGGGCGGGATGTGGACCTCCGGCGCGACGCGGGAGCCGATCCAGCGCCGCTGGTTGTCCACGTCCACGAGGAGGACGCGGCGGGCGCCGCGCATGCGCAGCGCCGCCGCCTCTCCGGAGCCGGCCGCGGGGGTCACGATCGCGATGGTACCCCGCGGGCCGCCCCGCCGTCCCCGCCGTCCGCCAGGCTCGGATCGAGGTGGGCCTTCAGCGGGTGGGCGCCGCCCGCGCTCTCGACCTGATCCACGAACCGGCGCATGGCGGCCAGGATCTCCACCTCGTCCCGGTCGTAGACCTCGCCCTGGAGCAGCCGGAGCGCCTCCGTGCGCCAGCGGGGCGATCGGAGGAAGAACGTGAACTGCGGCATGAGCCGGTAGTAGAGCCGGATGAACTCGTACCAGACCTCCACGCCCGACCGGAGCCTCCGCTCGTAGTCCGCGAACGCGGCCGCGGAGACGTCCCCCGCGGCGAGCCCGGCCACGATGGCGGCGGCCGCCGACCGCGCCCCCTCCAGCGCCACGCTCACGCCGGAGGAGAAGATGGGGTCCACGAAGCGGGCCGCGTCCCCCACCAGCAGCCAGCCGTCCCCGGCGAGGCGGGCCATGGAGTAGGAGTAGTCCCCCTCGACGGTGAGGTCGTTCACCGGTCGCGCGCCGGCCATGGCGCGCGCCAGGTCCGGCGCCGAGGCCGCGTGGGTGGCGAACCACGCCGCCGGGTCGGCGCGGGACGCGCGGAAGACCTCCCGCTCCGCCACGATCCCCATGGACGTCACCGCGGTCGTGATGGGAATCTGCCACGCCCAGCCGCGGCGCACGGGGAGGAAATGGACGTGGATGAAGTCGGCGTGCGCCGCGGGCCCGCGGTCCACGCCCTCGAACCAGCCGTGCACGGCGAACTGGTCGAAATGGGGGTCCTTCCGGTAGAGGCCCCGCTGCTTGCCCAGCAGCGCGCGCCGCCCGCTGGCGTCGACGACGACCCGGGCGCGAACGGTCTCCCGCTCCCCGCCGTGGTCCACCACCACCCCCACCGCGCGGTCCCCCTCGAACACGACCTCGCGGACGGGCACGCGCTCCACCACCTCCGTCCCCAGGGCCGCGGCGTGGCGCAGCAGCATGTCGTCCAGTCGCGACCGGTCCACCTGCCACGTGTAATCCTGGTCCACCCCGGGCTGGGGCATCTCCCGGAACTCGATGGTGAGGGTCCCCTCCTTCACCGGCGGGTGCCACGCCGCGCCGTACTTGCGGATGAAGCCCGCCGCCTCCATGCGCGGAAGGAAGCCGATCTCGCGGAAGACCCGCGTCGTGGAGGGGACCAGGGATTCCCCCACGTGGGCGCGCGGATGGCGCACCGATTCGTAGAGCCGGTGGCGGACGCCGGCCCGACCGAGGTACGCCCCCAACGCCGACCCGGCGGGGCCACCGCCGATGATGACGACGTCCGTGTCGGGGTCGGCTCCCGGATCTCCCGCGAACGCCACCCCGGGCAGGCCTACGGACTGGGCCCGGTCAGGGGCGGTCCCACGTAGTGCAGGCCCTGGATGTCTCGACGACCGGACTCGGGGCTCACCATGACGACCTGGACGTGGCCCACGAACGCCCCCGGCGTCACGAACGTGCGCACGTAGATCGTGTCGCCGGACGCGAGATCGATCCACGTCTCGTTGCGGGCCTCCGTCTGGCAGGAGGCCTCGTACCGCCCCGCGGGCCGGTCCACGAAGAACACGGAACTGCGCCGGGACTCGCCCACCACCTCATCGTTCAGGCGGATGTCCGGCGTGACCGCCGCCCCGAGAATGCTGCCGTCGCGGAAGAAGAAGATGCGGCCGTCGCCGGAGGAGAGCGGCGGGAGGCTGGACTCGATCGTCGAGAACACGGGCCCGCTGGCCCCGCACCCCGTGACCGCCCACCCGGACACCGCGACGAGCGCCGCCATCAGCCATCGCCGAACGCCCATGCTCCCCTCCCGCGCCGCGCGCAGGCGGCGCCCCGGACAACGGGCCCCCGCGTGCCCCGCCCCGCGGAACGGCCCGATCCTACGCCCATCTCCCGGTCCCGGGCAAGCCCCCTGCGTCGCGAGCGCCGCGATGAACTCGGCGTCAGCGCCGCGGCGCCGCTCGCAATCGCCGGGCGCCCACCGCTCCTTCGGCGACATCGCCACTGGAGGCGGGCCGCCATGGCGTACCATCCCGCCGTGATTTCCCCTTCCGAGGGCGCTGCCGCCGCGCCCGCCTCCTCCTCTTCCCGCGCGCGGCGCTGGGCGCGACGGCTCGCGCTCGCCGCCGGCGCAGTCCTCGTCGTCGCCCTGGCGTCCGCGCTCCTCCTCTCGTGGTGGCTGGAGGGGCGGCTGTTCACGCCACCACCGCTGCCCGTGGACCATCCCGCCCTCGCTTGTCCGGTGATCCAGGACCCCGTCGGCATCCGCCGCCTCGGCGACGCGTGGGTCCACGAGGACGAGGGCATCGGCGAGATCTTCCTGCCGGGGGACGCCGTGGCGCGGGGATACGCCATGGCGAGCCTCTGCCGCGAGACGCTGGACGCGCAGGAGGACAACCTGTTCCGGGAGCTGGACCGGCTCCTGCCGGGGTCCCTCCGCCGGGCGCTCATGCGGAAGGCGGTGCTGTTCCTCTACCGCGACCTGCCCGCGTACGTGGACCCGGAGGTGATGCTCGAGGCGGCGGCCATGGTCCCGGCGCTGGAGCGCAGCGGCCCCCGTCCCCACGCCGACGTGTTCCCCATCTTCCACCGCGTGCTGTTCTACCAGACCCTCTACGACACGGGACAGTCCATGGCGGAGGCGGGCCTCGTCGACACGCAGCTGGGCTGCACGTCCGTCGCGGTGTCCGGCGCGAGGAGCGCCTCCGGCGGGCTGCTGCTGGCGCGCAACTGCGACTTCGAGGCGGGGACCATCTTCGACGATCGCAAGCTCGTCTTCTTCGTCGCACCCGACGGCGGCGCGCGCTACGT
This sequence comes from uncultured Planctomycetota bacterium, assembly GCA_964607145.1. Classification (GTDB taxonomy): domain Bacteria; phylum Planctomycetota; class JAJSAM01; order JAJSAM01; family JAKLKS01; genus CAZSIX01. The sequence goes on along the minus strand of CAZSIX010000001.1, from coordinate 1,994 downwards.
GGCGGTGTCCTGGGCGGGCATGCTCGGAGTCGTGAGCGGCGTGAACGCGCACGGACTCGTCGTGATGCTCCACGCGACGCGGACGGACGCGACGAAGTGGCCCCGCGTCGGGAGGCCGGTGCCGCTCATCCTCCGGGACGCGCTGCGAGAGGACCGCACCATCGACCAGGTCGTCGAGCGCTTCCGGCGGAGTCCGTACCACGGCGCCGCGCTGGTCGTGGTGGGCGAGGGCGGAACGGGACGGTCCGGCGTCATCGAGACGGATCCCCTGCGCACGGAGTTCCTCGAGGCCGAAGGCGGCTCCGTGGCCTGCGCCAACCACATCCGCTCGCCGGCCTGGGCGGGCGACGCGGTGGCGGCGACCATGGCCCGCGACGGGAGCAGCGCGCAGCGCCTCGCGCGGGCGGAGGAACTGCTGGCGGCGGCACCGCCGCTGGACGTGGCGGCGGCGGCGGCGCTCCTGCGCGACCGGCGCGGCCCCGGGGGCGCCGAGGTCGGCCTCGGGAACCGCTCCACCATCGCCGCGCTGAACCACGCCCACGCCATCGTGTACGACGCCGCCGCCTCCGTGCTCCACGTCTCCCGCGCCCCGCGCGGGCTCGGCGCGTTCGTCGCCTACGACCTGCGCGCGTTCTTCGCGGGGGGCGACCCGCGCGGGCCCTCCGACGTGCGGCGCGCCGGGCCTCCCACCGTGGGCGCCGCCCCGGACCCCGGTTCGGCGGCGGCCGTGGAGGAGGCCCGCCTGGCGCTGCGGGAGGCGGACGCCGCGAGGGGCCGCGGTGAGCCGGCGGCGGCGCTCGCCGCCGCGGATCGCGCCGCCCTGCTGCTGCACGACTCCGCGGAGGCGCTGCTCTGCCGGGCGGAGGCCCTCCTCGCGCTGGGCCGCCCGGACGAGGCGCGGGCCGCCGCGGTGAGGGGCCTCCAGCGGGGGCCGGTCCCCGGCGTCGAGGAGCGCCGCCTCCGCGTCATCGCGGGCCGCTAGCCCGTGACGGCGGGCAGTCCCGAGGCGAGGGCCGCCTCCATGGCGGAGCGGACGCGCATCGCGAGGGCGCGGCGATCCCCCTCGGCGGGGATGCGCGGGAGGACGGTGGCGCCGACGGGCACGTCCCGGAACACGAGGCTGCCCGGCGGGACCAACTCCCCGGTCCCGTGGAACACGATGGGCAGCACGTCGACCCCGGCACGGAGGGCCAGTTCGAAGGCCCCCTCGCCGAAGGGACCGAGGCCGGGGGAACGCTGGCGCGTCCCCTCCGGGAACCAGCCCACGGAGATGCCCCGCCGCAGCATCCCCTCCATCCGATCCAGCGCCCCCCGCACCTGACCCAGGTCGGCGGGATCGAACACCACGTGGCCGGAGAGGCGGATCCCCAGCCCCACGAGGGGCAGCCGCGCCACCCACGGCTTGGCCAGGAGTCGGGGCGCGCCGGGGAGGCAGAGCAGGCCGCCGATGTCCACGATGGAACGGTGGTTGGCCACCACGACCGCGGGCCGTCGCAGATCCACGCGCCGCAACTCCTCCAGGGGCCCGCGCCATCGCCGGGGCAGGCCCAGCGCCGAGCGCGCCAGCCACGCCCCCAGCCGTGCGGAGGTCCGCCGATCCGGATCCCGCAGCAGCGTGCGGGGGAGCAGCAGGAGCGACGCCACGACGTGGAGGACCTGGAGCGCGAACATGGTGGAGAACACGGCCACGCTGAAGAGCACCATTCTCCGTGGCTCCGGCCCCGGCTCCTCGCCTCCCGGCGGCGGGGACGGGACGCCGTCGCGATCCGTCCCGGCGACGCCGCGCGCCTCGACGATCACCGGGCACCGCGGCCGGAGAGGAGGACGCCCGCGGCGGGGAGGCCGCGGGGCGCGCCGACGATGAGCGTCGGACCCCCGGGGCCGCCGCCTCGCAGACGGCGCGCCGCCTCCATCGCGGCGGCGGCGGCGGAGAGGCTGCCGAACCCGCCGAGCCGCGCCGCGGGGAGCCGCACCCCGCGCACCGCCGCCGGCGG